>JAIPDI010000001.1 GCA_021737785.1 Deltaproteobacteria bacterium
AAAATTATATCGAAACCCAAAGGGAAATGCAAGAGAAAAGTCGCCCCGAGGTCATTTTTTTAGGCCATTTCTCGGTCGGCAGCTAATGAGTCAGACTCGCGCCAGAGCCGCATAGTAAGTCCGACAGGCTGCTAGAAGGGTGAAAACAGATGATGAAATGGCTGCCACAGGCGGATGCGGAGATCAAAAAAGCGCCGTTTTTTGTTCGGAAAAGGGCCCGTCAGCGGGTGGAGGCGCAGGTTTCGGCGGAGGGCCGGGAAGTGGTGACGGTGGAAGATGTAAGGGCCGTCAAAAAGCGCTTTTTGACCCGAATGGATGAGGAGGTGAAGGGTTTTCAGGTGGACGCCTGCTTCGGTTCCCAGGGGTGCCCCAATCGGATTATTGAAAATGACGGCCTGATACGGTCGATTGAAAGGGTCTTTTCAGAGGAAAATTTGCGAGGCTTTTTGGAGCAGACAATAACCGGACCCTTGAAGTTTCACCATGAATTCCGCGTGACCCTGGCGGACTGCCCGAATGCCTGGTCCAACCGCAAATAAGGGATATCGGGATTATCGGTGCAGCCGCGCCGGAGCGAACGGAGGCCGTGTGCAGTGAATGCGGCGCCTGCCAGGACGTGTGCAGGGAGGCGGCCGTGGCGATTGATCCGGCCGCCTCCGGCCCGGTATTTGACTGGGATCGATGCGTCCAATGCGGCCAGTGCATTAAGGTCTGCTCCACCGGCACGATACGCTGCCGGGAGCAGGGGTATCGCCTGCTGGTGGGCGGCAAACTCGGCCGTCATCCAAGACTTGCGACCCAACTCACCGGCCTCTATGATACGGATACAGTGCGCCATCTGGTCAAATGGTGTGTCCGGAACTATAAGGCGCACAGCAGCGGCGGTGAAAGGTTTGCAGCCCTGGTGGAAAAAGCCGGGGCAGAATTTTTTGACCTCCTGTTGGCCGAGGCGAATGGAAAGAAAATTCGTTGATGATGGCAAATGATCAAAGAACAGGTTTTCTGCTGGCAGGCGCCGCATTCGTCTTCTGGGGACTCACACCCTTCTATTTCAAGGCGCTTTCGACAGTCTCACCCATGGAGATCGTATCCCATCGGATTATCTGGTCCACCGTGGTATTGGTGATTTTACTGCTGATCACCGATAGGGCCTTTTTCGGAGAAGTCTTCAATCAGATCAAACGCAATGGGTGGCCGCTTGTGGCCAGCGCCCTACTGCTGACGGTCAATTGGCTGACATATATTTATGCCGTCGTATCGGGAAGAGTGCTCGAGGCCAGCCTTGGATATTTCATCAATCCGTTGGTGAACGTGGCGCTCGCAGCCGTGTTTCTCAGGGAAAGCCTGACCCGGGTCCAAAAGATTGCAGTATTCCTTGCAGCTGTCGCCGTCACCCAGGAGATTTGGCGGTTCGGCCAATTTCCCACCCTGGCGCTGATCATGGCGGGCACATTCGGGGTCTACGGGCTGATCCGGAAAAAGACCAATATCGCCGGCAGTGAGGGATTACTCATTGAAACGTTGATAATGCTGCCCCTTGCAATCGGTTACCTGTTCTACCTGTCCCGAGAAAATTCTCTTGCATTCATGCACCAGGGTGTCTTGATCAACTGTCTTTTGCTCTCAGCAGGCCTTGTTACGACCCTGCCGCTCATCTGGTTTATCAGGGCCAGCAAAAAACTCAACTACTCCATTATCGGTATGATGCAGTACATCGCTCCGACCCTCATGGGCATACTGGGATATTGTGTTTATGGAGAAAATTTTCCTTCGGGAAGATTGATCACTTTTTCGCTGGTGTGGTTTGGCCTTTTGCTGGTACTCATTGAAAGTCTTGAACGCATGCGGAGCAGGAGATATTGAATGCTGCTGTCTTTATGTCTTTTTAATCACCCTTGGAGAACCGATGACGTCAAAAAACGATTCCTTTCCGGATAAGAGACTTGCCGCTGTTTGCGGGCTGTTCTGCCCGGCCTGTACGCTCTTTATCGGCACGGCAGAAAATGAACCCCAACGGTTGAAAGGCGTGGCAGATATTTATCATACCCCGCCGGACGCATGGGAATGTCACGGGTGCCGCTCGGAGAAGCGGAGTTACTTCTGCAAAAATGAATGCAAAATGGTGGAATGCGCCAAAGAGAAAGGCATCGATTTTTGCGTGGAATGTGACGAATATCCGTGTCGCGAGTTGCGCACCTTCAAGGAACTGCGACCCCATAGAATTGAAGTGTGGAAGAACCAGAATCGGATAAAAGAGGTGGGATATGCCCGGTGGTATGGAGAAATGCTTGAGCATTACGCCTGCCCTCAATGCCGGACACTCAACTCGGCCTATGATCTGAAATGCCGTTCATGTGGGACTGAACCCAGCTGTGCCTATGTGGATCGTCACAAAAATGAAATCTTGCATTATTTGAACAAAAAGAAGTGAGGTCAAGCCGTTGATCGGGGCGATGGTAAGCCTTCCCATCCCCCGCCGCGCCTGAGAAGAACCCCTTATTACTTCATTTTCCTGATGCGTACATCTATTTCATTCACATCTTTTAGTAAATCCACAATCTTTGATACATCCGTATCACTGTAATGGTAGGGATAAAGGATTTTCGGTTTGAAAGCCCTCACAGCGTCGGCTACCATTTCCGGCGTCATCGTGTAAGGGAGGTTCATCGGAAGGAATGCAATATCTATCCCCGAAAGTCCCTTCATTTCCGGGATATTTTCAGTGTCGCCGGCCACATAAACCTTTTTGTCGCCGAAGGTCATCACATAGCCATTGCCGATCCCCTTTGGATGGAAAGGTACCCCTTCACCGCGCATGTGAACGAGATTGTAGGCGGGCACAGCCTCTATGTGCAATCCTCCCACCGTCTTGGCATCTCCGTTCTTCATCACAATACCATCTCTGACCTGACTTGCGCAGGTTTCAGTCAATACCAACAGGCTTTTCTCAGTGCGGATCAGGTCCAACGCGTTCAGATCCAGGTGGTCACGATGCTCATGGGTCAACAGGATAATATCGGCTTTCGGCATCTTGGAATAATCGGCTAATCTGCTCCAAGGATCAATATGGATAACCTTCTCCCCAAAAACAAACATCAGCGAACCATGGCCTATAAAGGTGATTCTCAAATCACCGGCGGATGTTTCAATAATATCCACCTCAAATTCCTGTGCCATCGCAGTAATCGCAGAAGATGCAACCAGCAAATTGGCGATTAAAAATAATCTGGCCATGCGACACCTCCTTATTAGCTTTTTTCCGCCAATTGACGTCTCTTACGCCACCCCATCTCTCCTGCACTTGTCCTGCAGCCCGGATCAGCGGAAATTCGGGCCGTGTTCAAGAGAACGCCAAGACTGCTATTTGACAACTCGAATTGCGCCGATTTAGGGTCAATTTACCACATGGTACGGCCGGCTGCAAACCATTTGATTGCAGCCATGTCGGTGGCTTTTTCTATTCATAATCTGCGATTGGCGAAAGTTATGGTAAGGTGGGGCAGGCTTTGTATGACACAGGAGCTATCACCTGGATATCTCCAGAAGTCAGCAACTCCGAAATTTCAGAAGTTACCTATTTCCATTGCGCCAACATGCGGGATATCGGATTATTCATGATGACTTCGATGTTTAGAATCTTTTTTTGCAATACCGTCCTCTGGGACACCATGCCGAGAGGTTGATGTCTTATCGGTTAAGATCCTCATAGGCGCGCGCCCAGAAAGTTCTTGGATTTTGTGCCATGCCGCGAGATTGGCCTGGGTGTGATCGCTCTGCCGGACCAGGTTGTCGGGTTTCAGATGCGGCCGATTTCGCGGGCCTTTTAGGGTATTTTAAAGAACGGTGCCGGCACGAGGAGCTTGTTTTCCACATGCGCCACGAGTGGACGCATCTTTTTCGCATAGGCCTGCCATTCGGCCGAGGCCTGTAATTTTTTTCGGCGTTCAAACCGGTCGTCAAGGCTTTCGTACCCCCACATATGCACGATCTGGTTCAGCGGACCTATATCAGTGAAATAATAGCCCACCATCTTGCCGAGAATACGCAGCTGGCATTCCATCCCCTCCTCCTCGTAGAGTTTGAGAAAAACAGGCACCTGGCCCGCATGCAGCGTATAGATCCGTTCATCGACAAACATAGTTCCTCCCTTGTGTCATGGTCATCTTGACCATGGCCGCATTAACGCTTCAAATAGGCGCGGCATCTAAGACCTTTCCAGAGTTTATCCAAACTGTCGTCTTTTTGTTCCCGAAGCCCACGATTGAAACCGAGTTTCTCTTTCACCATTTCCTCAGCGTTTCTTGACTCTCTCAAAAAATCGGTCTTCTATTTTCTCCCGCTCAAACCGATTGAACTCAACGGGCTTTTCTGTTAATTCCAGCTCAAATCCATCAGCCTTTTTCTGGTAGATATTTTTCAACCACTTCTCATTATCAGTTGCTGGAAAATCTTCTCTGTAATGAGCGCCCCGGCTCTCCTCCCTGTGGCGCGCCGAATTGACAACCAGCCTGCACACGGTGATCAGGTTGGTCACATCAATGATATGGTTCCATTCCAGATTGTATCGAGAAAGATATCTGTCCGCCACGTTGGCCTTATCAATCTTTTCCATGAACTGGACCAGGCAATCCCAGGCCTCTGCCAATTGCTTACCCGTACGTACCAGACCCGCCTTTTCCCACATGAGATTTTCAATTTCATCTCGAATCTCATAGACGTTTTCTCCTGTGCCTCTCAAAAAAGGCTTCAGCCAGTGCATTCTCATCTTCTCGGCCTCGGTCTCCTGATAGGGGTGAAGATCTTCTTCGAATGCCATAGCCGCGGCCGCGTCTCCCGCCCTCCGACCGTAGACCGTTGAATCGCAGATGCCGTTTCCCCCAAGCCTGTTGGCCCCATGAACCCCGCCCGCATCTTCACCACACACCAGCAGGCCCTCTAAATTGCTCTGGCAGTGGGTATTTATCCTGACCCCCCCCATCTGGTAATGCGCCGTAGGGGTGACCTCCACCTTTTCCCTGGCCAGATCCTTTCCGATATCTTTTACCCTCTCCACCATGCCCGGAAATTTTTGCTCCACAAATTCGGCTCCCAGATGGCTTGCATCCAGATATACGGCATTGTTCTCCGTCCCTCTTCCTGCCATGATCTCCATAAAACTGGAGCGCGCAACCCGATCTCGGGTCGATCTTTCCAGACGATCAGGATCGTATCGTTCCATAAATCGTTCACCCAGGCCGTTATAGAGCCTGGCGCCTGAACCCCTGAGACCTTCTTCCAGGAGACTGCCGTTCAGTCGGGACCGTCCGGCGACCAGGCCCGTGGGGTGAAACTGGACCATCTCCATATCAACGAATTCTGCCCCGGCCCTGAAACAGATGGCCATCCCGTCACCGGTCTTGTCAAAAGACGGCGCTGATATTTTGTACATGGATGCACAGCCTCCCGTGGCAACAATCGTCACTTTGGCGTTCACAACGAAGATCTCTCCGGTCCTGATATCGGATAGGAGTGCCCCCACGATTCGATGCCCGTCCTTGGAACTCAGTAAATCAAGCCCCCTGGTTTCTTCAAGCACCTGTATCTCGCGGGCATATATTTGATCCGTCATCCGGCTGATAATCTGGATCCCTGTCAGGTCAGCCACATGAACTGTGCGGTCAAAAGACTGGCCTGCAAAAGGCTTCTGATGAATTTTTCCATCTTCACCGCGATCGAAGAAACACCCAATTTTTACCTCCAGTTCGTGAACCGCTTTGGGCGCATCACTCACCAGTGTCCAGGCCAGTTCCTGGTTATTGATGAACCCGCCGCCTTTGAGGGTGTCTTGAAAATGATTCTCCAGGGAATCCATTTTGTTCAGGACCACATTAAGGCCTCCCTGTACCATCCTGCTGCATCCACCCTTCCCGAGCAATCCCTTGGTCGCCATGACGACCTTGAGACGAGGATTGCTGTCGTATGCATGCAAGGCGGCAAAGAGTCCTGCGCCCCCTGCGCCAAGGATCAGTATGTCGGCCTTTAAGACTTCCACAATGCATTCACTCCTTATTTAAGGTCCTTTACTTGAATATGCCGAACTTTTTCAATACGCAACGTCGTTTCAAGCGCTGAATAGACCGGGTGGGAACAATATTCTTGGGGCAGACTTCCGCACAATTGAACTGTGTGTGACAGCGCCAAACACCGTATGATCTATCCACGGCCTTCAATCTTTCAACCCTTATGGCATCCCGTTTATCAGCAATTAAGGTGTAGGCCCTGTTAAGTGCTGCCGGCCCTAAATAGTCCTTGTTGGTCGCGACCATGGAACAGGCCGAATAGCAGCAACCGCAACTGATACAATCCAGCATATCATCGATGAACTCCCGTTCGTTTGACTCGGGCTGGACAGTGACCGGCGCATCTATCTCCCTTTTGGGAATATAATAAGGCTTTATTTTTTTCCATTTATCAAAAAACGGCTCCATATCAACAACCAGATCCCGGATGATAGGGAAGTTAGGCAGCGGCATAATGGTGATGTCTCGGGTTTTTAGAGAAGATACCTGGGTCCTGCAGGCCAGGCGGGCCCTGCCGTTCACATACATGGCGCACGACCCGCACATCCCGATACGACAGGAAAACCGAAAAGAAAGTGAGCGATCAAGGTAATTTTGAATATAAATGACTACATCCAACACAGCCATATTATCGAAAACAGGCACTTCGAAATCGTCAAACCTGGGTGCGACGTCACTCTCAGGGTTGAAACGGAAAACCTTTACTTGCAGTGGCTTAGACATTTCTTATCTCCAACAAATGGACCCTTTCCTTATGAACCGTTCAAAGCGAACGGGCAGTGTAAAGGAGGCCGAAGATTCCAAAACCCACAATACCCAGTCCCACGACGACAAAGAGTCCCAGCACAATCACCCTTTCTTTCTTACCGGAATCAAAGTCGAGGAAAACAGAATATAGGCCGTACAAGGCATGATATAGACCGAAGGTCAACAGCAGGATATCGAACACGATAAGAACCGGCGTCTTGAGACGGGCGACAACTTCGCCGTAATTGAGGGGTTCTCCGGTATTAGAGAAGTGAAGAAATCCTATGTGCAATCCTAATGCAATGATTAAGATAACGGCGCTGATTCTTTGTAAAACCCACGTCCAAGCATGCATTCTCTGGTCTCCTCAATAACCGAGTTTCACCAAAATGAACCAAAACCACAGGATAGCCCCTACACCCATGAATATCCAAAATAAGTTCTTTTGAGTTTGAACCCGTACACCTATGCCTATATCGAACAACAATATTCGAATACCGTTGAGGCCATGGTAAAGCACTGTTCCAAGCAACAAGATGTCCAGAGATTCGAAAACAGGATGACCCATTAAAATCGATAGGGTTGAATCAAAATTCTCTTTGCCGGCCAAAAGAGATGTCCCCATAAGGCCCGTGTGCAGCAAGATGTAAAACACAAGGCCAAGACCGGTGATTCGATGCAGCACCCAGGCCCACATGCCGGTTGCGTCCCACATTTGACTCCTTGTCATATAGGCGTCCGTGGACATCACGTGAGTATTGGGCATATTATGTCTCCTCCTTTTTGTTGCTCGTTTTGACAGCAGGCACCTTGTACAAGACGGCCGTCGACGAATATCTAACAAAATATCAATCGCTTTCCAGTCTGCCCAACGCCTCCTTATGCTCATCACATTTGATATCAATTTTTTTGAATGGATGAACCTCCCATACCCGCAATCATTCCAGCAAATTCTGTGCCGCATCTTTTTTACATATAACAGGTTAACTTTATTGCTAATTTTCAGTCGCTAGTCACATAAGTGCTCCAAATAGCCGAATTTTCGATTTGTCCGCCGACTTTTGGGCTTGAACAATTATTTCACTTTCATTATAAGAACATAGATCCTACCAAAATCACCTTCGCACTGGAGGAGCCAAATGCCTTGGCAATCGAAACAAAAATATGAATGCCTATTGAACATTAACAATGCAATTATTGCAAAGAAGACACGGGAGGGCCTTTTTGAAGCAATCGCCACCCAGCTCACGAAGGTTTGTCTTTGCGACCGTTGCAGCATTCAACTTTACGACCCCATGGACAGTTCCATTACCTATTTTGCAACTGCAAAAGGAATTAAACCGAATGGCATCAGCTGTGAAACCAGTCGCCCTTTATCAGCAGGGGCGGTGGCCAATATGGTTATAGAATCGGGAAAACCGATCGTTATCCAAGATCTCTCAAGTGTTGGGCATTGGACTTCGGCGGATTCCATGCTCATGGCAGGTTTAACATCCACGATGGCCTTTCCACTTATTATTCGAGATAAAATCATAGGTTCGCTGCATTGCTCTTTCAAGAAGTGCCCGGAAAACATAATGGAATTGGCTGGTTTTGTGGAAGAATTGTGTAAACAGGTATCTATTGCAATTGACAATATGCTTTCTTATGAGAAGCTAAGAAACATAAATGAGGCACTTGAGAAACAAAAGGGATTTGTATTAGAAAAAATAAATAAGGCAAATGAGGCGTTCTACTTTACGAGCCGCAAGATGAGCAAACTCAAGAATGATATGGATTTGGTTGCAGAATCCAACGCCCCGGTATTGATTATTGGCGAAACAGGAACCGGGAAGGATCTTGTTGCAAGATACATACACAATCATAGTCCACGGAACCAGAACTTGTTCGTTAAAGTGAACTGTGCGTCGTTAGCCTCGTCACTGATTGAGAGCGAATTCTTTGGACACGCGAAAGGCTCCTTCACCGGTGCGACAGTTAAAAGAATAGGGCGTTTTGAGATGGCGAATGGGGGAACCATTTTTCTCGATGAGATAGGAGAGCTTCCTCTGCAAAACCAAGCGAAGCTCCTTCAGGTGCTTGAGGATAAAGCCTTTGAACGCGTCGGAGAAAGCACTCCCATCTCAGCTGATTTCAGAATCATCTCCGCCACGAATCAAAACTTGACAAAAAACATAAGGGCCGGAAAATTCCGTCGAGATCTTTTTTATCGCATCAACACAATCCTTCTTGAGATCCCCCCGTTGAGAGAACGCATTGAAGATATTGAACTTTTAGTTCGATGTTTCTCCTCCAATTTTGCAAAAATAATGCAAAGGCCCGAGGCACAATACTCCTCATCGGCAATGGACGCGCTTCGTCAGTATCATTGGCCGGGGAATGTCAGGGAACTCCAAAATGCCGTTGAAAAAATAACGATTCTCAGCAATGGTCAAAAGCTTACTGAAGCGGATATCGAACGGCTTCTCCATCCATTTGCTTTCGAAGAAGGCCCAACACAGGAAATCCAATTTTTGACAAGAGATGAGATGGAAAAAAAGCATATTCAACAGGCCTTGGAACGATGTGGAGGGCGCACTGGAGGAAAACATGGCGCCTCCCAGTTATTGGGGATCCCCAGATCCACCCTTCAGTATCGGATGAAAAAATTAGGCATATCCCCTAATTCGGATACCTTTTGACGAAATGGCTATTTTTTGATGGGTCACGTAACTCTAAATCGTATTGTAGTCGATGGAATAAAGTTTGGTCAGAATAGGTTGGCCGGATGTTGATCCATGGGCCAAAGATGAGAATAGCGCTCACTTCGGAGTCTTAAATTGGCTCATACTGGAATGAATGTTTCGAAAACAGAATATAAGAGTGGCGTGGCCAGAAAACCGGTAGTTTTTCCTGAGCAGATAGATTTCGCTTAGGACTGAAGTACACTCATTTTGGGTGAAGCCACAACAGAAAGGGGTTACG
Organism: Deltaproteobacteria bacterium; assembly: GCA_021737785.1. Classification (NCBI taxonomy): domain Bacteria; kingdom Pseudomonadati; phylum Myxococcota; class Myxococcia; species Deltaproteobacteria bacterium. The sequence continues at coordinate 9,771 of JAIPDI010000001.1, forward strand.
ATGTCAAACAAACATATGTTGGAGGGTAAAAAGGTCCTTGTTGTGGATGATGAGAAGGATGTCCTGGAATCATTGGAAGCGCTGCTGCCCATGTGCGATGTGGTAAAGGCTCACAACTTTGAAGAAGCCAAAAAGCATCTCGAAAATGAATATTTTGATATAAGCATACTGGATATTATGGGGGTTGACGGGTATCAACTACTGGACATCGCCAACGAAAAAAACGTCATCGCGGTGATGCTTACCGGTCACAGCCTGAGTGTGGATGATACCGTAAAATCATTTAAAAGGGGGGCCGCCTTTTATGTGCCCAAGGAAAAAATGGCCGATATTGCTATTTATCTAAACGATGTCCTTGAGGCCAAGAAGGAGAATAAGGGCTTTTTGGAGCGCTGGCTGGACAGGTTCGTGGGATACTATGACACTAAATTCGGACAAGATTGGCAAGATGAAGACAAAGCATTTTGGAAACGATTTCGTATCTGATCTCGGGATACCGGCCAAATAGTCAAGCCTCAATTCCGGTTAAATCATACATTACTGTTATTACTGTTACGGATATCAATGCCCGGCGAACATAAGTCTCATCCCGATGAGAAAAATGATCATGAGCACGATAATCCTAAATAAGTCTTGCGAGAATCGCTTGTTCAGGAGATTCCCAAACCATCCCCCAAGAATGATGATGGGAGACATCGCAGCCACCAACAAGGCAACCTCGGAACTAATAATGCCGATTTTTAAATAAGCACCTAACTTGAGAACATTGAGAACAGCAAAAAATGAGACGAGGGTCCCAACAAAGGCCCTCTTGTCTACCGGCTGCTGAAGCAGATAAATGGACATGACCATGCCCCCGGCATGGATGACGGTGCTTGCCGTTCCTCCGAGAAATCCGAAAAGAAGCGTCACGTATCTATTGGTATTGGCGGACTGCCCGACCCGTTTGAGACCCTTGTCTTTCCCCTTAAAGACAGCTTTACTTATGTGGTAGGCGGAAAAGAGTATCGCCACAACGCCCACACTGAATTTAAACATTGTGTCTGGAACCATTTTGATAATGATGACACCGACGAACACACCCATTACAGCAGGCGGGATGAGAGTGCCCAGCTCCTTTTTGTTCCACTCTCTCCAATAGTTCCTGAGCCCTACCACGTCAGAGATCAACATCGCCGGCGCTCCCAACCCCAATGCCAGCTTGGCGGGAAATACCAAGGCGAGAAAAGGAAGGAGGAAAATTCCCGCTCCGATGCCGACACTGTTCTTGATTATTGCTGAACCGAACACGGCCAGAGCGACAAGCGCTATTTCGTTATAGCCAAGGCCTACCATGGAGCGGATTCAAAGCCTCTTTTTTCGTATCAAAGCAAGTGGCAGCATATTCAACCCCTCCTGCAAATAATCGAGAGAAAATACCTCCCCCTTAACCCATTCATATGAAAGGATGGCTATCTCGTTCGCCCGGGATGACTCAAAATATCCTGAATAGATTTATAATGAGGGAGATAAGACCTGTAATAAAAATCAGTGATAGGGATATTTTCATAAACAGGAATGAACTCACCCTATTAAATATAACATTGCCAATATAAAACCCAATTATTCCTGCAGGGACCAATGACAAGCTCTCAATTACGCGAGAATTTGTTGCTATGCCCGCAAGTACGTATAAGATAATAGACAGGGTGCCGGTAAGTAGGAAAAGCACGGCAATTGTGCCCCTGAATATCTCTTTTGGCCACTTCTGGTTAGACAGGAATAAAATGAGAGGAGGTCCGCCCATACCAACCGCTGCACACATGACACCGCTAGCGAACCCTACGCCTAACGATGCCATGGCCTCCCTTTTAATGGGCATATGATACCCCATTAACAAGAGAATGGAAAAGATGATAGAAATGAAGGCAATGGCAAGACTCGTTCCAGAAGACGCCACCATATAAAGAATGTACGTTCCGAGAGGGACGCCGAGGATAGCAGGAATTATTAGGGGCAAGGCTCGGGCGGCATATATATGCCTTCTGGCATGGTAGACGACGAAAAGCAAATTGGCGATACCGGTAAACATTAGAATAATTACGACTCGTTTCGGTTCCAAGAAAAGAACAAGTGTAGGACCAGCGAGCAACCCCGCACCAAAGCCGGTCATCCCTTGAATTATACTTGCGAATAAAATGACAAAAAAAATGAAGGTCCAGTAGTAACTCCAAAGAGGGAGGCTTTCCATTAAATTTCCCTGTTGTCAACAAATCTCACTTTTTGCGGTTAAATATCAACAGTTTTACCACGGAATTCTCTACTTCCTCTCCAGAATCGTACAGATCCCCAATCCTCCACCCCCACAGATGGTCAGGAGGCCATAGCGGGCCTCTTGTCTGATCATTTCATGGATGAGCGTTGTGAGGCGGATGGAACCCGTTGCCCCGATAGGATGTCCCAAGGAAATTCCGGATCCATTCACATTTACCTTTTTATCCAAATCCTTTTCGTCGATACCCATCAATTTGGCATCTGCCAGGGCCTGCGCGGCAAAGGCCTCCTGAATCTCGATGAGATCGATCTGATTCATGTTTAAAGAGGCCTTCTTAAGCGCCCTGTTTACCGCCGCCGGCACGGCTGGATACGTCAGGGTAGGATCGGCTGCGGCAACAGCGAATGACCTGACATGGGCCAACGGTTCCTGGCCACGTTCTCTGGCCTTTTCAGGAGTTGTCAACACCAGGGCCGCCGCACCGTCATTTTCACTGGAAGAGTTACCTGCCGTGCAAATCCCATCTTCGTAAACCGTTTTGAGTCCCGCCAGCTTCTCCAGGGTGGTGTCACGGCGTGGGGTTTCGTCTGTATCCAAAAGGACCTGTTCCTTTTTCTGTCTCACCTCCACAGGCACAATTTCCGCCTTGAATTTTCCCGAATCAATGGCAGCGATCGCGCGCTGGTGAGAGCGGAACGCCCATTTGTCCGCCTCTTCCCGGCTGATCCCCTCGTTCTTTGCCGCGGTCTCGGCCCAGGTCATCATCGAATTCAACTCCCCGAATCTTTTTATGGGCTGGTGCATCGGCCTGCCCCGCTGGATCCTGTCATAAAATGGGAGTCCCCAGAGCGCCAGGCTGCCGTGCTGTCGAGGGAAAAACCCCCACTTCGGGTCCACCCTGCCGCCAACCCCCCATTTGAGGAACTCACCGGGGATGTAGAATTCGGCCCGGCTCATGCTTTCGACCCCACCGGCAACGATCCACGCTGCATCTCCTTCCTTGATCTGCAGGTTTGCAGACCAGATGGATTGCAACCCCGAACAACACCGCCTGTCTATGGTAAAACCGGGGATTTCAACGGGCCACCCGGCCTCAAGAAGGGCCAGCCGTGCGGCATTGGGGCATTCCCCGTTTGGAAACGATTGCCCCAGAATCACCTCATCCACTTCCTCCGGCTTGATATGTGCCCTCTTGATGGCTTCAGCAAGGACAATTGCGCCAAGCTTTTCCACAGGGACATCTCGCAGCATGCCGCAATATGCGCCGATGGGCGTCCGAACGGCACTGACGATCACTACCTCTTGCATGGTCTCCTCCTCCATTCATTGGGTGAAGATTATAAGCTGACGACGACCGATCGCACTCCCCAAGGGGATTGAGGCGTTCCATATCCCCATGATCCTGGCGCGCTTTTCCCCGGGGAAGAGGGCGGAGATCATGGCCGTCCCTCCAGGGGCATAGCCTGCCTCGCCGACCCCGATAACGGTCCTCGCCACAAAGAGCTGAACATAATTGCGGGTAAAGGCGCAGGCGGCTGTGGCAAGGCTCCAGAGCAAAGCCATCAGTCCGATACTCTTTTTTCGGCTCCATCTGTCGATGAATATGGAAACAGGAAATGTCAGGACCACAATCGACCACGACACACCGGAGATCAACATGCCGCACTCGGTATCGGTCAATCCCCAATCGGCCTTAATGAAAGGGAAGAGGGAGACCACCACCATCCTGTCAAGCCAGTCAAACATGTAGAGGAGGAAGAGGAGGGCAAAGATATAATGGGAGTACCCCTTTGAAATCAGATACCCGTCATCGGATCCGTTGTCGATCATGGGCCATCCCCCCTTACGCAGATACGGGCCGCTGTTTCAAAATCGGCTCCTTCCGATGGAATCTCCGTTCAGACAGATCCCCTTTTCAGGCTCAGCGAAAACCCCTCTTTTTGGACGCGGATATGGGAAATATCCTGCTGCTTCGTCAACTCGTGGACGAGGGCCATGACCGGTTTATCTCCTCGGGGATAATCCTTTTTTATAGGACCGGCGGAGATGGTCGCCTCCACATGCTCTTCCGGAAACAGAACCCGGAGCAGGAGTTCATCATCTGATATCCCCGGTCGCCCGATCTCTTTTCTCAGCTCCTGGATTGACGGCTGGGGCTGTTCCCAGTTCAGAAGTCCCTTCGCCTCGGGAAGTCCTGACATCTTATCCAGGACATTCGGATCAACTGGCGCAGGCGTCTTGCCGTAATGTCCCAACACATACCGGATGCCTTCCTCTGTCGCCACTTTGTAACGTTCCCCCAGGAGGACATTCAATACCGCCTGTGTGCCTACCAGCTGCGAAAATGGCGTGATCATGACCGGATAGCCCCACTCCTCCCGTATCACGCTGACCTCTTCCAGGACCTCTTCCAATCGGTGGGCCATGCCTCTCTCGGAAAGCATGAATTCAAGGTTGGAAATCATGCCGCCGGGCACCTGATGGATGTACTGGAAGGCATCGTACTCGACAGGGGCCCCCATGGGCTTGCCTTCCCTTCTGGCCACATATCTGAAATGCTCGGATATCTTCCTGACCCGACCCATGTCCACCTTGGGTGAAAAACCCAGCCTTTCAAGGTTCATGGCCATGTTTTCTATGGATGGGTGGGATGGGCCGTTCGCCAGAGGCGAGACACACGTGTCAATGATCCCAACGCCCAGTTTTACAGAATCAAGGCAGCATAGGGGAGCAAGTCCGGTGGTGCAGTGAGAATGCATTTCAAGCGGCAGATCTCCGATCTCTCCCTTGATCATCGGCACCAGAGTCTTGACACGCTCCGGGGTCAGAAGACCGATTGAATCCTTGATCATTACATAATCCGGATTCAATGTCCTCATCATTTCAGCTGTTTTTTTGGCGTAGAATTCGTCTGTGTGGACAGGACTGAGGGAATACACCAACGGGACCACCACTTGAATCCCCACCGCCTTTGCTATGGGCACCGATTTCGAGAGATTGTTCCAGTCGTGTAAGGCATCAAATATCATCAGGTGCCTGATCCCGTTGGCGCCACACCGCTCTATCCAGAGCTTAATCACGGAATCGGGTACAATATTGAAACTGGTGAGGGACCTGCTTCGAATCAAGGCGCGTAAGGGGGTATTGGGCAATGCCTCCGAAACCAGCCGGATTCGCTCCCATGGGTCTTCACGTAGATAACGAAGGCAGGCGTCGAAATGGACGGTTCCCATCAGCTCCGCAGCCATGAATCCGGCTTCGTCCAATAAAGGTGCAATGGGGAGCATGTGGGCGGTTCTCATCCGTGTTGCCCATAGACTCTGGTGACCATCTCTCAATGTGGTATCAACGAAACGGATTTCCTCCATTTTTTTCATACTCCTTAACCAAACGGTTTTCTATCCAATTGGTGCTGACGTTCCCGTTCAGATAGTCGGTGTGCCTCATGATAAACTGATGGAAAGGGATGGTCGTATCAATGCCCGAAACAACAAAATTGGCAAGGGCGTATTGCATCAAACCAATGGCCTCACGACGGTCGGTTCCTCGGGTGATGAGCTTCGCAAGAAGCGAATCATAATATGGCGGAACAAAATAGCCTGGATAACAGTGGGAATCAACGCGTACGTCTTTTCCTGTTGGGGCCTTCCATTCCCTAATGTAACCGGGGCAGGGTGAAAACCCCGCACCCGGCGACTCCGCGTTGATGCGGCACTCGATGGCGTGCCCGGTCAATCGGACCTCATCTTGTGAAACGCTGAAGGACTCCCCGGCAGCCACCCTGAATTGCTCCTTGACCAGGTCTATACCGCTGATCATCTCGGTCACCGGGTGTTCCACCTGAATACGGGTATTCATCTCAAGAAAATAGAACCGGCCGTGATCCTGATCCAACATGAATTCGACGGTTCCGGCGTTTTCGTATCCGATCTGTTTGCCGATCCTGACGGCTGCTTCACAGATTTCTCTTCTGAGTTCAGGAGACACGGCAGGGGACGGCGCCTCTTCGACCATCTTCTGATACCTGCGTTGAAGCGAGCAATCCCTTTCAAACAGATGAATGATATTGCCGAAACGATCCCCGATGATCTGAACCTCTATATGCCGGGCGTTTGCGATATAATGCTCCACATATATCCTATCGTCCCCAAAGGCGCTCAGTGCCTCGCCAGAAGCCTCGTCAAAGACGCTCCTCAGATCCTCGGCGCGTGCAACGATCTTCATCCCCTTTCCACCGCCGCCCGCGGCGGCCTTTAATAAAACAGGAAATCCAACCCGTCTTGCTGTCTCTGCCGCCTCTTCATGATGGTGTACAAGCTCCGATCCTGGAATGATTGAAACCCCAGCCCCACCTGCCAGTTTTCGTGCGTAGAGTTTATCTCCCATCCTCCTGAGATCATCCGCCTTCGGCCCCACAAAGATCAGACCGTGCGTGACGCATGCCTCGGCGAGTTGAGGCTGTTCCGCAAGGAAACCGTATCCGGGATGGATGGCATCCGAACCCGTGCCCAGGGCAGCGGCGATAATGGTATCCACCTTCAGGTAACTTTCCATGGGGGATGGAGGGCCGATGCATACCGCTCTGTCGGCCAGTCTTGCCGGAAGACTGTTTTTGTCAGCCTCAGAAACGGTGACGACCGACTCCAGACCCAGTTCCCGGCATGCGCGAAGGATTCGAACAGCGATTTCCCCCCTGTTGGCCACCAGAACACGGGAGATACCCTTCATGTGGCGATTTCCTCCTCCGCTGTCTCTACCGCCTCATCCACCTCTTCCACCAGAAAAAGCGTCTGCTGATATTCTACCATTTGTCCGTTTTCTGCGCAGATCTTGGCAATGCGTCCCCGAACGTTTGCCTTGACCGTATTAAAGAGTTTCATGACCTCGATAATGCACACCGAATCATCCGCGGATACCCATCGACCCACTTCCACAAATGGCGGCGCACCCGGTTTGGGCGCTCGATAGAAAGTCCCAAGCATGGGTGATCGTATGGGGATGTAACCCTCCTCCTGGTTCCCCTCGATCACCTCTATTTCATGCCTATCTTTTTCCGGGACAGAGGCCAACTTCCCAGGTTTCCTCTGTTTTACATCCATGGGTGCAGATTGCCGCTCTTGGTCGACTTCAGGATGAGTGACTATTTCTCCAGACTGAGAAGGCCTTTGGTTAATTTCGCTGCCCCCGTGCTTTTTTAATACCAGCTTGAAGTTCCCCATCTCCAGGCATAGTTCATCAAAACTCGATTCCTCAACAATTTTCAAAATCTGAACCACTTCATCTTGACTGATCGTATCCATTAACAACCTCCATTCGCACGATTTTGAAGAAGGGAACTCGTCACGACTATTTAACTGCTCAGGCTGAAAGAGCGCATCGGCCGCACAGCTACCTGGTGAGCATCGAATTTCCTTATTGATCCTGTCCGATTTTCAAATAATATTTTCTTCCTTCAACTCTTCCAGTTCCTCATCGGAAATTCCTAAAAGTCCCTTGTACACCTCCTCATTGTGCTCACCACAGTAAGGTGCCGGCCGTTCAAACCCGGCTTCCGAATCGGTAAACTTAATAGGAAAACCTGCGACTTTTAGGCCCGTATTTCCGCTGACCGGATGGATGACATCTTGAATCATATTTCTGTGATTGAGTTGAGGGGATTCCAGGACTTCCTCATATTCTAATACGGCATCACATGGAACTTTGTACTCTCTCAACCGTTTCAGTGCTTCCTGCCTGGTGAGATTCTCCAGCCACTGGTTCACTATATGTTCCACATCATCTGAGTATTTAAATCGTCCTTCTTGATTTTTGAATCGATCATCACCTTCAAGGTCCTCCCGTCCGGTGGCCTTCAGAAATGCATTCCACTGTGTATTGTTGGCAACACATATGATGAGATGCCCGTCTTTTGCTTTGTATGAATTCCACGGCGCCAATCTGGGGTTCCGATTCCCGGTCCTGACCGGCATTCCCAGAGACATATTATAATCCAAGGCTTCGTCGGTAACCACTGAGAAACAAGCGGCCTGCATCGCTATATCTATTTTGTCTCCTTGACCGGTTTTTTCTCTTGAATAAAGCGCCGCCAGGATACCCACCACACTATACAGAGAAGGGATCATATCCCCGATCCACGCCCCACACCTTGTGGGGGGCCCGTCCGGGTATCCTGTAATTCCCATAATGCCGCTTGTTGCCTGAATGGTAAGATCAAATGCGGTCCGATCCCTGAAAGGGCCGTCCTGACCATAACCTGAGATGGAACAATAGATAATTCCGGGGTTGATCTTCTTTAAATCCGGATAATCAAGTCCCATTCGTTCCATAACACCCGGGCTGAAGTTTTCTATAACGATATCACTCATGTTGACCAGGCGCCTGAATAGCTCTTTCCCCCTTTCATCCTTTAAGTTCAAAAAGATACTCCTTTTCCCCCGGTTTCTTTTAAGATAGAGGATAGACATATCCGTATTATTTTTCATTTCAAAGCTGACACCGTTGGGACCGGCAAAAGGCGGATTCCATCGGCATGGATCCCCGATTTTAGGCCTCTCAACTTTGATAACATCGGCACCCAATGCGGCAAGATTAAGTGTCGCATAGGGCCCGGACAGGTAAGCGGTTAAATCGAGGACTTTAACCCCTTCCAGGTGTTTTTTCATGTTTCGCCTCCATTCTGACGCTCATGCAAACAATTTTCGCTTATATGGATCCTTCCGGGGAGCCCGTCATGTTAACCGCACGCCAAGGCCTTATCGTGCCAGCAGGGAAGGAAGCCAGAGAACGATCTGGGGAAAGAAAAGGAGAAGCAGCGTCCCCACCGCTTGAAGCCCCATGAACTGTAACATACCGATGTAAATGTCTTTAAGGTCCCATTCGGGCACGACACCCTTCAGCCAGTAGGAGGCCAATGCCACCGGGGGAGACAGCCACGCCGTCTGGAGGCATACCGCCACCAGAATGCTGAACCAGACAAGGTTGATCTCGAATGCCTGGACCACAGGGAGCACGATCGGAACCACGATAAGGACAATCGGGATCCATTCAAGGGGCCACCCCAGGATGAATATGACCAGCAGGATGATCAAAATGGTCCCGAATGGTCCCAGACCCAGCCCGATGAGGGCCTCGGTAATCATGGTCGGAGTTCCAAGGCGCGAGAAGACGGCCCCGAAAAAATTGGAGGCACCAACAAGAAAGACGACCATGCCGGTCACCTCCAGGGTCTGCATCCCTGCCTTGTAGACTCTGGCCCACGTGAATCGGCGGTATGCCAGGATGAGGACCACCGACCCGCATGCGCCCATCGCCGCGCCTTCGGTCGTGGTGGCCCATCCGAACAGGATACTCCCCAGGCACGCCATAACCAGCCCTGCGGGAGGCACGAGACCCACGCCGAGTTCTTTAAGGATGAGGAGGAAGGAACTCGCCCGCTGGTCCTTGGAAAGGGCCGGGCCCATATGAGGCTGGATGAAGCTCCGCAGCAGGGCATAGCCTCCGAAGAGAGTGGTCAACAGGAGTCCGGGCACTATGGCCGCAGCGAACAGGTCCACCACCGACACTCCCACGATAGGCCCCATGACCACCAGCATGACGCTCGGTGGAATAAGGATACCGAGCGTTCCGCCCGCAGTGATGATTCCGGAGGACATGCGCACGTCGTACCCGCACTTATTCATGGTGGGCGCGGCCATGACGCCGAGGAGCACGACCGAGGCGCCAACGATCCCGGTGGCGACGGCAAAAATCGCGGCGCTGATTGCCACTGCCAGGTAGAGGGACCCCCGCACCGGTGCCAGGAGAAGTTGGAATGCCCTGAACAGGCGTTCCATCATCCCCGATTCCTCCAAAATCAGCCCCATAAAAAGAAACAGCGGCACCGCCGCCCAGATCGGGTCCTCCATTAGCGAGAAGTATTGATATACCATCAGGTCGAAGACAATCCAACCGAAACCGATGTATCCAAACACGATTGACAGGATGATGAGAGTGAATGCAACGGGAAAGCCGATGAACAGCGCCACTGAAAGGACGCATATGTAAACGAGGCCGAGCATCTCCGGGCTCATAACCGATGCCCCCGGAGCAATACATACAGGTTTTTCAGGAACTCGGAAATCCCCTGAAGAAGCAAGAGCGCCATTGCCACGGCCATCACCATCTTCAACGGATATATGGGGGCCATCCACGCACTCGTGATTGCCCGTTCCCTTATCATCCACGATTCATGCGCGAACCGCAAGGCGAACCACAGGAAGATGGAGATCCCAGGGAAGAAACAGGTGACATAGAATACGGCGTTCAATGCCGCCTGGGTCCGGAGCGACCACTTATCCGAGATAAAGTCGATGGCGATATGCCCGCCTCGATAGAGGGCGTAAACCGCACCTGTCATCCCCAAGAGGCCGTTGAGCATATAACTGAGGTCCATCGCCCAAATTGTCGGGCTGATGAATAACTTGCGGACCATCACCTCATAGACGAGAACGGCCATGAGAGGGATGACCAGCCACCAGGTGAGCCGTGCCAGCCAGAGCGTGATACTGTCCAGAACCTTTACGATCCTCTTAAGTGCGTGCATCCTAAAAACCTCAGTCCATGTCCATCCCAACGACCTCACCGAGGGTTCGACCTCCACTTGTTACGCCGTCATTGGCCGCTTCACGCTATCTACACTTCGTTTTCACCCACCTCTCGATAGCCGAAGCCTGCGGCACCGGCACAGCAAACTCCCCACTCAGTTTCAGCTTTAATATTGCATACAAGGCTGCGCCGGGTGCCGCAAAGGAAATTCGCGGTGCCCCTGATCCTTACGGCGTTGGAATTGCTACTTTTTGCCCTCCACCAGGAAAACGGAGCTATTGAGGGACGCCTTCCAATACGGGCGGATCAGGTCAGCGTAATCGCGTTGAGAGTCCAAAACCTTCTTGAAGAAGGGGTCTTTGGTATACTTTTCCAGCACCTCGTCAGTCGCCTTCATGTAGGCGGTGAAGATTTCTGGCGGCACATCGTGAACGATGACGCCATATTCTTCTGTGGCCTTCTTCAAGAGCTTGCCGTTATCTTCAAGCAATCGATAAAAAGTTTCCAAAACAGTAGCCCGGGAACAGATCTCTATCATCTTCTGCAAATCGGGTGAAAGCTTGTTCCAAAAATCCTTGTTGATGATCAACTCCCACGTCGAGATCGGGAAGTGTGCGCCCTGGAGATAGTAGTGTTTCCATATCTGGTGGAAACCCAAGGGGATATCATCGTATGGGCTCCCCCACTGCGCGCCGTCGATGACGCCCCGCTGACCCGCCGGAAGAATTTCACCGCCAGGCAAAAATGTTGCCGGAACTCCGATCTTCTTCCAGGTCTCGGCCACAAGACCCGGGCCCGACCGATAGCGGCGGCCCTGAAGATCCTTCAGGCTTTCTATCGGTTTCTTGAACCATCCCACGCTGAGCGGGCCATGGAAGCCCACCGGAAAGGCCACCAGGTTCATCTTGATGATGTCACGAAAATACTCTTCATGAAGCTCACGGCCAGGCCCGAATATCAGCCAGGTCATATGGCCGAACTGATCAATGCCGACTTTGCTCCCGCCACCCGCGGGCGGTGCGCCGAAGAGGGCGCCGGCCATGTTCTTTCCCGCGAAATATTGGGCATACGTAGCGCCTGCTTCCACCGTACCTGTGTTCACCGCGTCTGGGATCCGCGCCGTCGGGACGATGGCGCCGTCCGGGAAGACCTCAATGTCAAGGCGTCCGTCCGACATGACCCGAACCGCCTCTGCGAGCCGAGCCACCGATTGAAAGGATAGACTGACATTTGGCGCAGCCGTTTGTACCCGCATCTTTATGGCGGCGGCCATCACCGACGGCGTGGACCACGCGCCAAGAAGAAGGCATACTGCGGGTATCACCAAAAGCAAAACAATAACCCTGTCCCTCAATTTCTGCCAATCCATAACCGAACCTCCTTAAAAGTTAAAGGTTAGTAAAAATTTAACAGCAATCGCCTTTCCATCAATCCATACGACCATTTTAAAAGGGACACTTTAAATTGTTATTTCACCCCGACTATAGGCGTTAACTGGACTGGCAAATGGGACTAAAGCTCGCTGTTTTACGAACAGATTATTATCAGAGGCTCCATATCCCGGCTTGTAGGTCTGCTTGGCAGGCTCAATATTAAGGTACGTCAATGGTTTCCTCGGATCCAGGCTTTAACATTATGATCGCCGAATTCGAAAAAATTGAAATGGCCCAAGTGGCATGGACCACCAGATAAAAAATTCTACGTGTTATGCCGCTCCAATTACATAATTTCCTCCTCCGCTGAAGCGATTTCTCCCATTCGTTTCATCGCAAACCTCGGAAGTCCTTCGTAGAGTCCTAAAAAGTTGTCATTAATCTCGTTATTCACCCGTTCAAACAGATTCTCCCCCTGGGCATCGCACTCAACTATAAAGGGGCCGAATTTTTCCACTTCCAGAACCCATATCGCCTGAGCGAGTCCCAGCTCCTTTTTCCAGGCAACGTCTTTCACACTTAAGATTCCCCTGCCATAAATCGCACCCATTCCGTAACCGATAGTCGTCAGATAGATGGCACCATTTGGCTGGAAGCATTTCTTGTATACTTCTGAGGACATTCCGCCTTTTCCGATGAGTATGCGAATTTTGTACCGCTTTAGAAACTCTGACATATACTTGGCAAACCGAAAGCTTGCGGTTCCGGTAATAGATGGCACATGGTAAACCCCGGGCTCGATCTCTTTCACCGTGGGCGAGGCGTTGATTGTTGCTCCTCCAAGGGCGCCTATATCGATAGGCGGCTCTTTCTTCTTCTCAAAAATCATATCATAGAGACCTTCGCGTCCGGTAAACACAAGTCCATTCAAGAAAACGGCATCCCCAACCTTGAGGGGTGAAATATCACTCTCGCTCACAGGAAGCGTTAGATTGAACTCACGCAGCACTTTTTGATTTTTACCTTCCATGTAATCAGACCTCCGGTCATCAAACTGAGATTGCGATTAGAATTCAATAATTGATTCTGGTATTATTCAATGGTTTCTCTTCGGTAGTACGGTGTAAACCAACGGGGATCTTCTCTAAATTCCGTGATATTGTCGGCAAAAATGCGTACCGTTTTTCTTCTCTGGGCATAACAGAACTGCTGAATACCGACCGGCATTCCGCCTGTATGCGCATAGGCGACTTCAATATGAACATCCAGTACCGCTGAGTTCCCTGGAAACCCCATCGGCCCGAAACCGGCGTTGGCCCCAATTTCTGCCAATTCCTCTTCCAGGCTTGCAATTTCGGGATCCGGGTTTCGATCTCCCACAATGCGCAAGCAGGCCGCTTCTTTTGCCAACCGGACACATACATCTTTTGTGCCGCCCACACCGACCCCTATGGTTGCCGGCTGGCATGCCATGCCCCGGCGAAGGAACTCGGCTAATGAATCGAGAAAGAAGCGCTTTAGACCGGGAATGCCGTCTGCGGGGAATAGCATCCGATAATCGCCGCCGAACAGACCGCCTTTATGCGTCACCGTGATATCCATCCAATCTGCATTAGGTTCAAAACTGTAATCCACCGTGGGAGCGTGAATGCCCACGTTATTATTATTATCCTTTCTTGTAAATGGATGAACCCGGTTGGGGCGTAATGGGATGCTGGCGGTTGTGTCCGCAGTAGCCTGTCGAAGCGATTTCTCAAGTTGAACCATCCCACCCTCTATGACTGCATGATTTCCGATCTTTACGTAATAACGCGGTAGACCCGTATCTGCACACATGGCAACGCGATCCTCAGTGGCGGCATCGTAATTTTCCAGAATCTTTCCCAACACGTAGCTTGAAAGCTGATTTGTCTCATTTTTTGAAAGTTGCTCGACTTTTTGATAAGCATCCTTTGGGATATCAATGGCCGCCCTGACATTCAGTTCCCGCGCAGCATCCAGTATAATATTTTCTCTTATCATTATTAATGACTCCTTAGGACATTATTGTGGTGATATCCGTCGTTCTTAGTTGACGTAAACGGAGTGAGTCGACAGTCCTTTTCTAGCCTATTTATACTTCTTATGGTCGCTATCTTCCCCCATTGCATGATGGAAGAAAATTTAGATGTCTTATCTTTTAAGCAAACTCTGTACCAACTGCATGCCACGCTGTAACCCATCGGAAATTCACCTTGTTTTGTTTCAAAACGCATAAATGACTTCCATCGATCAAAACATAAACCCAATAACTGACGGATTTGCCCAATTTTGGGCATATACAAAAATGGAACGAACGTACGGGGAGTCACTTGATATGGATGTGGCAGGTTTCAGATGTTTCAACGAGTACATAAGAACAGTGCCATGCCCTGTGTATTGATAACCTTCTGAACTGGACAACCACTCGATCCCCTTCCCAAAACGGAAACCCACTGACCGCCCCCCACGGTTCTTCATGGACGAAAGCCTTCCCGTCGGATTTCTTCCAGTACCTGATTCCTCCTTCTTTTCCCAGAATACCCGGAACCCCGCAGACCGATTTTTCTTTCCGCTTTTGATGAATCATATTGCAGGAAACACCGCATGTTCCATTTGACATAAGGGTGCTTTTTCGAACGCATCAATTGATCAGAGGGCATTGTTTCTTTATTGCCAGTTGGATGCAAAAAGTGTATTTAATATTGATTAAGGAACGCCACGCGATGTCGATTCAGAGGGTAACCCCTCAAAGCATCCAGGTTGGAAAATTTATCCGTTTTTCAGAGGAGTAAGAGCTTGCATCCCATCCGCATGACCATTCGCGCGCAGATTATGATCGCGTTTATTATCACTTTCGCGTTCATGGCCGGGATTATTGCGGTCAACTATGGATACATCCACCGCCTGTCGCGATCCATGCAGTTGTTCGAGGTGGCCGGTGAACTCAACAGCACCCTTTTGGAGATGCGACGGTATGAGAAAAACTACTTCCTCTACCGTCAGGAGTTCAACTACGAAGAGAATGTCACCTATACCAACCGGCTGGCCATGATCCTTCAGCGGGAGAAGGAGGCCCTGGTCGAGGCCATCGGCAGTGAAAACTACGGGAAAGCCCTCAAAAATGTCGAGGAGTATTCGACGAAGATGGTCCAACTTCGCGAGGCCTCCTGCGCGGTGGGGGATTGCGCCCCGCTCGAAAGCCTGATCCGCGGTATCGGGCATAATCTCCTTCTCCTGGCCGATGAATTTCTCGCTACGGAGCGCAGAGACATTGACAGGCTTCTCGTGCAGATGACGCCCCTTCCCCTCATCGGTTTTCTGATGCTCGTGCTGTTGTCGGGATTTGTTCTATTTTTTATCGGTGAAAAGGTCATCCGTCCTCTGGCAAGAATCACCCGAGAGTCCGAAGCCGTGGCCCGAGGTGCTTTTCAGCGCATCACGCCCTATGGGGATGCCAAAAACGAGATTCACCACCTGGTGTCAGCCATCAACCGGATGATGGAGGAGTTGGAAAAACGGCAGGAACAGCTCATCCAGTCCCGCAAGATTGCCTCCATCGGCACCCTGACCGCGGGCATCGCCCACGAAATCAACAATCCGGTCAACAACCTTTCGCTGATTCTGGAATCCCTGGTGGAAGACGGCGACAACATGGACAACGATGAACGCCGGGGGCTTTATCAGGAGGCCATGGATCAGGCCGACAGGACCAGCGAGATCGTCAAAAATCTCCTCGAATTTTCAAGGGCGAGCCACCCGCGTCTGGAAGACGTGGATCCCTCGGAAGTGGTGGAAAAAACCGCCCGTCTGCTCCGCAATGAGATGGAATTGCGAAAAATCCGGTTCACTAAAGAAATCCAGCCTGGGTTGCCCAAGGTCCGCATGGACAAGGACGGCCTCCAGCAGGTCCTGCTCAATCTGTTCATGAATGCCATTCAGGCCATGGAATCCGATGGCGAGCTGAAGGCAATGGTAGGACCGGCGGACACACCCGGCGAGATCCGTATCGACGTCGTTGATAACGGGCCGGGCATCCCACCGGAAATTATTGAGCAGATCTTCGACCCCTTTTTCACCACCAAGAAAGAAGGTGTGGGAACCGGGTTGGGCCTTTCGGTGAGCTACAACATCATTAAAAAGAACGGGGGCAGGATCGAATTGGAGAGCCAGCCCGGCCATGGGGCACGCTTTTCCATTTTTCTGCCGCTGACAGGTGCATTGTTCAACGGGGAACAGGAATGGACCGATTCAAGATAGCCATAATAGACGATGAATCCATTGTCTGCAGGGAGATCAAACGGGGCCTGTCCAGGGAAGGCTACCATGTGGAAACCTTTGCGGACGCCGAGTCGGGTCTGAGCGCCTTTGAACGGGAGGCCTTCGATCTGGTGCTCTGCGACCTCCGGCTCCCGGGACTGGGCGGACAGGATGTGCTGAAGCACATCCGCACCCATTACCCCCGCACCGAGGTCATCCTCATCACCGGATACGGCTCCGTGGATTCAGCCATCGAGGCGATCCGGGCCGGGGCCTTCCATTATGTGGCAAAACCGGTGAAAATGGCCGAGATCCGGCTTCTGGTCAAACGGGCACTGGATAAGGTGGCCCTGGTTCGCGAAAAGGAGGCCCTCAAGGAGGCCCTCTTCGCCAGGGACCGACCGACTGAGATCGTAGGGCGCAGCAAGGCGATGAATGAGGTGTTTCGGCTCATCGAAAAGGTTGCGCCGTTGGACTGCACTGTGCTCATCCAGGGAGAAAGCGGCACCGGCAAGGAGATGGTTGCCCGGGCCCTGCACCGTCGAAGTCAAAGAAACAAGGGGCCTTTTGTGTCTTTCAACTGCGGCGGTTTTACCGAGGAGTTGATCAGCAACGAGCTGTTCGGCCATGAAAAGGGCGCTTTTACCGGCGCCAACGAAACAAAAATCGGCCTCCTGGAGGCCGCCCACACGGGGACCATCTTCCTCGACGAAATCAGCGAGATGCCGGCCACCATGCAGGTCAAACTGCTTCGGTTTGTCGAAGAACGCGTGTTGCTGCGTGTGGGCGGCGTAAAGCCGCTGCCGGTGGATGTCCGTCTGCTCGCAGCCAGCAATCAGGATCTGGCGGACATGGTCAAGAGACGCGCGTTCCGGGAAGACCTCTTCTACCGACTCAATGTCGTGGGCATCACCTTGCCGCCGCTCCGGACCCGGCGGGACGATATTCCCCTCCTTGTGCGGCATTTTCTCGAAAAATACAGCCACGCCTTTGCCAAGGAGGTCAAGGGGGTTTCCTCCGAGGTCATGCAGATCCTCTCCAGATATCCCTTTCCCGGCAATGTAAGAGAACTGGAAAACATTGTCGAGCGCGCCATCGCCCTGTCCGAAGAAACCGAGATCTCGGTGCGCGATCTCCCTTCCGATCTCCAGGCGCTTTCCATCAGCAGTCTGGAAAAAAATCACTGGCTGTCATTGGAAGAGAAAGAAAAAGAATATATCCGCGAGGTGTTGGTCCAGACCGATTACAACAGGAACCTCGCCGCCGAAATTCTGGGCCTGCCCCGGACCACTCTCTGGCGCAAGATGAAGCGCTTCGGCCTCGAATGAGGCCTTTCCCATTGCCCTGTCGACGTCTATCATCCTTTTCAGTATGAAACATGGGTCTTAACCTATTTAAATCCTTAGCTATCCTTCCAGATTAACTCCATTTCTTGTCCCCGCCTGTTTCAGAATGAAACCTTTTAGAAACCCCCGCCAATGGCTCTTAGGATTAAGCTATTGATATAAAAAGAGTTATTTCGTTTGGTATGCATATTGTATATTTGCAGGCGACAGGCACAGGCAGGGGAGACCGCAATGCTGCAAAAGAAGATACTCGTCCCGCTAAGGACCTCGGAAAAAAGTCTCAAGGGTGTCCATCATGCCCTGGCCCTGGCCAAACGACTCGGGGCCCGGGTTTACATTCTTCAGCAGGCCGCATCCACGGAAGCGGAAGACCCCCTTGGATCGGTTCTGGAGGAGGCCCTGATCGACCTGATCAACAGCGCCCGGGACGCCGGCCTGACCTTGTCGCACCATGTCGCAACCAGGAATTTGAAAGAGGAGATCGTGGGCATGGCGAGGGAAGAGGGGATTGACCTGATGGTGTTCGAGACAGACGACGAGATCGGCAGGCGGCTCCTGGGACAGGTCAAACCCCTGGTGGCGAGCCAGATCATTCAGGTCAAGGAAAAGGTTGTCAGCGATTGCCTGATCGGCGATGCCCCACAGGAAACTTATGGGATCGGCATTGAAAATGTTTAGGGAGGATGGGGACGATCGGGTCAGGGCGGCGAACCCCAAGAACGGCCGGGGCATCCCCAGAAGAAATGCTGAGCAAGTTCCCAAGGCGGCCTAACAGCCGCAATCAAAAAGGTATTGGTGCAGATCCCGGCAATTTTTCGAGCGCTTACCCATATGGCACCAACTTCTCCGCATGGTGCAGAGAAGTTACAACCAAAGATGTCTGAAACCGTGCAGCAAGGCATTTTCTGAACCGGACCCGGCGGCACATAACCCGGCATCAGGAAAAGGAGGGAATCATGAGAGATCCTATCAAAATAGTCGTTATCGATGACGAGCCTATCGTGGGGGAGCGCCTCAAGGCGATGCTGGTGAGGGACGGGCACCGGGTCGAAAACTTTGTCAATCCGCTGAGGGCCATCGATCGTCTGCAAGAAACGGATGTTGACATCGTGATCACCGATATCCGCATGGCGGAAATGGACGGGATTCAGGTCTTGGAGAAGGTCTTGGAGAAATCCCGGCATACCCGGGTTATCATGATCAGCGGGTATGCTACCCTGGACCTGGCAAAGGAATCATTGACCAAGGGGGCCTTTGACTTCATTGCAAAGCCTTTTAAGCTGAAGGAACTTCGAAACACCATTAAAAAGGCGGTCAAATCCCTGGACCGGGAAAATGACCAACCTGCCAGCGCGGCATCAGCCTGAAGCAAATGACGTGTGGGGCGCTTCACTGTGCATTCGACTTTTTTTTGGGTTTGACTTTGTCATGCAGAGAGGGGCGGCCAGGGAACCGAAAAGAAAAGTGCAATATGGAGGAAAATTGAAATGGAAGTATACAGAAGTCCGATGGAAAAAATCCTCAAGCAGCTCGAAGACAGCCTTGTGATCACCAATCCCAAGGATCGCTGCAAGGCCTTCCGGCTCAAGGTGATTTACCGCTGCGCCTACTGGGCCGATCGCGTTGCAGGGTTTTTTCACAGGCGTTGAAAGGCCTACGCTCCCCTTCAGGCAACCCCCGGGGATTGAGGCATGAAAGAAATGAAAGGGTTGGCCTTGACCAAAGGGGTGACATCTGAATTCCTGATTGGACCTCGGATTTCGGACACAATTCCTTCATGATAAACCCAGAGGAAATACGCTTATGGAGCAACTGACACCGGAAATGATCTTGGTAATGGGGATGATCGGCGTGGCCGTATTCCTGTTTATTGTGGAGTGGGTGCGCGTGGATGTGGTGGCCATTCTGATGATGGTCGCCCTCCCCCTCCTCCATCTGGTCACCCCCAAGGAGGCCTTTATCGGCTTGAGCAGCAACGCCGTGGTTTCCATTATTGCGGTGATCATCATCGGGGCCGGACTGGATAGAACAGGCATTATCAACAAGATGGTAACCCCCATCGTCCGCATTGCCGGCAACAGCCCTTCGCGGATTGTGATCGCCATCTCCTTTACAGTGGCCATCATCTCCAGTTTCATGCAAAACATCGGCGCCGCCGCGCTTTTCCTGCCTGCCATACAGCGCGTGAGCAAGTCCCTCAGGATCCCCATCAGCAGACTCCTGATGCCCATCGGCTTCAGCGCCATCCTGGGCGGGACCGTGACACTCGTGGGCTCCAGCCCCCTGATCCTGCTGAACGATCTCATGGCGCCCTTCAATCTCAAGCCCTTCGGGTTGTTCGATGTGACCCCCATCGGACTGGGGCTGGTGATCAGCGGCATCGCCTGTTTCGTCCTGTTTGGGAGGTTCATCCTGCCGAAGGGCGTGGACCCCACATCCGACCAGCAGGGACAGGAAGACAGTTCCAGCCCGCTGGAAGACATCGGCGAGGCATATGAACTCAAGGCGCCCGATGACTTTACCCACTACCGGGACCCGGTTCGGATCGACGATCTTCGCCGGAGATACCTGGTGCACGTGGTGGCCATTATCGAACCCCCTGATTTCAAGATCGTCAGCCCGCCCCCGGACATGGAGGTGCGGTCCGGCATGGACCTGGCGGTCTACGGCGCGGAAAGAGACGTGAAGCGGATGGCCGAACAGGAGGGGATGTTTCTGAAAGGCTCCCTTCAGGTCTTCCGGAATGAAGTGGCGGAAAGCGCTTCGGGGGCGGTGGAAGCGGTCGTGGCGCCCCGTTCTCCCCTGGTGGGAAAGACGTTGAGGCAGATAGACCTTCAGGATCGTTTCCGCGTGACGCCGCTGGCCGTTTATCGGCACGGGGAGACCTATCGCGCCGAGATCGGCGACCTTGCCCTCGGGGTGGGCGACGCCATCCTGCTTCACGGGACGTGGAAGCGGCTGAAAGCCCTTCAGGGAGAAAAGAGTCTCCTGTTCACCACCCCGGTTGATGTGGACCTGATGCGGCCCGAAAAGGCCGCTTTTGCGGGGTTCTGGCTGGCTACCGCCCTGATTATGATCATGGTTTTTAAAATCCAGTTGTCCGTCTGTCTGATGACCGGTGCCCTCGGGATGATTGTCACCAAGGTCCTCACCATCGACGAGGCATACCAGTCCGTGGACTGGAGAACCATCTTTTTGCTGGCGGGCCTGATCCCGTTGGGGATTGCAACCGAAAAAACAGGTACCGCGGCGTGGATCGCCCACGCGGTCCTGAGCGCCATCGGCACGGTGAGTCCCATCGTCCTGCTGGCGATTATCGGCGTGCTGGCCACTGTCTTTACCCTGGTCATCTCCAATGTGGGCGCCACCGTTCTGCTGGTCCCCCTGGTGGTGAACATGGCCATCGCGGCCAATGCCGATCCCCGGATGGCGGCCCTGGTGGTGGGACTGGCCACGAGCAACTCCTTCATCCTCCCCACCCACCAGGTCAATGCCCTCTACATGGGACCCGGCAGGTACAGGAGCGTGGACTTCATGAAGGCCGGCGCAATGGTCAGCGTGGTGTTTCTGGCGGTGATGATCGGCATCATCTCTCTGGTGTATGGGGTTTGATGTCCAATCGCACCCGTCGGCATTGTGAACATCTCATTGCGGGATGTCGAAGGCGGTTCCCAACCTTATGAAAGGAGCAATCGTCACATGTCAATCATAACCATCTCAAGGGGTTCATACAGCAAAGGCAAGGAGGTGGCGGAAAAGGTGGCCGCGCAATTGGGCTATGCGTGCATCAGCCGGGAAGTGCTCCTGGATGCCGGCGACCGGTTTGATATCCCTGAAGTGAGGCTCATCCGGGCCATTCACGACGCGCCGTCCATTCTGGAACGGTTCAGTCACGGCAAGCAGGCCTTCATGGCCTACATACGATATGCCCTCGCCCGCCGGGCACAGAAGGACAACCTGGTATATCACGGCCTGGCCGGCCACCTCCTGCTCAAGGGCATACCCCATATCCTGAAGGTTAGGATTATTGCAAACCTGGAAGACCGGGTCAAAAGCGAGATGAGCAGGGAAAAGATCAGCGAGGAGGAGGCCCGCTCCCTCATTCTCCGGGATGACCAGGAAAGACGCAAGTGGACCAGGAGCCTTTATGGCCTGGACCCCTGGGACAGCACGCTCTACGACCTGGTTCTCCACATCCATAAATTGACCGTGGACGACGCGGTGGCTTTCATCTGTGAGGCGGCCAGGCTGAAGCAATTCGAATCCACCCCGGAGACGCAGCGGAAGATGGATGATCTGGTTACGGCCTGCGAGGTGAAGGCTCTCCTTGCAGACGAATACGTGGATGTGAGCGTTGCATGTGAATTCGGAAACGTACTGATTTACACCCAGTCAGGGGAACGCCAGCAGCATAAACTGCAAGAGAGGGTGAGAAAATTGGGCCGGGAAATCAAGGGGGTCCATCACGTTGAGGTCCATCCCGGGGTCCCGGCCCCGGCTCAAGCAGTCTGACAGGCCGGATTGCGGTCTCCTTAGTGGTGAAGACAAAAAACGCACAGACAGAGGACCCGACATTATGTCCATCATCATTATTTCATCGGATTCGTACGAAAAGGGCGAGGAAATTGCCCGTACGACGGCCCAGACCCTGGATTACGCCTGCCTGGGCAGGGAACTTCTGGCCGCTGTCGCAGCGCAGTACCGGATTCCACAGGACAAGCTGGAGTGGGCCTTGGAATCGCCCCCTTTGTCCTGGGGACGGTCCGCCGGGCTTCAGGGCCGGTGCCTGGCATTTATCCAGAGCACGACCTTAGGCGAGTTGCTGAAGGATAACACGGTGTGCCACGGACTGGCCGCCCATCTTTATGTGGTCGGCATTTCCCACGCACTCAGGGTGCGCATTCTCGCCGACCCGGCCGAACTGGCACGGGATATATCAGGACAGGGAGAGGTCCCCCCTGAACGGGCACCAAGGTTCATCGACCGCCAACGGAAATTGCGACAGCACTGGTCCCTGACCCATTATCAACTGGATGAAACCGATCCTTCGCAGTACGATCTGGTCATCAGTCTCAGCCAAATCCATACGGATGAGGCCATCAAGATCATCGCCCAGACCGCCGGGTACCGCCGGTTTGCGGCCATGACCTATTCCCTCAGGTGTATCAAGGACGCTGAACTGGCAAGCAGGGTTCGTGCCGGGCTCTTGGAGGCGTACCCCAAGGTGAAGGTGCGTGCCGAGGGAGGGACCGTGATTGTCGAGACACAGGGGACCCGACGCAACAAACTGAAAAAGGCCGGTGCCATCAAAGAGGAGGTCCAAGCAATGGAGGGAGTGGATTATGTGGAGGTCCACGTCAAGAATGGTTTGTTCAAGAGGGCTCCATGAGGGTATTGTTTTCAATCCCCAAAATTTCTAAATCCCCACTTCCGGTTCATCCGGGTTAGGAGGTAATACCTATGTCCGAAAGACTGAGCGTCCTGCTGCTGGATGACGAACCGATCGTCGGCAGGCGGCTGGGACCGGCCCTGGCCAAAATCGGCTGCCATGTGGAGGCATTTGAAGACCCGAAAAAGGCGCTGGAGCGCATCGATCATAAGACTTTTGACGTGGTGGTGACAGACATCCGCATGGGTGAGATCGACGGCATGCAGGTCCTGGATCGCGTCAGGAGCAAGTCGCCGCGAACCAAGGTGATTCTGATCACGGGCTATGCCATGATGGAACTTGCGAGGGAAGCCATGGAAAAGGGGGCCTTTGATTTCATCTCAAAGCCCTTCAAGGCCAATGATTTGAGACAAGTGGTTGCCAGGGCCGCCCAGGCCCTGGGGGTATCGATGGACTTGGAAAAGGCAGCCATTTCAGGCTAATAACCCATTTGATTGGCCACCCTCCCGAGAATTCAGGCTGTTCAGGTTGCCCCCCTTTCCCTGAACGGTATCACGCGCAGCGTGAGTCTGTCCACCTTTTGGACAAGCACTCGATCCCCTTCCGACAACGGAAACTCACTGACCGCCCCCCATAGTTCTCCATGGACAAAGACCTGCCCTTCGGATTCCTTCCAGTATCTGATTTCGCCTACTTTTCCCAACATACCCGTCACCCCGCAGACGGATTTTTTCTTCCGGTCTTTGATATACCAGATTAGAGGAAAAACCACATGCTCTATAATCTCAAACAAGACAATCCCTGCTATCACAATGATAATGGTATTTTTCACCGCGGTTCCCCTCAGTCCATAATCAGGTGCCCTGCGACCAGCACCAGAATCCATGCTGAAAACACTGCCGGAGACGCATGCAAGCGACAAATGACGCCGCGCATCCACTTGGGCGCTATTTTGAATTTTACCATCACTCCCAGCAGAACCATTATCGCCACCATGAGCAGGCCCCATTCAGGAAGGGATGATTTGCCACAGGAAGACAATAAAAAGTGAAGACCGGCGATGCCCAGGGCTGCGGGATTTAAAACATAATGAAATCGCATCAGGTGCTTTTTTTGGAACTGATTGAAGCTCTTGATAACGCTTCTGGTTTCCGGCTGTAGACGAAGGTAGCGGCAGGCACCTTTCATAAGCATGCTCAGCGCCACAGTCATGTTCGCCGCCAAAAAGAGCCATGCGGCGGTTTGACCCGTCAGGGCATTCCCGTCATCTCCTCTTTTCAACCGTGGGCTTTTCTGGCCCTCGTTATCATGGTTTTCTATTCCCCTTTCCGGTCGGATGCGATGCCTCTCGCTCCCCTGGTCATCATTTCCTCCCACGGCCCCCGGCCAGATGGAGGAAACAAACAAAAGCAAAACCACCAAACCAAAGAATATCCTTCTATTCCTTCTTGAGCGTGTCACGAGCATAGATTCTCCTTTTCAGAGGCATTTTTAACACATGGTGGGGACTCTCCTTTCATATCATTGGTTCCTTAATCCGAAACGTTAAATCCTTGTCGACCTCAGTCATTCTGTGTTTTCGTGAATGCGGTCAGGAAGTGATAGAAAAATTGCTTAAACCAGCGGGAAGAGAGGCCTCAAGGATTAGCAGAGGATCGATAGGGTTTCCAGGTAGGTGGGTGCCGATGGGATTATTCTGCTGATATAATTTGCCTCAAAATTCATAATAGGATGATAAGTGGAGGGAGAATCGAAGAGAGCAGATGAACTCAATAGGGCATCAATGAATTTCGCACTGAATGTCAGTCCCGCAGAATTGACTGCTTTTAATGTCCGGCCCCTTTCCAACTCGCAGCTCTTACAGGGGATATCCGAGCACTGCATATGAACCGGAGAAGGTGCCTTTGCGTCCGGTCGAAGACAATGCAGACAGGCCTCTCCGCAGAAACAGGCTTCCGGCAATGCGCTGTTTGTGAAAACCCCCAATATCAGGAGCAATGCAATCAATATATTCGGGGCTTTCCCACATCCCATAAGGATTTCCCCATCAAGGTTAAAAAGTCAGATTATTTTTCTGCCGGGCTGAGACAAGAGACAGTCACAGTGAACGGCCCGATTTAAAAACAGGTCGAAAATTCACCGGCTCAGCGTACCGTCCTGGCGATAATCTTGGCGATCTCTCCGTCCGACGCCGACATCACCTCGACCACCTCCGGGCGCATCATACTTGCGAGAGCGCCTGTATTCATCCGGGAGATGAACACCTTCCCATCGGATAGCTGGTAGATGCTCACACGGCAGGGCATGAAGACGGAAAAGGGGCGATAATCATCGTTGCTCAATATTCGCACGCTGTATTTGCTGCTGCAAAGATCGAGGATCACCACCGGATGCAAGGTAAAGCCACGCTCGGAAAGCACCCCTGCCAGGTTGTTGACGTTCAGTAGACTCCAGCCTGCCCTGGTCACTTCTTCCTTGAAGGCCTTTAAGGTTGCTGGAAACGACTTCTGACTCTGTACCACATGGACCGGCTGGGGCGGATCACCTGCGGCGTCCTGGGCCACGGCAAGGCCGGGCAGCATGCAGATCACAAGGAACACCATGAGGCCGGCAGTCACCAGCATGGAAATTGTGTGCCTGGGTTCTGGGAACATGATTTTCTTAATCATCGAAAACGCTCCTTTACTGGGGTTGGGTGAATCCACCAAGTTTTACGAATGACGCGATTAACACTCACATGAAACCCGACTCGCTGTGTATCGGCTGCTATCGTTCTTCTGGCCACGGGGCACATTGGTCGCTTCGGCATATTCGCACTGCTCAGCCCTCTTCAACTTCATCATAATGAATATCATACCAGGTTTTCCAAATCCCTGCAACAACCCATGGCTGGAATAGGAGCTCAGGCCCAAACCCATCATCTGCTGAGAGATCGCTGAAAGGATGTCATCAACGAAATCATCTTCCCAACGGTAAAACCGAGAAACCGCCTCATCCTGGAAACCACGACCAGAGGCGGAACGAACCATAAACCGGTCCCCGCCCGTCTCAATATGCATGGGGATGCCTTGTCCAGTGATGCTTGTGGGAATGGCTGTGCAGCGTTGCCGGTCCTCCGTTATGAACAATCTGTCCGGCATTCATGCTGTAGATCTGACGGGTGGTCTCGGCCAGGAAATCGTATTCGTGGGAAACGATGACGTAGCTGATCGTGAGATGGTTCAGGATGGATACGATTGTGCCCCGGGCATCTTCATCCAGACCAGTGGTGGGTTCGTCCAAAAGGAGCGCTTTCGGGTGCATGACCAGCACCGTTGCCAGGGAAACGAGCTTTTTTTCGCCGCCTGAGAGCCTGTGGGTGACGCGATTTTCAAATCCTTTGAGGTTCAGCATCTCAAGCGTTTCCATTGCCATGGCCCGAGCCTCTTTGGGCGATTTTCCCAGATTGAGGGGGCCGAAAGTCACATCTTCCAGTACGGTGGGACAGAAAAGTTGATCATCAGCGTTTTGAAAAAGAAAACCGATGGTTCGTCTGACCGCCACAAAATCCTTTTTGTTTTGAACCGGTTTTCCCAATACCCGGATCCTTCCGGATGAGGGTTTGAGAAGCCCCATAATGATATACATCAGCGTGGTCTTGCCACTGCCGTTGTATCCGATCAATCCCACTTTTTCTTCTTGGTGGAGGTAAAATTCCAGGTTATTCAGTACGGGTTTGTTTTTTTCATAGGAAAAGCAGATGTCATCAAGTTCGATAATCATTATAAGTGTACCCATTCAAGGATAAATATCCCCAATATGATCGTTATTGTGAAGGAGAGCCAGAAGATATCATGCTGTGATCGGGAAAACTCGTAAAGGGAATGAAACTTCCCCTTGAAGCCACGACAAAGCATGGCCATGTACACCCGCTCGGCCCGCTCCGAGGCACGTACAAACAGCATTCCCACCAGATAGGCGAATGTCCTGTAGGTGTGCAGCCGGGTGGACCGCTGAAACCCGCGGACCGCCGCCGATCTGACCAGCCGGTGAAATTCCTCTTGCATAACGAAGAGGTACCGGTAGTTCAACAGCAGGAGATAGACGATTTTCTGCGGAACACCCAATGCACCGAGCGCGGCCCCCAGGGTTGCAACGGCGCTGGTGGCGATCAAAGCAATAAAGGCAAGAAGGATGGCATTGGATTTGAGTGTGATCCTCGCCGAAATCAGAACCCCTTCCTGGGTCGCATGGAGCGGTCCCAGCGAAAAGACCGGTTCACCCGGGTAGGTAAAAGGTATCACCAACCAGAAAAAGAGAACGAACCCGTTCACCAGGGCAACCCGTTTGGCCACTTCCCACAGGGGCAACCGGGATATTCCGATGACCACAAAGGAGAAAGCCAGACCCAGAAAAAGGGCGGGGAATCGGTTTGAAAGGGCCACGGCAAAGGCATAGAGCGTCGCCATGACGATCTTGAACCGGGGATCAAGTCTGTGAATCCGGGATGCTCCGTGAGCAAAGGGTTCCTGCAACATGAATTGTTCAGCCTTCCTTCTGCGATTCGATTTGACGGGTCTTGCGGCGAAAGTGTACATAGGCTGCCAGCCCCATCAAGCCGAAAACATAGCCGATGCCACCCAGAATATCTTGAAGGGTGGGGCCTCGATCCCGGGATTCCGCAAGCAGTTTAAGCACCGGGCCAAGCCGTCGGTCCAGGGATTGCTCCAGGATGTGCCGTATTTGGTCCAGGTTGACGGAGGATGCGGCCGCCCCTGACTGGGCCGTTTCAGATGGTCCTTCCTGCGATACCGGTGTTTCAGGAATGGGCGCGCGTGGGTCGATCTCGCTTAATGGAATGGTCCACTCGCCTCGATGCCCCATGCCCGCCTGAACCACGATTTTCATACCGGTTTTTTGGGGAATTCTAAAGGAAAATTCTCCCTGTGCATCGGTTCTGCCGGAGAGCAGCCGACTGCCTTCCAGGTCATATATAAGAACCTCGCCGTCTTTAACACCCTTTCCACCGCTGAACTTACTCTCCGTATGGACGGTCCCTCCTTCCACCCACGCAAATACGTTGACCCGATGGGCCATTGCGGAAACAGACCACATCAGGCAAAGGCTGACAAGACACGCGGACCCAAAAATAATTTTATGGCACTTAAAAAAAGCAACCGCTGGGAATTTTTTCATAATCTCCTCAACATAATAGGTACGGCCAATGATAATGCTCCCCTCTGTTCAATGCTCCTTGGTCTTGCGTCCTGAGCACTCACGGCTCGTTTCGGATCATCGGACATACCCCGGCAACATTTCAGGTTGTACCTTTTTCAAAAATGCCACACAGAAAGCGGTGATGATCCCTTCGATGATCATCACGGGAATATGTGCCATGACCACCAGATATGATGCTTTCAGAAAGTGTTCCTCGGTGAAGGCCAGTGCCAGGCCCACGATGACGGCGCCAAAAAAAACGGAAAGCAGGCCGCACAGAAAAGCCGCCGGCAGTGCAATCCGAGGCCCCTTTCCCACCAGATTGCGAAATACGTAGTAACATAAGACCGCGGGCAACGCCATGATCACGGTGTTGACCCCGAGGGTTGTGATGCCCCCGAACTGAAAGAAGACGGACTGAAGGGCGAGCGCTACAAGGATGACGGGGAAGGCTCCACAGCCGAGAATGAGGCCCACAATCCCGTTCAGAATCAGATGAACGCTGGAGGGGCCGATGGGAATGTGAACCAGGGAGGCCACAAAAAAGGATGCGGAAAGAATTGCGGCACGCGGGATGCGGTCGTAATTCAGTTTTTTGAGCCCAATGGCAGTGCCGGCCGCAGCCAGGACAATGCCGGAAATCAAAACCGGTCCGGACAGGATCCCTTCGGAAATATGCATGATGTACCCTTTATCATCAAGTATAATCAAAGGAGAAACAAAGCCATTTCGCCGAAACCGACCATGCGGCCTTGCTTCTCATAAGACCCGGCAGGGAGAGGGTCGGGCGGCCAAAGAACACAGAGAAAAGGGGATGTTCCCGTTTCTTTACAAAAAAATCCTTTGTGTGCTTTGTCTCTGTGTGAGTCCCGCCTGGCGGGATTGGTTGCGGGTATCCGCTTTAGTAATAAAGGTCTAAAATTCTGCGGTTGCCCGTAGCCCGAAAATCCAGCCCGATGGGCTGTCCCCAACCTTCATGGAATCCTTCATGTACTGGACGTCACCCGTAATGGCGAAGATGTGGTTCAGGACAAAGCGGCCGTAGATCTCAAATACGTCCGTGTGGTCCAAATCCAGATTTCCGCCCCTCAAATGGGCGTAACCGATTCCGATATTGTCGCTTTCGCGGCCCCACAAGTTTCCGGCGACGTTCAATCCGCCGGAATAGAGCGTCTTGCAGTCAAGGACCGCCTTATCATCCAGTTGCCAGCCGAATCGGATCCACGCCCCCAGAATTTCCCCCAGTTGCTGATCAAAGGAGATCATGGTACAGGTCATCCGTTCCTTTTTGGTTCCGGCAACATTACGAAAGTCGCTGCTGGTGGTATCCACGAGCAGGCGGTAATTGCCTTCACCCAATCCGAAGTCCACATTATACCCGAACTGGAGCCCATAGAAAACATAGGATTCCTCGAACTCCCCCTCTTCCTCATTGGATCCTATTGCCATGACAGCACCTTTTACGGAAAACGCTCCCAATTCCCATTCCACGGCACCGCCGATATCATAGGAGGGCAAAAAGGCATTGGGGCCGTTTACCAGGGCCTCGTTCATGAACTGGGTAAATTCGTCGTTGGAAAAAACGTTTTCATCCAGGTAATCCGTTGCGTCGATGATGCCGCCCGTAAACCCCAGGGTATGGTGCTCACTGAAGGTAAACGTGTGCTTATACCAGGCTGTAAGCAAATAATCACGATTTCGCCCATTGATGTTTTTGTAATCATCCTGCACATCCGAGGCCCACGGCGCCAGAAAAAAGGGCGATTCCCCTTCTTCCATTAAACCGTTTCCGGCCCCGAATCCGAATTTGGCAAAAACTTCGTCGCTGTCAGTGGGCGTGAAACTCACCTCCGGCTGAAAGACCAGAACGCCTCTGCCTTCACTCTCAAAGCCGGGCGCATCATTGATCCCTTGATGCTGGTACACGCCGGCGATAATGCCGCCGATTGACAGGGTGTCATTAATATCGTAAGCATATCCACTGCTTCCATAAAACAGAAAGATTCCCAGGATCGCCAGCAACAGCCCCGGATCAGGTTTCTTGATGTTGCCCATAACCTCTTTCCTCCGCAACGATTATGCTATTTTCCTTTCCAGTCGAGAAATTTCACCCAGAGCACCGCTCCCAGCTCCACATCCTTTTCCTCCCCATCATGCCTGATTTTTTCGTCAGAGGTATTCAAGGCGGCAAATCCCCACCAGCCGGCCTTTGGCGCCGCATAGGTGAAAACGCCGTTTTGATCCGCCTTGATGGTTTGGGTAACCATGTATTCGGTGGGCGCCTCTGTCTTCTTTTCTTGATTGTAATATTCGATCTCAACCTCGGCAAAGGGAACCGGGTTTCCATCCAGTTTCACGATCCCCTGAAAAACGTTTCCGGCATAAAGGCCGAAAGGCCTTGACAGGGAAACGATCTCGGTTTTGAGTCCGATCTCCTGATCCCACCCCTCCTCATCCCCAAAGGCCGCGACAACGGTCTTCGTCATGTGAACGATGAAACAGTCTTCCGCCGGTTCCCAGTAGGGGCTGGGAAGCATGTAAAACACATAGACGCCGGGCCGTTTGATGGTGTAGTCGGCTTTCCAGGACATATGTCCCATGACCTTTGTTTGTTTCAGATCTCCCAGAAGATCCTGTTTTTTACCGTCTTTCATGACGCCGAACGCCTGAGGCTTTACCAGCTCCATCCCTACGCTTTCGAAAGGGTGGGAAAAAGACAGAACCAGTGAAATGGTCCTGGGGTCTCCCTGCATGATCATGGTATCCGAGGGAATGAGCATTCCGAAATGGGCCGTGGCCACGTGGCCGGTACACAGAAAAGACACTCCCAATACCAGGCTGAACAGATTTTTTTTCATTATGATCCCTCCGCTTATCTTTTCACTGCAATTATGATACGTCGCAGCCGCCCGCTGCGACATTTCCGTTCTGAAACGATTTGATCGGTTCACCACACGGTCCGCAGCCGATGCCTTCCTGAAAAACAGCCCAAAAAAAAAGCCAAAAAGGCGGTTTCGGGATACACCCGATCCAGCCTTCTTGGCTCGTTTGGTTTATGCCTCAGATTAAACTTCTATGTGCAATTTCGTTTTGCACGGTTTGATGGGTCTGAATAAACCTTTGTCCCACTGTTGTCAAGGTGTTTTTCAGCCCATATCCTTATTAATCCTCCTGCGGGAGCTCCGTCCCATTCTCCAGGCCGAAAAGCTCAGATGAGTGGGTGAAAATCTGGAATCGTGAGAAGCGCTCAGCACCGGTATCGGCAATGGGGTGGCGCTCCCCCAAACCGTATCGACGGCCTGAGGGAGCTTATGGTAGTGGTGGGTTCTCTGAAACCGGGATTGATTTCAACTCACCGGAGCGCAGGCCGGCAAATGTGATTTTTCTGATTCTTACGCCCAGCAACCATCCCGGCGTTCAACTGGAAAGGGTTGCGTGTTCCCGCTGTAGCCGGATTCAGGTTTCACAATATCACAGCTTGGCCCGCCACCCAGGCTCTTCCATCATCGGCTGAAAAAACATGATATAGGGCCCCCGGATCAGATGGGCCATAACGCCGTCGTCGTGAATTTTCCGGATCCCCGTATTGACCAGGACCTTGGCAAATCCCAATTGAGCCAGTTCGGGCGCATCCCACTCACTGTGAATCAGGTACTCGGGAGGGCTGGGATATGCCTCAGGGGTCTTGAAAAGGGGTTTCGGGTCATCCGGCGGGTTGGCCCCCAGGGTTTCCAGGGACTGGCCCATGGATTTGGGATCCATCATAAAGCTGCCGAGGGCGCAGACGCCCATCTGCTTCAGGAGCATATACCCCAGAAAACCTGTGGAATCGGAGAGTGCCTCCATGGTGGCAACCGCCCCTTCCTCAAACGCTTTTTCAGTGCCGGGACGGACCGTGTGCTCGGCTATGGCCACACAGCGCTGGGGGGTGGCAAAGCGAATAAAAGGCTTCTGCTCCTGCATGTCTTTGCCCAGGTCGGTGATCTGGCCCATGGATCGGATCGGGGGCATCTTGGCCTTGACCACCCGGTACACGGGCTCCCACGGCCCTTCGATCACCATGGAAAGACAGCTCCCGCAGAGTTCGAAGATCCGCTTGAACTGTTGCTGATGAAATTCATCGTGATCCTGCCACCGGTTCCACATGGTGTACTGGTAATTGCGGAGAGGGTTCAATTCCTTTTCCATGTGGACCTTTCCGCCCCCGAAACGACCGGCCAGGGGGAGGATCCCGGTCTGGATATTGGCCTGAAATCCCACAAATCCGGGATGAGTGGCCGTGGTGATGCAGACCCGGGGGCCGACCTTCTTCATGATACGGAAGCTCTCCTCATTGTTGGCGACCTTGGACATGTTAAGCGCCAGATAAATAGGGCTTTCAGGTTCGGGTTCGGCCGCCCCGGCCCGCATCGCGCCCATTCCGACCCCGGACAGCCCGATCGCCCCGGCCGCCAGGGCCGCTGTTCTCATAAAATTCCTGCGATTTATACCCGTGTCAATCTTATGCATCACATGCCTCCTTTCCGTTACCGCGTTTATCGTTCGGCTTTCCTGCCGGAGAATTCCGGGCCTGCTCCCGCCATGCCACCTCCATCCAACCGCCGGCAGGCATCTCATTGATTGCAAGACATCTTATCACATCAGATAAAAAAGTGGAAGAAGACCCCAGTCCCCGTCGGGCCGAGCAGCGAAATTCCAACATTCACGAAGGCGCATCGCAATTTTCAAAAGCGAAAGATCGGATCATGGCCCGATTTCACCCAAGCCTTTTACAGGTTGTAAAATCATCCGACATGCGCATCTTCCTCATCCAGATGTGCCTCTGCTTTTCAAACGGTTTTTTGCCTTATACTTAAACAGGTTAGCCGCTTCCCCTGCCGGATCGATCTTTGGCATATCCGTTGCTTTACATGTTTTATATCGGAATTGCAGAGGAGGGAATACCATGAAACAAAACAAGGGCAAGAAGATATTGGTGGCGCTGGACGGTTCAGAGTCTGCGCTTCAGACGGTCGAATACCTCTCCAAACTCCCTTCACTACAGGACAGGGAGATTGTGCTGTTCACGGTATTTGCCAAGGTGCCGGAAGCTTACTGGGACCTCAAGTCTGCGCCTGCCTTGAAGCCGAGGGTCATGGAAATACAGTCGTGGCAATCCCAGCGATCCCTGGATCTGGATGCCTATATGAAGGCTGCCGGAGATGTTCTTCTGAACGCGGGATTTTCCCCGGAACGGGTGAACATCGTTATCCACGAACGGCAGACAGGGATTGCCCGGGACATCATCCAGGAGGCCCGAAAAGGCTACGAGGCCGTGGTCGCAGGCAAGCGGGGGATGGGAAAGATAGCGGGTATTGTTCTGGGAAGTGTCGCCATGAAACTGCTTCAGGGCATAACTTTTGCCCCCCTTATTCTGGTGGGGAAAGACCCGCGCTCCGGAAAGATCATGGTTGGGTTTGACGGATCCGAAGACGCAATGGATGCAGTCAGGGTCGTTGCCGCCATCCTGGGTGGAAGCGGATGGGAGGTCAATCTGACCCATATCATCCGATATGGAGAGGAGCAAAGGGAGGCCATCGCCGAGGCGGAACAGCAGATCGCAGGGGCAATGGATCAGGCCATGGAACTCCTCATGGCCGCCGATGTTTCCCGTGACCTCATAACAACACAAATCATTACGGGCGTGACCAGCCGTTCGGAGACCCTTGTCAAGGAGGCCCGCCAGGGGGGATACGGTACCATCGCCGTGGGCAGGCGGGGGCTCTCAAGGGTCTCAGCCTTCTTTATGGGAAGGGTCAGCAATAAGGTCGTTCAAATAGCCCGGGGACATGCGGTATGGGTGGTCAGTTGACCGATTGATGGTATTTGGGGCACTGCAACGGTTAAACTCCTGCAGGAGAGCTGTCGCAAGCTCCGAAGGGGGTTTCGCGGTTTGCCTTTTTTTTTCAGGTTCAGGACGGCGATATTTTCGGCCCTCACAGAGGGCCGGAGAGGATGGCCGATAGGCCGATCACATGACGGCATTGGACAATAAATACATCACCCTCGAGGTGGGCGAGGCATCCCTTAGGTCCAGAAATCCCGAGATGTCGCTTCTCTATGAAGTGAGTGATCTCCTGGCCACCCCTTTGCGGGTGGCGGATCTGATGGGACAGTGCCTCTCCAAGATCATGGCGTTTTTTGAAATTGACGCGGGACGCATATACCTGCTGAACGAGGAGGGGGTCCAGCTGCATCTGTTTGCCCATCAGGGAATAGACCCCCGCGGTCTCGAGAGGGTCAGCATCCATACGGGGTTCTCAGGCAAAGCCATCAGGACCAGATCGTTTATCGCACAGCACGTTTCGGAACTGGAAGACAAGGAACGGGTGGATCTTCTCACGAAAAGGGGGCTGGAAATCGTCATGTGTGTGCCATTGATGAGCAGGAACAAGGTGTTGGGGGTCATGAATCTGGCTGCTAAACACACCATACAACTTGACCACGGCAAGATCGATCTCTTGACCACCCTCGGCAACCAGATGGCCGTTGCCGTGGACAACGCAAAGCTTTATGTGGATTTGGAGAGACAGTTGGCTGCCCTCAGTGAGAAGAAAGAGCTGATCACCTTTTTCGCCTACTCCATCTCCCATGATCTTAAGAGCCCCGCCACGAGCCTGTACGGCCTTGCCAGCCGGCTCATCAATAAATATGCCTCCGGCCTGGATGCCAAGGGGAAGGAACACTGTGAACTGATTCTCAAGACGGCACAGCAGATCCTTTCGCTGGTGGAGATGATCAATGCCTACATCGCCGCCAAAGAGGCGCCCCTGTACCTGGAAGAGGTCTCCCTGGGCGATGTGGTGGATGCCATTCGGGAAGAGTTCTCCCAGCAGCTGGAAGCGCGCGGCGTTCAGATTCTGGGCTCGGAAGCACTCCCCTCGGTTGTTGCGGACAGGATGGGCATGACCCGCATCTTCCGCAATCTCGTGGACAATGCCCTTAAGTACGGGGGGGATGCGCTCTCGGAAATACGTCTTGAATGCCGGGATAATGGGGCCTTTTATGTGCTCTCCATCACCGATGACGGCGTCGGCCTCCCCGATGGAGGGAGTGAGAGACTTTTTGAGCTTTTCCAACGAAGGCTGAATTCAAACAAGGTGGCCGGGACGGGCATGGGCCTGGCTATTGTGAAGGAGATGGTCAGGAGACATGGGGGTCATATCTGGCTGGACCCAGACTACCGGGAAGGGGCTCGATTTTACCTCACCCTCTGTTCAGACTTAAAACCAGGACCGTCCGATACCCCCTTACCTGATATGCAGGAAAAATCCATCTTGGGCGAGGGTAAAGAGGTGCCCTGAAACCCGACATGCCTGCGATCGCACGCAATGGCCTCCTGTCCACAGGGTGTTACCATGAAAATGGGTTTGCGCGCATTTATCAGTAAGTTATTATCGATCATTGGGTGTCGGTGTGTGATTCTTACTCGGGGGCCAAAGGGACCCTGTAATGGGCGTCCATCAAAAAAGAAAGGGGATATTCCGTGGACACAAATTCCCCAGACAGAAGATTCACCATACTGGCGGCGGACCGGAACCCCCATGTCAGGGATTTCCTGAAGCGGGAAATGATGGCCGAGGGGTTCCGCGTGGATCTGGCCAAGAACGCGAAAGAGGTCCTTGAAAAGGTTTACCGGAACGAATCCATCGATCTCGTCATCATCGATCCGGACCTTCCGGATGCCTCCCAGGAAGAACTCCTGGCACGCATATCCGACCGAATCCCCAACCTGCCGGTAGTCATACATTCTTTCTCCACGGATCCTGCATATCAGAAGAAGGGACCGGTTGATGTCACTTTTGTGGAAAAGGAGGGGAGGAGTATAGAGGCCTTGAAGAAAGTCGTCATCCGGATTCTGAGCAGGAGACGTCAGCCACCCCCGGGCGATTCTTACCAATGACGCCCCGGCCCTCAAACAGATAACCCGTCAAATTTCTTGACAGAAGAAAGGGCCGGCCCTAAGATGCTTCCACATCTTTTTAAGAGGGGGGCCGTGGTAAAGGCGAAGGACCAACTATGTGGAGAGGGATCAATCTGCGAATTCGTATTTACCTCATCCTGGCCTGTCTTGTAGCCATTACCATGGGGGGCGGCGGGGTAATGGTCTGGTATACTTACCGGATGCAGCATCTCCTCTCCCATATCGTGGACAAAAATGTGGCGACCTTCCGCGCAGCCCTGACCCTTGAAAACGCCTTGGCCAATCAGAAGGGCTTTCTCACCTATTTTCTCCTGGATGGCGATCCCGACTGGCTTCGACAATTGGGGGAATACCGGCAGATTTTCAGACAACGCCTGGAGCATATCCGGCGACTTGTGACGGCGCCGGAGGAAAAAGCGGCCCTTGATATTATCGAGTCGGAATACGACGACTACATCCGAATCAAGGATCAAGTCATAACTAATTACCGGACAGGGAATCACCCCCCTGCCGCCAGACTGCACAAGGAGGTTCGGGATCGGTTCTTCAGTCTCCTGAACCGCTGTGAACAGTTCAACAACCTGGCCCTGCAGAAGATGTCCGAGGTACGGAGCAGAAGCCGTGCAGAGGCAGGGGAACTCCGGGTCATTGCCGTGGCGGTCATGGGGGTGGCCCTCCTTTTGGGGATTGCCCTGGCCTTTGTCCTGGTCAACCAGATCCTGAGGCCTCTCCGGATGCTGGCATCGGAAACCCGCCCCGAGGGGGTATTGGATGAATCCAACAATGAGGTAAAGGCCCTGACCCAAAGCGTCCGGGGTCTCATGGAGGATGCGGATCAAACCCAGGTGGCCCTGGCCAGGAGCCGGGAAAATCTGCTCCAGGCCGAAAAAATGGCCCTGGTGGGCAAGCTGGCCGCGGGCATGGCCCACAGCATTCGCAACCCCCTCACGTCTGTAAAAATGCGCCTGTTTTCCATGGGCCGGGGCCGTACCCTGTCCAAGAGGCAGGAAGAAGACTTTTCGGTGATTTCAGAGGAGATCCGCCACATAGACACCCTGGTGGAAAATTTCCTTGAGTTCTCCCGGCCTCCCAAGCTCAAGATACAGGCGATCAACCCATCCATGGTCGTGGACCGGGCCCTTCAACTGCTGCACCACCGGATCAAATCCTTCGGGGTGACCATCCAGACCGAGAGCAAGGGCTTGATTCCTGACATTCAGGGGGATATTGAACAATTGACCGAGGTCCTGGTCAATCTCGTCGTAAATGCCTGTGAGGCCATGGAAGGGGATGGATCGATCCTGATCCGGCAGGAGGTCGTGGAAGGGGAAGACGGCCCGGTCATGCGTATCGAGGTCTCCGACACAGGGCCGGGGATTCCGGAACCCCTCCTGTCCAAAGTTTTCGAACCATTCTTCACCACCAAAGAAGAGGGGACGGGCCTCGGTCTCAGCATTGTCAGGCGCATTGTGGAAGAACACGGGGGAAGCCTGGAGGTCCATTCCGGGGAAGGGGGCGGCGCCACATTCACCATTATCCTGCCGGTGGACCCCGGGACCCCTGAGCCGGTTTTCTGACGCTGAACACATCGTAACCGATGCCCGATAACGAATAACCGATAACTCTTTTCTTCTCCCTTTGCCCTTTGGGCTTTCACCTTTGCGCTTTGGACGTTTACCCCTGACCCATGAAGGGAACACCCGTGAGCACCATATTGATCATTGACGATGATGACCAGCTCCGCATCAGTTTTGAAAGGCTCCTGATCGAGGAAGGCTATGCGGTCCGCACCGCCCCGTCAGGGGAGATGGGGCTTAAGATCTTTGGAGAGCATTCCCTGGACCTCGTTATCCTCGACATGCGGCTGCCGGGGATGAACGGGCTGGAGGTGTTTCAGACCATCCATGCGCGGGAGCCCAAGCTGCCGGTGATCATCATGACCGCCTATGGGACCACGGATACGGCCATAGAAGCTACCAAGTTAGGGGCCTTCGATTATATTCTAAAGCCCTTTGATATCCCTGAAATGTTGAAGGTGATACGGCAGGCCCTGGACGCGGGCCGATTCATGCGCTCGCCCGTGGCCATGAACGCGGTTCCGGAGGCGACCCCCAGAGAGGCCATTATCGGGAGAAGCAGGCCGATGCAGGAGGTCTACAAGGCCATCGGCAGGGTCTCTCCCACCGATGCCACCGTTCTGATTCGCGGCGAATCCGGGACCGGAAAGGAACTGGCGGCCAGGGCCGTGTATCAGCACAGCCTTCGGGCTGAAAGGCCCTTTTTGGTCATCAACTGCGTGGCCATCCCTGAAAACCTTCTGGAGAGCGAGCTGTTCGGCTATGAAAAAGGGGCCTTCACAGGCGCCGTTCACCGCAGGGTGGGAAAGATCGAACAGGCCGGCAACGGCACGGTCTTTCTCGATGAAATCGGCGATATGCCGCCCGGCATTCAGGCCAAGATACTCCGGCTGCTCCAGGAAAGAAGCATAGAACGCCTGGGAGGGCGGGAAACCATTCCGGTGGACGTCCGCATCATCGCCGCCACCAACCGTGACCTGGAGGCCGCCCTGGAACAGGGTCGGTTTCGCGGGGACCTCTACTATCGCCTAAAAGTGGTAACCATCCATTTGCCGGCCCTGCGAGACAGGGCCGAGGATATCCCTTCCCTTGTCGATTACTTTCTTGCGCGGTTTTCCCATGAGATCGGGATGGACAACCCCGGAATCTCAAAAGAGGCCCTTGCCATCCTCAAGGGCCACCCCTGGCCGGGAAACATCCGAGAGCTGAGCAACACCATCCACAAGGCCTTGATCTTCAACCGTGGGGCCCCTGTCTCGCCGGAGGATATCTCACAGGTCTTTGAGTCGAGGGACACAGGCCAGGCAGTAATGCCGGAAGAAGATATTGAGCGCATCCGGCAGTGGGTTGGCCGTATGCTTGCCTCACAGAAGAGCGATGCCCTCTTTGATTCAATCATGGATACCTTTACGACAATCGTACTTGAAGAGGCCCTCAATCTTACCGGGGGAAACCGGAGCCGCGCCGCCAGGCTCCTGGGACTGTCCAGGCCCACGCTCCACTCCAAGATCGAAAAGTACGGGATCAAATTGGAAACCTCTGTCAGGGGTTCCTGATTGCCCCGTCCTTCCCCCTTTACAGGGTGTAAAAAAAGCTGACATTCCTTTTCCCCATTCCGATCCCTTCAATCTGCCGCTTTGCCATTGACATAATAATTGCAACAGGTTATGGTTTGAGTTGTCATCATTTTTCCGGCATGTTCCTTGCTGAGAAAATGAGAGAGGCCTGCGACCCGTTTGCATGGCAGGGATGACCCGTTAAGAGAGGATGCCCTTGAGAAATCAGCCGAGTCAGCGCGATCAGAATAGCGAAACCAAGGGGTATTATCGTTCCCTCACCCGAAACATGGTACTGACGATCATTCTCGTATCATTCATTCCCTACTTCATCGTCACCGCCATCCTACTGCAACAGTTTCATGCGTCCCACCGGGAAAAGGTCATCGCCCATCTCGAAAGTTTGGTCAAAAAGCATAAGCAGAATATCGACGCGTTCCTGAAAGAGAAGCTGGGGAACCTCAGCTTGCTTGCCAAGACCTATAGTTACGAAGAGCTTGCCAGCGATGAGTTTCTGAGGGACAGACTGGAGATGCTGCAACAGACCTACGGCCCCTTTTTCGTGGACCTCGGGGTGATCAATGCGAGGGGCATTCAGATGGGCTATGCAGGCCCGTTTCAACTGGTAAAGGCATCCTATGGGGACGCGGAGTGGTTCAGAAATGCCATGAGCAGGGAGTACTATATCAGCGATGTCTTTTCCGGCCTCCGGGGTCTTCCCCATTTTATCATAGCGGTGAGGGATAACTGGGAGGGAGACCCCTGGATATTGAGGGGGACCATTGACTTCGTGGCCTTCAACAGATTGGTCGAAAACATCCGCATCGGCCAGACCGGCTTTGCCTTCATTCTCAATAGAAAAGGAGAGCTCCAGACCAAGCCTTCGTACCCTGTACATCCCGATCACGAGCCCTATGCGGCGATTCTGAAAGAGGAGAATGTCCCCGAAGGCCTAATCCGGGACTTTGAATGGACGGATGAATCCGGGGTGAAACAGATCTATGTAACGGCCTTTCTCAAGGGCGGAGACTGGCTCCTGGTTTTTCAGCAGAAGGTTTCGGACGCCTTTTCAGATTTTGAGAGGGCACTGCGGGTAACCATGGGGGTATTGGCGTTGGGTCTTCTGGTCATACTGACAACGGCATTTCTACTGTCCAGAAGGATGGTGGGCCGGATCGCCAGGGCCGACCGGGAAAAACACATGATGAACGAACAGGTGGTGGAGACCGGGAAACTCGCCTCTGTGGGTGAACTGGCGGCCGGCATCGCCCATGAGATTAACAACCCCGTGGCCATCATGGTGGAAGAGGCGGGGTGGATAGGAGATCTCCTGGAAGAAGAGGATTTCAAGGACGGGGAAAATCTGAAGGAGTTCAGGCGCGCACTTGCACAGATAAGTACCCAGGGCAAACGCTGCAAGGAAATCACCCACAAACTCTTGAGCTTTGCCCGGAGGACGGATGAAAGGGTCCAGGAACTCGATATCGAGGAAATCATTCAGGATATCGTGGCGCTTTCAGCCCAGAGGGCCAAATACAGCAATGTGACGGTCAACTTAAATCTTGCGGAGGATCTTCCCAGGGTCAGGCTGTCGCAGGCGGAACTCCAGCAGGTGCTCCTCAATCTGATCAACAACGCCCTTGACGCAATGGAAAAGGAGGGGGGAACCCTTGAAGTAAACAGCAGGGAGGAGGAAGGGAACCTGGTGATAGAGATAGCCGATAACGGTCCGGGCATACCTGCCGCAAACCTGGGACGCATATTCGACCCTTTCTTTACCACCAAGCCAGTCGGCAAAGGAACGGGTCTGGGGCTGTCCATATGTTACGGAATAGTAAAAAAACTCGGCGGAGAGATCGAGGTGGCAAGCACAATAGGCGTCGGAACCACATTTCGCATAAAGATGCCTCTGGAAAAAATTAAGGCCCAAGGGTCTGCGAACGGGAAAGGAGAATAGTTTATGGCAATGGCAAAAGTCATGCTCGTGGACGACGAGGTCCCCTTTGTGGAGACCATGACAAAGCGTCTCACAAAGAGGGATCTGGAGGTTACCACCGCATTCAGCGGAAAACAGGCGCTGGATGCCCTGGCAAAAGACCAGGGCGTTGAAGTGGTGATTCTCGACGTCAAGATGCCGGGAATGGACGGTATAGACGTCTTGAGGGAGATAAAACGCCTGCATCCCCTGATCGAGGTGGTCATGCTCACCGGACATGCCACGGTGGAATCTGCCATAGAAGGGATGAAACTGGGTGCATTTGACTATCTTATGAAGCCGTGCGATGTGGATGTGCTTCTGGGGAAGGTCCAGGAAGCGGCAGGCAAAAAGAGGCAGCACGAAAACAAAATTGTGGAGGCGCGCCTCAAGGAGATCACCACACGGCGGGGGTAGAAGGATAAGAGGATGTCCGAGCGTATCAAACTTCTTCTTGTGGACGATGAAGAGGCCTATGTCAATGTCCTGGCAAACAGGCTTATTCGCAGGGGTATGGATGTGACCAAGGCCTACAGCGGCTCCGAAGGCATCCAGGCCCTCAGGGGCCGGGATTTTGATCTGGCCGTACTCGATCTCAAGATGGAGGACATGGACGGCATCGAGGTGCTCAAGATATTCAAGAAGATGGCGCCGGACCTCAAGGTCATTATGCTGACAGGGCACGGATCGGCCCAGGCAGCCAGGGAGGGGATAGCCCTGGGGGCCTCCGGGTATCTGACCAAACCCTGTGAGTTGGAAGAACTGGTAGAGAAAATTCGAGAGACTACTCGATTAGGGGAGGGTGAATCCATTGGACGGCGTTAGGGTATTGTTGGTGGATGATGAGGCGGAGTTTGTGAACACCCTGGCCAAACGGATAAACAAACGAAACGTCAACGCCTCATCTGTGGAGAGCGGCGAGGCGGCCCTTGAGTTCTTGGAGAAGCATCCCATAGACGTGGTGGTGCTGGATGTGAAGATGCCGGGAATGGACGGCATCGGGACGCTGAGGAAAATCAAGGAACGACATCCGCTGATAGAGGTCATTATGCTCACCGGCCATGCCAATGTGGAGGTGGCGATCCAGGGGATGGAGCTGGGGGCCTTTGACTATCTTATGAAGCCGATGGCCATCGACGACCTCTTGTACAAGATCGAGGACGCCTCGAAAAGGAAATTCCTTCATGAAAAAAAGATCGGGGAACGGGCCGGTGTTTCCATTGAAGATTGAGGTCCGTCACGCCTCGGCGTAACCGGTGATCCTTGAAGGTCCATGGCGTTGAAAATGGATGCCGGACAAATTATTAACCGTCTCATAGTTGTCTTTACACCGTCATTCCGGCGAAGGCCGGAATCCAGTTCCCGTACTTGCGGGGATCGAGTCCGGCATGACGAAGATGTCGGTACTATTTCGAGACAGTTAATATGATTACAGCAGTTTTAGAAATTCCGAGAGGTCTCATTAACCAGAGGTGTTGAATCCGCGAAAGGAGCAAACTGAAAATGAATTTCTTCAGAGCGTGGGGAAAATTTATGATGATGGGCGCGATGGCCCATGCAAGATGGGAGATCGATACATCCAGGACCATACTTGGAGACAGACGTCGATTGATCCTGTTGGGCCTTCTCACAATCCCGATCATATGGGGGGGGATTGCGTTTGCCGAAGAAATCGGCGCGGCCCTCCCCGAATTGTTGGGCGGGAAGAAGGCCTACAGCCCTGCCTTTTACAGTACGGGAATCTTCATCGTGTCTATTCTCATCGGGCTCGGGGCCGGCCTGATTACCGGCTGCATCGGCGCCGGAGGCGGCTTTATCATCGCTCCCGCCCTCATGAGCGCCGGAATCAAAGGCATCCTGGCAGTGGGAACGGATCTTTTCCATATCTTTGCCAAGGCGATTATGGGGAGCGTTATTCACAGGAAACTGGGGAATGTCTCGGTCCCCCTGGCCGTCGTCTTCCTGATCGGCGCCATCATCGGCGCGACCGCGGGAGGCCTGATCAACCGGGTGCTTTACGAGATCAACCCGGTGCTCAGCGACGCGTTTATTACAACCATTTACTCCCTCATGTTGGGTTTCCTGGGCATCTACTCCATGACCGATTTCCTCCGCGCAAGAAGCGCCGATAAGCGGGTTAACGCCCCCCATGGCGGCGGAGACGCCCACGGC
Organism: Deltaproteobacteria bacterium; assembly: GCA_021737785.1. NCBI lineage: Bacteria > Pseudomonadati > Myxococcota > Myxococcia > Deltaproteobacteria bacterium. The sequence continues at coordinate 53,433 of JAIPDI010000001.1, forward strand.
GGTAGGGCTGAGGGCGCGGAAATGGGCAATCTCCCCAGAAAGCTCCAGGCCATGAAGATCCCGCCCATGGTGAAGTTCGATCATGATCTGGCCCCGGGAGGAAGGAGCATTTCATGGGTGTTCCTGGTCCTCAGCGGGGCACTGGTGGGACTGGCCGCGGGCATCATGGGGGTGGGCGGCGGGTTCCTGACCTTCCCGATCTTCGTTTACATGCTGGGCGTCTCCTCCATGACCACGGTGGGAACCGATATCTTCCAGATCGTCTTCACCGCCGGGTATGCCGCCATCAGCCAGTACGCCGTCTACGGGTTCATTTTCTATACCCTGGCCATGGGCATGCTGTTAGGATCTCTGATCGGGATCCAGGTGGGGGCCATGGTGACCAAGGTGGTCCCCGGCATCACCATTCGGGGGTTTTATGCCATGGCGGTGATGGCAGGATTTGTGAACCGGATCTTCGCGCTGCCGGCCAAACTGGGGGAAATGGACGTCATTCCCATCTCACGGCAGACCGGGGCCGTCCTGGAGACCATCGGTGTATGGGCCTTTTTTATTGTCATCGGTGGGTTTTCAGCCTGGGTGATCGGCACGTTTTTAGTCAATATCCGTGTACTCAAAGGAGAGGGGGTGCGATCATGATTGCGAACAAAAAGGAGTTTTTCGGCGGCCTGGCCATGCTGGCGGCATTTGTCGTGGTGCTGATCATCATATTCTCCCCTGTATTCAAAGGACATAACGGTCTCGAGTACCTGGATGCCCTGTACAATTCCATATCCAAGGGATCGGCCTACTATATCCCGGACGTCCTGAAAGAGACCGCTCAATTCAACGGCCGGTCCATAGATGCGACCATTGCTCTGGAGGATGAGAATCAGGCACAGGAGACGGCCCTCCTCTTCCGGAAAGGGGGCGCATCCGCCACCGTTGCCGGGACGTCCCTGCACGTCAGCGGCGATCTGGGGGGGATACTCGAAAACACGCTGGCCGACGCAGAAGCGATGTATCACAACAAGGGAGAAGCGGTGTCGGAGAAATACGGCTATAACGAGCGGCAGGTCCTTTTCAACTGGTGGAAGGCCCTCAATGCAATGGAGAAGGCGTTACAGAAACAGAAAAAATTCAAAGAGGACAAGGTGGTGGCCCTGGTGGTCAAAAAGGGGGTGGAGCCCTCTTACAACTATTACACGATTGAACCTCAGAAGATCTCGGATCGAATGGGGGTTGTCATTTTCTCCCTGGTTTTTTATGTGGTTTACACCTTGTGGTATGGCTTTGCTATCCTCTACATGTTTGAGGGGTGGGGCATGAGGCTGGAACACTGATGAATTGACAATTGAAAGAAACGGCATGGTCTGATAAAAAGGCTAAAGGCTGGCAGTATAGTGAGCCTTTAGCCTTTTTGATTCATGACCCAACCGCCAATGCGCCAAGGTCGGGCAGGGCATAACGAGCAACCAGGAAACCATGAGCCGCATATTCACTGTCATAAGGGGTCTCTTTCCAAAAGTGAAAGAGGATGTCGCGATGGATGTCGATGCCATTCGCAATGACTTCAAGACCCGGTATCATCATTTCAAGCTCCTCCTGAATGCCAATAACAAGGCCCTCGAAATCATGGCTGAAATGGAGGAAGGCCTCAGGGGAACAAAACCCTTCGGTATGAACTTTGTTCGGTCCCGGTGCACGGCCGTGTCCACCTCTGTCTGGCAGATTGCAAAGAACCTGAACGAACTCGCCCCCGGAAAATATGAAGGCCTTTACGATCGTTTCAAAGCGATCCAGTTAAAGATCAATCCTTTTCTTGCCCACTCCGATGCAGCCAGGGAAGGACCTCCGGTCATCTCTTTGGATGATATAGACACGGAAACAGCGGACCAGGTGGGGGGCAAGATGGCCAATCTGGGCGAGATCCGAAATCGACTTTCCATGCGGGTCCAGAATGGTTTTGCAGTCACTGCCGGGGGCTATTACCGGTTCATGGAATATAACGACCTTCAATCCGAGATCGATCGACGCATTCAGGCGACTGACGTGGACCGCCTGGACCAACTTCATGCCCTCAGCACCGCCATTCGGCAGTTGATTATCGGATCCCCCCTGCCGGAAGATCTCAGCGAAGCCGTTATGGAGGCGTATCACCGCCTGGAGGAGATGGACGGGAAAGACATCCGGGTTGCCATGCGAAGCAGCGCCCTGGGAGAGGATTTTGCCGGGACGTCCTTTGCCGGCCAGTACCTCTCGGAATTGAATGTAAACCGTGAGTTCATACCGGATGTCTATAAGGAGATTGTGGCCAGCAAGTACGGCCTGGCGGCCATGGCCTATCGTCTGAACCGGGGAATCCGTGACGAGGATGTGGCCATGTGCGTGGGGTGCATGAGCATGGTGGACCCTGTCTCGGGGGGCGTCCTCTATTCCAGGAACCCGCTCGATATCCGTGACGACGCCATTGTCATCAACTCGGTCTGGGGGTTGCCCAAGTCAGTGGTTGACGGCAGTTCCGCCACGGATCTTTTCATGGTCTCCCGCAAGGCGCCCATGACAATCCTGAGAAAAGAGATTGCCGTCAAGGAGCAGAAGTTCGTGTGCTATCCGGATGCAGGGGTGTGCCGATTGGATGCCACGGGGGATGAAAAGGAACTCCCCTCTCTTACGGACGATCAGGCCCTGGAACTGGCCCGCCTGGCAGTAGAGCTGGAAAGGCACTATGGCGTGCCGCAGGACATTGAATGGGCGATCCAAAACGATGGCGCCATCGTTTTGCTGCAATGCCGTGCGCTGCAGCAGGTCGAAGCATTCAGAGGCCGAGATCTCGAAACATATCTCGAAGAGGCGCACGAACCGGTGATTCTCAAGGGGGGCGTCCCGGCGAGCCCCGGAACAGCGGCAGGTCCGGTGTTTATTGTGAAAAAGGATGTGGATATGCTCCGGTTCCCTAAGGGGGCCATCCTGGTGACGGCCCAGGCCCTCCCTCGATGGGCCTCTCTGATGAACCGGGCCGCCGCCGTGATTACCGAGAAGGGGGGCGTGACCGGTCATCTGGCCAATGTGGCCAGGGAGTTCGGCGTCCCCGGCTTGTTCGGGGTGGAAGAGGCCGTCAGCCTGTTGAAAAACGGGCAGATGGCGACCGTGGATGCCGGCGGCCGGCGGGTGTACGAGGGAAAGGTCGACTCCCTGCTTGAAGAAACGCGGGAGCCCAGGAATCTCATGGAGGGGAGCCCGGTCCATGAGGCCCTGAAAGGGGTGTCGCAACATATTATCCCGTTGAACCTGTTAGATCCAGACGCCCCTGCCTTTACACCCAAAAACTGTCAAACGTTTCATGATATCACCCGCTTCTGCCACGAAAAGGCGGTGCATGAGATGTTCCGTTTCGGCAAGGATCACCGGTTTCCCGAGCGTTCCAGCAAACAGCTTTTCGTGGATGTACCGATGCAGTGGTGGGTCTTGAACCTGGATGACGGGTTCACGGAAGAGGTCGAGGAGAAGTACATCCGATTGGAAAACATCGCCTCAATCCCGATGCGGGCCTTGTGGGAAGGAATCGCTGCGGTGCCCTGGGAAGGCCCCCCTGCAATGGACGGAAAAGGATTCGCATCTGTCATGTTCCAGGCCACCACCAACCGGGCCTTTATCCCCACGGTCCGTTCCAAGTTCGCCAATCGAAACTATTTTATGATTTCAAAGAACTACTGCAGTCTCTATTCGCGACTCGGTTTCCATTTTTCCAGTGTGGAAACCCTGGTAAGCGAACGATCCGGTGAAAACTATATCAGCTTCCAGTTCAAGGGAGGGGCCGCGGATTACGAGAGACGGTATAAAAGAACGCTGTTTGTGGGAGATATCTTGGAAGAACTCGGATTCAGGATCTCCATAAAGGAAGACACCCTCATGGCCAGGCTGGAGGATCGGGACATGGACTTCATGAAGGGGAGATTAAAGGCGCTTGGCTATCTGACCATTCACACCCGCCAGTTGGATATGATCATGCTCCGAACGGCATCCGTCGACCATTACAGGGCAAAACTCACCGCAGATATCGCCGCGCTTCTCGGCCTCCAAAAACAGTAAGCCATTCCGCTTTACACTGTGTAAAAACTGCTGACAGATGGCTGCTCCCACCACCCTCCAGTTCTGCTGTCTTTACATGCAATCCGATTAATTTTCAAACGGTTATCACATATGACCGCCTTCCTTGGGGTTGGCACATTAATTGCCACAACCTCATACTGACTTTAAATAAAAGATAATGCAGTTCAGAACTTTTTGCACAGAAGTCCATCGTATGTGAAGCAATCTCTGGACTGCATGTTTTCCGTGAAGACCTTCCAGAAGACGGGTAAAGAGGCTTTAGAGGAAAAACCTGTGGGCCATCTTGATGTCAGGGATGGTGAGATTTTCGGGGTCGGTTTTCATGAGGCCCTGCAGACAAGGCAAGGAGGTTCAAATGGCATATCATTCAGCAGCAACAACCGCCGTTCAAACCGGCAGCATATGGAAGAGCAGACCGGGCTACAAGCCCTTGATTATCGTTCCCGCTGCCATACTGTTTTTTGTTCTCGTCATCATGCCTGCTCCTAAGAGCATGATCGATCTTGTGAGCATGGAAAAGCCGTCAGGCTATTCTTTGCCGTCCGACTGCAGGAACATCACGGACAGTGTGAACAAGAAACTGAGTCCTGCGGCTTTCAATGCGGCCCAGAAGGGAGAACCCCTTGCTGACTCACACGAAAAAGGGCTGTTGACTGAGACAGACGCGGCGCAACTGGCCAAGGTGATGTTGCTTATCTTTTGTCTGGCCGTGCTTTTTTGGGGCACGGAGGCCCTTCCCCTGGGGGCAACGGATCTTCTGGTCGCCGTCATGCTCTACGTTTTCAGCATATTGCCCATGCAGGAAATAGGGAAGGCCTATATGAGCGATGCCGTCTTTTTCATATTCGGCATACTGGTTGTGGCGGTGGGAGTGGCCAAGACGGGGTTGGACAAACGTATTGGGCTCATACTCTTAAGCCGCATCCACAGCGCAAAGGGCTTTGCCCTTATCTTTATGCCGCTTCTTGCCATTTCTGCAAGCTTTCTTTCCGAGCATGCCCTGGTTGCCCTCCTGATCCCGGTACTTTTGGGTGTCTATAAAGTCACATGCAAAATGCATGGTGTTGAAAAAGACAGGGCTTTGGCCATATTCCTTCTCCTCGGGGTATGCTTTGCGGCCAACCACGGCGGCCCGGGTTCCCCTGCTGCAGGGGGAAGGAATGCCATTATGGTAGGCTATTTCATGCAACAGGGGGTTCCCCTGTCGTTTCTGCAATGGATGAAGTACGGTATGCCCTTTGTTCCCCTCATGGGGGTTGTTATAGGGGCCTACATGTATATCCGCCTCAAGCCCAAGTTCATCGTAAAGGACATGAACCCGGGAGAGGTGGTCAAATCCGAGGTGGCCAGGATGCCCAAGTTTGGCGGCCAGGAAGCCTTGATGGCAGGCATTCTCATACTCCTGGTGGCGGCGTGGGTCATCCTGGGCGAGCACTCGGGACTTGGGGGTCCAACCCTGTACGCCGTATTGGCAATGTTTTTGGGTCGAATAATCACATGGGATGATGTTCAGGAGGGAGTCGCCTTTGACGTTGTAGGCCTGTACGCAGCGGCAACGGCCATGGGCGTTGCCCTTAAGTTCACTGGAGGCGCCCTGTGGCTGGCCACAAGCTTTGTGAGCATTTTGCCGGATTTTATGGCGAAAGGAGATATGCTGGTTATCGGCGTGAGTATATTGACGGGTACCATGACCAATTTCATGAGCGACGGCGCCACGGTAGCGGCCCTTGGCCCCATCGTCCTTCCCATGGCGGCCTTAAGCGGGGCCCATGTGTGGAAGCTGGGTCTTGCCTGCGCCTTTTCTTCTTCCTTTGCCAACTTCCTGGTTGTTGGAACTCCCAACAATGCCATTGCCTTCGGTATGGGAAGGGATCCGGTGACAGGGGAGAGACTTTTGGATATAATGGATTTCGTAAAGTACGGTCTGCCAGTTACCATCCTGGCATGGCTTGTGCTCTGGTTCTGGACCATTCTGGGTTATTGGCAGTTCATGTCTTGGCCGGTGATGAAATAGGGTTTGCGCGAGGCAGGCGGAGAGGCAGATGAGGAATGCCATTTATACAGGTCTTCGAAGAAAAATTACGGCCATTACTCTGGCAGTCTCCCTCGCCCCGCTCGTAGCCCTCGGGACAACGATTTACTATCAATTCTCCGGCATGTACCGCGATAAGATTCGGGAACAGATATATTACCGGGCAAGATCCCAGGCGAGGGCCGTAGACCTGTTTCTGAAGGAGAGAACCGCCATTCTGGCGGCCATGGCGGATACAAATCATTTCAACGAGATTGTCCGGGAATCAAATCTTTCAGCCATCTTCTCTATCATGAATCAGCGGGCAGGGGCCTTTGTGGACCTTGGAGTAATAGACATTGGAGGCCGGCACGCCGCCTATATCGGCCCTTACGAGCTTTCCGGCCTCAATTACTACCAGCAGCCATGGTTTGGGGAGGCCATGACCAAGGGTGTCTTCATCAGCGATGTCTACACGGGTTTCAGGAAGATCCCTCATTTCGTCATAGCGGTGAAGCGACAGGAGAACCAGCACAGTTGGATCCTGAGGGCCACCATCGATTCAGACGTCTTCGGCGCAAGCATCAAGGCGGCGCAGGTCGGCCGTACCGGGGATGCATATATCATTAATCGAGAAGGATATTACCAGACGCGGCCTCGTTTTGCAGGGGAGATTATGGAAAAATCCCCTGTCGATCCGTCCCTGTTCGGAGGTGGAACCACCATACTGGAAGGGGGTAATGGACATGGAAAACCGATGCTTTATGCCGGAAGCTGGCTCAACAACGACAAGTGGCTCCTGGTTGTCTCCCAGGAGATCCGGGAGGAAATGGCGTCGTTTTATGCCACCGGGAGTGTGGAGATCGCCATTATGCTGGCAGGTATCATGGCCATTGTCATCGTTACCGTCTTAACCACCGGAGTGACGGTGAAACGACTGAGGGAAAGCGATGAACGGATTGATGAACTCAACGCCCAACTGGTACAATCGGACAAGCTGGCGGCCTTAGGTAAAATGGCCGCCGGGGTTGCCCATGAGATAAACAATCCCCTTGCGGTGATACTTCAGAAGACAGGCTGGATAGAGGATCTCTTGGAGGAGGAAGATCTGGCTCAGAGCAAGAGCCACGAAGAGCTGAAGGCCTCCATTGCCAAGATAGAAGAGCATGTGGAACGTGCCAGAAAAGTGGTGCATGGCATGCTGGGATATGCCAGGAAGATGGAACCGAGGTTGGAGGATGTGGATGTCAACGAAATCATCAGGCAGACCATCTCTCTTCTGGGTAATTATGCCAGGATCAACAACATAGAGATCAAAACGGATTTCGCAGAGGAACTTCCGATCATAGCCAACGATCAATCCCAGCTTCAACAGGTCTTTTTAAATATTATCAGCAACGCGATTGACGCAATCGGTAAAGATGGGCATATAGTGGTCAAGAGCCAGCGGGATGGTCCCTTGATAGCTGTTGACATAACGGACACAGGACCCGGAATTCCCCCTGAGCAGAAAAAAAGGGTGTTCGATCCTTTCTATACCACCAAAGATCCCGGCAAAGGAACGGGGCTGGGTCTGTGGATCAGTTACACCATAATGAAAAAGATGGGCGGCGACATCCATCTTGAGACAGAGGCCGGGAAGGGCACCACCTTTACCATAAAGATACCGGCAGTGGCGCCTGAGAAGAAATAATCATCGTCGGTTGGGTCATGCGTAGCGAAAGGAGGGAGGAGCAAATGGATCTTTTTAGAGTACTTGTTGTGGATGACGAAAAGGATTTTCTGGAGACCCTGGTGAATCGTCTCAAGAAGAGGAATGTGGATGCCATCGGGGTCCTGAGCGGCGAGGCTGCCGTCGAAGAGATGAAAAAGCAGCTTTTTGACGTGGTGATACTGGATGTGAAGATGCCCGGAGGGATGGACGGCATCGAGGCCCTGCGAGAGATGAAAAAAATACAACCCCTGTGCGAGGTCATCCTGTTGACCGGGCATGCTTCTGTTGAAACGAGCATCGAGGGGATGAAGTTGGGGGCCTTTGACTATCTGCTGAAACCCGTAAGGCTGGAGGACCTGATGATCAAACTCGGGCAGGCCTTTGAAAAAAAGAACGCCCACGAACAGAAGATACGGGGGGCAAGGATCAAACAGCTCATGCGGTTTCCGGGAAGGGTCTTTGATCAGGAAAAGGAGGATGCCTAACCATACCCACAAATCCCCTTTCTGAAGCCCCTGGGAATAGGCCTGCGGTCGGTCGTCAGCGCCGAGGGCTTTTGCTTCTCAGATGCGATGACCCAACCAGGGGTCCGTCGGCGGAGGATCGGCTGTGAGTGTCCGGCCTTGAAACTTACGGACATATGTCTATGAAGGGATAAAGAACCTTTTTCAAATGGAGGGCTCCTTCCGGATACGGCTGGCGGGTATTCCTTCAGGATGTCATTTTGTTGCCTGCCCGCCGCCTTGGTTGTCATCCCCTTGGCCGGATAATCGCAATGCCACCCGGTAGACGCGACGATCTTCCGAAGGCCTTATGGAGAAGCCCAGCTTTTGTGCAAGGTTCAGCATGGTCTTGTTTTCGGGAAGCACCAGCCCCCAGATTTCTTCCATTCCCCTCTCCTTTCCGATAGCCAGGAGATCCTCCATGAGACGGGCCCCGATACCCAGCCCCTGCCAACTGTCCCCGATGACTACGGCGAATTCGCCCCGTTCTCCGCCGGGCTCCACCATCAGCCTGGCCACACCGAGAAGCCTTTCTTCTCCGTCCCGGTGCTCCACGGCCACCAGGGCCATATCGCGGTCGTAGTCTATCTGGGTGAACAGCGAAACCATCTGAGGGGGCAACGCCTTTAGAGGACTCAGAAACCGGTAGTACACCGACTTCCTTGAAAGGGTGCTGAAAAGCTGGATCAGTAAAGATGCATCCTCCGGTTTTATGGGCCGGATGCCGTAAGGTCGGCCATCCCGGGTAACGGCATCGGATTCATATTGTTCGGGATAGGGGCTGATCACCAGATGGGAAGGTGCCTTCACCGCCGTGGGAGTGACAACCACCCTCGCATCAACGGCAACTGCCTCTTTACCCCTGAGGATCAGCGGATTGATATCCAGTTCCCACACCTCAGGCAGATCGGTGAGGAGCTGAGAAAGACGTATCAGGATTTCCTCCAGGAGGGGCATATTTGCGGCCTCCCTGTTTCGGAATCCCTTCAGGACCTGATAACAGAGGGTTTTTTCCATGAGCCGCCGGGCGAGCAGCCGGTTGAGAGGAGGAAGTCCCAGGGCCCTGTCTTTGAAAATTTCGGTCATCACGCCGCCCATGCCGAAGAGGATCACGGGGCCGAATTCCGTGTCCTGCTTGGCGCCGACGATGAGTTCATGTTCTCCACCCAGGATCATCGGCTGGAGGGTCGCTCCATCGATCTCCGCCTCCGGAAAGTGTTGCCTTGCGCCTTGGATAATTTTTTGAAAGGCGGAGGCAACGGCGCGGTCGCCTTCGAGATTCAATAACACCCCTCCGATATCGCTCTTATGGGTGATCTGTCGCGACAAGACCTTCATGACGACCGGACCCCTCATTTCCCTGGCTGCTGAGACAGCGGCCTCAGCAGAGGCGACCGCTCGAGTCGGATTCACCGGGATCCCATAAGCGCAAAGAAGGGCCTTCGATTCCATCTCCGTGAGAAGTCCGCCTCCTTTTTCCAGGACAGGGGTCAGAATGTCTCTTGCCTTGTTTCGATCAAACAGGAGGGTCGTTTCAAGTCTCGGGGGGACCTCTCCCAGCAGCTCCAGCTCCCTGGCATATCTCCGGAGATGGACAAAGGCCCTGACCGCCCTTTCAGGGGTGTCGTAGGTCGGGATGCCGGCGCGGTTGAGGAGTTGCCTCGGCTCCCTGGCGCTCTTCCCCCCCATCCACACGCCCAGAACCGGATAATGGGGGCCGGCCCCGAGACGTTCCACAAGCGCCCTGGCCACCTCGGTTCCAGGGGTCAGGGCCTGGGGGACAAAGATGATGAGAAGGGCCTGAATCTCCCGGGCCTCCAGCATGATTCCGACCACCTTCCGCCATCGTTCAATGGTGGCGTCTCCCAGCATATCGATGGGATTCCCCCTGCTCCAGTAGGAAGGGAGCACGCCATTCAGCTGCTGGATGGTTGAGGATTCGAGTTGGGCGGGCACCAGACCGCTGGTTGCCAGGGCATCGGCGGCCATTACGCCGGGGCCCCCGCCGTTTGTCAGGATGGCAAGGCTGGATCCCTTGGCCGGGGTCTGTTTGGCAACGAGTTCCGCACAGTCGAATAGCTCCTGAATGGTATCCACACGTATGATTCCGGCGCGTTCAAAGGCGGCATCATAGATGGCGTCTTCTCCGGCCAGCGCCCCCGTGTGTGAGGAGGCGGCCTTGGCCCCTGCCGGGGACCTTCCGGATTTGAGCACGATGATCGGCTTGAAGCGGGTCACTGTCCTGGCCGCGCTCAGAAATTTTCTGACGCGGCTGAGCTGCTCTATGTATAGGAGGATGCTGCTCACCTCCGGGTCATGCCCGAAATAATTGATGAGATCGCCGAAATCCACGTCAAGCATGGACCCCACGCTGACAAAATACCGAAATCCGATGCTCTCTTCAAAGGACAGATCCAGAATCGCCGAGCAGATCGCACCACTCTGAGAGAGGAAGGCAATCCGTCCGGGAAGCGGCATCTCTTCGGCAAAACTTGCATTGAGTCCCGGTTCAGCCGCGATGATCCCCATGCAGTTGGGACCTACGATACGGATCTTGCCCTTGGCGGCCGCTTTCTGGATCTCTTTTTCACTCCTGATCCCTTCCTTGCCGATTTCTTTTCCCCCGGCAGAAATGACAATCGCACCGCCCACCTGTTTTTGGGCGCACGCCGCCAGGACCTCCGGGACGGTATTGATGGGGGTGGCGATCACCGCCAGGTCCAGCGGCGCTTCGATGGCCGATATGGAAGGATAGACAACCGCTTTTCCCAATGCCTTGCGGTGGGGATTGACAGGATAGACCCTGCCCTTGAACCTCCCTGTGGTCAGGTTTCTCCACAGGGCATGCCCGATGGTTCCCTCCCTGTCGGTTGCACCGACAAGGGCCACGGACGTGGGCCTGAAAACCCTGTCGAGATTAACCATGCTCATACGAAGCCCCTCCCCCCGGCCCGCCCTCCCGACTCGGTTCGATATTCGGGCGACAGGGCCGCGGCACTCTCCTGCATCAAAAAACGGAATTCAGCTGTCCGCTTTTTTCTCAAGATTATGGGTGCCTCTCCCGGATGCTGAGAACAGGACGCCTGGCAAGCCGAACGACCTTTTCTGCGACCGAACCGAAGACAAGGCGTTTTAATCCGGTTTGGCCCCGGGTGGCGATGACGATAACGTCCACGTTTTCATTTTCGGCGGTATTCACAATCTGATCGGCGGGATCGCCCGAAGATAATATCCTGCGGGTCGAAACACGTTCAGGTATCCTCTTTCCGATTTGCTCTTCCAGGACCTTCATCGACGATGCTTCCATTACCTTCTGATATTCCTGAACATTGAAGGCTGCTGGGCTCCTGTACTCCGTTGCGATAACCGGAATCGGCGCTACGACGTGGATGACGATCAGCTCGGAGGAAAAATGCAAGGCCAGTTCGGTGGCCACTTCCAACGCCTCAAAAGATGGATCGCTGAAATCCGTAGGACATAGGATCTTTTTTAAAGGCAACATGTAGACCTCCTTTCTTGGGTGGACAATGTGGATAAGATAATGTGGTCCATGGCATGTCGGGTGGAAAGCAGTGCGGTCCGCTCCCCGCCTTATCCCATCCCTGATGAAATGCAACACCTGTGCCTTTCCTGTCAGGGGGTCTGCAAAGCTGCCGTGGATCGCTGCAAAAGGATCTCCTCATGTCGCACCGCACCGGGGGAGCAGCAAATCCATCTCCTGTTTCCGAAAACAGGCAGCCGTCTAAGTCACTAAAAGAATTTGTTTTTGACAAAGTTTCCATTGTCCATGATTTTCTTTATCTCTTCTAATCTCAAAAATCTGCTGTCTATCAAATTTGCAGAAATCATTTGAAGCTCAGGGGGGAACTGAATGATCTATTCCGGAAAGTCTCACGCTGCGGTTTACAGTTAGTAAAAGAAATCGACACATGTCGCTGTGAATCGAATCCCAAACATATTTGTGCTCTATGAAAAACAATAGGATTTCAATTAATTGGGATCTTACTCCCTCTTTTTCTTCTGTTGGCACATCGGTTGCTAGAGAATGACAGAAGAGAAGATGCGTGGATACGTCGCGCGACCCATATACTCATTTAACGTCGGTACGAGAAGAGGGGGAAGGCATTCCCCGGAGGTCGCTGCAATCATTTTCATCCGCTTGAGGGAAAGGGGGTGTCAGCATGGACTCCGAGTTCAAGATACTTACGCATGTAAACGGTGACTACCTGCATCTCAAACTCATAGGAAAATTCAACGGCGTTTCGGCCAGGCAACTGATCGATTTGCTCTGGCGGTATGTACGAAATGTATCGACCGTTATTATTCACACCAGTTCCTTGGTAAAGGATATTCAATTCGCCCAGGATGAGTTCAGGGATGATCTTCTGTTTCTGAGGAAACAACCTGTCCGATTTATCGTCACAGGTGAATTTGCTTCACTGTTCAGTTGAGGCATTCGATAATCGCGTTGGATAAGACAGCCGATCCGGGGATGAAAGATATCCCGGTCGCATAAAGGAAAGGGAGGTGCTGCAATGTTGGTAAAAGACTGGATGACAAAGACGGTCATCACTGTCGATGCGAATGACTCCATGCATGAGGCCATGGGGTTAATGAAAAAGCATATGATCTCCATGTTGCCTGTTATGAAAAGGGGCAAGTTGGTGGGAATCGTTACGGACAGGGATATGAAAAGGGCCTCTGCATCCGATGCCACCACCCTGGAAATGCATGAGTTGCTTTATTTGATTTCAAAAATCGCAGTCAAGGACATCATGACCAAAGAACCGGTGACCATACCCTTTGATTTTACGGTTGAAGAGGCCGCCGAGATATTAATGAAAAACAGGATATCCGGCGCCCCGGTGGTGGATCGGGAAGGCCGGGTGGTGGGGACCATTACCAAGGGAGACATCTTCAGGGTCCTGGTTTCTCTGACCGGTGTGGGGCAACGGGGGATCCAGTTTGCCTTCCAGGTGGAAGACCGCTCAGGGTCCATCAAAGAGGTCGCGGATATCATCCGGAGTTACGGGGGCCGAATGGTGAGCATTCTGAGCACATACGAACATGTTCCCAAAGGCTTCAGAAAGGTATTCATCAGGATGTATGGGGTGGATCGGGACAAACTTCCCCGTCTCGAAGAGGAACTCCGACAAAAAGCCGAACTCCTCTACGTGGTGGATCACCGGGAAAACAGGAGAGAAATCTTTTAGTGCGCAACATTCGCAGCCCGTCCCTGCGCCTCTCCTGGTGCCGCCGGGCTGATGGTGCCCATACTTATTGATTCGTTGGGCATGGCCTTATTTCCCCTGATAAACTCCTGAACAAGTCGGGGCTTTCCCACCGCCTTCAGGCCATAGACGGGGATGAACCGGAATCCAGGGACTTGGGAGGCCCTTTCCAGGGCCGCCGGCGCCGCTTTCCCATCCACAAATTTCATATGGGCTTACCTCAGATTTCTGTGCCTTTGAGAGGAGGCTCGCGCCCATGGGTCAAGTTTCACGTCAAAAGAACCTCACAGGTAACACCACGATTCGCAGAAGACTCTTCTTTCTTCTTTATATTCTCCTAATTCCGATATTATCGGTACAACTGCTTATTTATCGAGACCGCATCAAAGATCTCTCTAATTCCGCGCTAAGATCCAATATGGAGGTGGCACGCGCGGCCGCCACATCCGCTTATTCATTCGTCCAAAATATTGCCTTATATCAAAGAGGAATCTCGTTTCTCCTCATTTCTCGGAACTCTCTGAAAGTCGACCCCATCTCGGGTGGGATCTCTAACCTGATTTTGACGGTCGATGGAAATGTGCGACTGCAATCTATTGTTGGAAGAGTTCAGCCCAAGTTGCCGGAGAAATGATCGAGCTTTGCGGTCTTGGACTTTCAACGAGAAGCCGGGGGCAATTCTCGGGCCAGAACACCCATACCGGGAAGCGGGCATATGACGGCGATGAAGGTAAAAGCGCTTTTCAAGGAGTACTTGAAGGAGTTATCCGATACAACCCTGCGGGGGGACGCACGTGAGGAAAGCTTCTATCCGGCCCTGGCGAACCTGTTTCACGAGGTCTCCGAGACCACCGACCGCTCCCATGTCCCTGTCACCACCCTTCCCAAACCCACGGACGCGGGCAACCCCGACTTCCGCCTCTAGAACGGCACAGACCGAATCATCGGGTACATCGAGGCCAAAAGGCCCACTGAGGAATGGCTCGATCTCATTGAAGGCACTGACCAGCTTCGGCGCTACCGGTCCACCTTTCCCAACCTCATCCTGACCAACTTCCTCGAATTCCGCCTGTACCGGAACGGCGAACTGGTGGAAACGATCCTTTGCGGCCGGCCCGTGGTACTCAACAAACTCGGCATGGCCCCGCCCATGACGGGTATGGGCGTGTCGCCAAGGGCTATGGATATCACAGGATTTTTGAGCTTGACGATGTTCTGGGTTTTGACATAAGGAATAGGATAATACACGCGGATGGGATTTTTTGAATTCGATGCAGCGTTCTCATCAAGGAACCGTAGGCATATCTCACGTTTTCGATGTCCGGAATTTTTTGAGTTTTAAAAAGATACACCTTTACATCTGCTTTTTGATCAGCCGCTCAAGGTCGGCAAGGAAGGATGTCTGTATCCAGTTCCTGTAATCCTGATTTAAAAGCTTACCGGTGTCTCGAAGGATTTTCTTGGGATCTGCTGTCTTGACCGTATTCAACAGGGCCTGAAAAAACGCCGAACGATTCTCAAACGCTCGCGCTATCATGGCTTCATCCAGGGGGTATGCGCCGTTCAGGATAAACCAGGTATCAAAGATGTCTCTGCCGGCCTGGCGGTCAAGATACGTGAGAAGCTTCTCTGTCATTAAGAAGGAGGGCTCCAGCGTGACGATGGGCACGCCTCTGAGGGGGAGAATGGCGGTTTTGAGTTCCTTTTCCCTGGTGGAGATTTCAATTTTTATATGGAAATTTCTGTCAGGCCCCCTGAATCGCAGCTCTACAAGGATTGTGTGGTATTTTAGGGCGTTGTCGGTTACCTCCCAGCGTTTCTTTGTGCAAAGGCTTTTGATGATGCCGATAAGCCCATCGGGCAATCCCCCTGGAAGGACATCATAATCGATATCCTCGGAGTAACGGGGCAGATCATAGAAAAGCTTGAGTGCCGTTCCCCCCTTAAAGGCGATTTGTGAACCGGCATCGGATTTGGCCAGGGCCTGAACAACCTCTATGATGACGTTTTCCCGGTACTGATTGAAAAAATCCTGTTTATTTGGCTTCATAGTTCTGCTTCCTGAAAAAACGAACCAGTTCTCTCACCCTGTCAGGATAAAAACGGCCGTAATATGTGAGAATGTCCGTATCCAGTCTGCCCATATTCACGTCTTCCGGGAGGAGTTCGACAAGCCCTTTTGTCCGCATATATAGACTGTCCAGGAAGGCCTTTTCCGGATCGGCAATGTAAAAATCTTCGACCTGCACCTGTCCGAAACGCATCAGCGGGGGCGCTATGCGCCGATAAACAAATGTGGTGTTTTCGACTTGATACTGATAACTCTTAAGTGCCGTGGAAAAAACAATCTGTGGAACCTGAACAATCAGTCCCCAATAATTGAGAGCCGATTCCAATGAAACGACAGATGGTTGGCATAGGGCGTTCGCTAAGGAAAACAGGGAGTACTTTCTGTTGATAAGGGCATAGAGATCACGACGAATGCGGGTGAGTACGCCCCGTTTGACAAGTCTGGTCGTGATCGTCCGGGTGCTCTCCCTTGATGCCTCAAAAATGACCTGGAGGGACGACGTCGTGAAAAACGGAGTGTCGGCACTCAATAATCTGGAGATCTTGTCGCCTGCCATGGCCAATAACGTTCCTGGTAAATAAACACTTTTGTTTATTTATTATTATCCTAATTGGGAGTATTTGTCAAGTCTCTTCGGAGCAGTCTGTGGTCTCAGAGGAAAAAGGCAGCCACATGCCCATAGAACTATCGCATCGACGGATATATGGTCTGCGAGAAATGGCTCAAGAATCGGTGGGAGCGGCGTCTGGAACTGGACGACATCCGCACCTATTGCCGCATTGTAACTGCCTTGAAACTCACCATCGACATTCAAACAGAAATTACCGCCTTATACCCAGAGATTGAACAAGCACGCCTATCGTTGCCCGCCTGAGAAAGAGATCTGGCCGCAGGAGACGATCGAATTGGTCCGATTTTATAATTTTATATCCTGATTGGCAAACTGTCAGAAAATGTAAACACTTTCCTGTTGCCGACCGGCCATAAGAACTGATAACATGTTTATAAATGAAACCCATCACATATACCCGGCACGCAAAAAACAGAATGCGGTGGCGCAGGATTCCAAAAGCCGATGTGGCATCCGCGATTGCTTCTCCTGATTTTGAGGAGCCTTCGCTCGAGGACCGAAGGAATGTGTGGAAGAAGTTTTCAGCTAAATATCTAAGGGTTACCTATAAGGAATCAGAAGAAAGCATACTTGTTGTGACCGCAGTCAACAAGACCAAGAGTTGGAGGTGATCGGACATGCGCATTGAGTACGATAGAGAAGCCGACGCACTGTATATCCAGTTACGGGATGTATATGTGGAAGATAACATCGATGTTGAAGAGGGCATTTCCATCGATCTGGACAAAGAGCGGCATGTGGTGGGTATCGAAATCCTGGATGCAAGTAAGAAATTGACATCGCGGGATATGGCGAACATAACAATTGAAAATCTCCCCTTGGAAAAAGCCGCCTGAAGTATCCTATCGAAAGCGGTCTCCAACTCCGCTCCCTGCCGATAGAAGCCTGCAGACTTGAGGCGGCGTCAAGGCCCTGAATCCTGAAGACTACGAGCAATGACAAGGATATTCTTCATGACCATGGCAGCCGCCAAAGCCCAGTCCGACAGCCGCTCGACCCCCTCCTGGCGATCAAGGAGGATATTGGCAATCAGGATACCCAATATCTTGTGGCCGTCGGACAGGCACGCTAGAAATTTAGGCCTGGGGCTATGTAAGGTTATCAGGTTCTTGATGGGTCAAAATTTTTGAGATTTCCAAAACATAGCTTTCTGCTTCAGATAGTTGCTAGACGCGATCCGTTCTAACGTTCGGTCAAGCCTCTGTGGTCATGGATATACCATCTCCGGCTACCACCCTATGCATCTTCGAACCTCCCACAGCCTCGCGACCCCATACCCATCAACAGAGATGTCACAACCACCTTTTTGGCGCGGAACAGTTCTGGTATCGCTCTATTCGTCTTTGTCCCGCACCATCTCACTTACCCCCTCTCTAAACTTAATCCTATTTTTGCTTGCCTATTAAAACATATCATGGTATAAGCCATTCATTCTAAAATAACCCGCAAATCGAGGAGGTCCCATGGCTCAAATCATGACCACCAAGGAAATGTCAGCTTATTTGAAACTCCATGAAATCACCATCTGCAAGTATGCTGCTGAGGGTGTAATCCCAGCGATCCGCATCGGGCGAGTCTGGCGCTTTGATAAAGATGAGATCGACAGATGGATCGCGGAAGGACCCCAACTGAAGGCAAAAAAAACCAAAAAGACAAAAACACGCTCCCGAAAACCAAGGAATAAATAATAGACAAAGATCTACGGTCCATATCCAACTTAGAAGGATCGAATCAATCCTGTCATCAGGAGAATGCACGAGGGAAACGATGAAGGCGCTTGTTCTGTACGATTCATTGGGTGGCAACACGGAGAAGGTCGCGGATATGATTTACAACACATTACGCCAGGGAGGATTGGAGAGCGAACTCATCAAAGTTTCAACAGATACAGATATGGATCTTTATGAATATGACCTATTGTTTCTGGGTTCTCCGGTCATAGCCTGGGGTCCGACTGATACGATGAAAGAGTTTGTCATGAGAAAACTCCGCGAGTACCATAAATCAAGGATAAAACCCTCCGCCCCGATCAGACCCGGGAAGTTCGCCGTCAGCTTCTGCACGTTTTCAGGCACTCACATCGGAGAGAATGAGGCAGTGCCCCTCACGAAATGGTTCAGCTCATTCCTGGGGCATTTAGGGTGCCAGGTAATGGCTGAGTGGCACATCGTGGGCCAATTCCATAACAAGGAGGAGGCCAATATCCATGGCAGGTTGGGTGATATACGCGGTCGCCCCAACGAGAATGACCTGATGGACGTCGAAAACCGCGTTAAAGGCCTTTTGGCGGGGCTGGCGTCTTGGATGGCATAACGGATTCTTCTTGTTGCCCCCGGTTATGCGTCCTCGTCATCATTCATTTTTCTTGCTTTTCGGGAAATACCGCTGTCGGTCGTTGGGTGCTGCCAGTAGCGTTGGGATAATTGGGGTAGACATAGGCCTTCTTCCCGGTCTTGAGGAGATGGTCGGCCTCTTCGTTAGATTCATTAAACCTGGATTTGACCTCGTAAAACCCGTGCCACCACGCATAATCCGGGACCATCATCATGGCGCCCATGCGGGCCCGCCTCCCCTCGTGGTGCCAGAGTTCGTAGAATTGAAGCTCCAGGTGCTCGTCGAAATACCGGGTCTTATCCAGGAGTCCCTTACTGTACAGTTCATCCAATTTGACCTTGGCCGGCGTGTAGTAGATCTCATTATATTCTTCCACCGCCTTGTCGAACCCCGCATAAAAATCATCGACCCATGAGTTCCCGTGGCACTGGAGACACACGGCCTTCATCTTATCCCGTTCCACCTTCCAATCCGTTTTGGCGGGAAAAAGCCTGGAAGTCCTGGGGACGGACGGTCAAAGGGGCCTGGGTCTCCCAGGACAGTCGTTCGGTCACGTCATGACTGGTGAGGACCTTGCCGCTCCCGGACATATGGCAGGCCGCGCAGGTGGGTGCCCGATAGTCGACCCCAGGGGTCCAGGTCCCCCCGGCCGCGTCAAAATTATACTCGTTCTTGTAGGCGTGATACAGGGTTCCGTGCTTGGACTCTTCATAGATCTCGATCTGGGGATGGTCAGGACCCAGATGGCACTGGTCGCAGGCCTCGGGCATGCGGGCCTCGGCCACGGAGAAGCGGTGCCGGGTATGGCACGAGGTGCAGGACCCTTTGCTGCCGTCCAGGTTGATCCGTCCCACGCCCACGTTGGGCCAGGTCTGGGGATCGAGGTCGCCCTTATTGTCGATCTTAATCACCGTGCCGTGACAGGTAAAACAACCGGTCTTCCGCTCATTGTCGGAGTTCATGCCGTCTTTCAGCCAGGAATCGATCTTCCAGATGATCTCGATGGTGTTGGCGTGCTTGGACCGGTTGTATTGCATCACTTCATCGGGATGGCAGCGGGAGCAATCCCTGGGCGTTGCAATGGATGCGACAGGGACCTTGTATTTGGCTTCGCCGTAGGGCAGATCGGACCGGTTGTAATACTGCTCATGTCCCTTGGCCATGTCCTCATCCCCAGGTTGGACCAGATGACAGTAGGAGTTTTGTGCTGTTGTCATAAACGGTTGTGACCCGCTACCTCATTTCATCGTCAGATGGGCATACCCATGCATTCGGCACTCAGCATGCTGGAACAGGTTTTGACATAGGTCAGCAGAAGGTGTATAAAAACAGAGAGCATCGAGTGGGCGTGGGCGAGGCGGATCTTTCTTGAATTCCCGATATGGGCCATGTGGCGAGACATCAGTCGCTTTTTCAACCTTTATTTATGGAGGCAGGCTATGAAACGGCGCAGGTATTTCGGATGGATGGTTTTAGGGGTTTTCTGGGCAATTTCAATCTCCGGTGGGGCCATGGCGGCGGAGGGCGACAAAGATCCCTGTATCGCCTGCCACCAGAAGGTGTCTCCCGGACAGGTGGCCGACTGGCAGGCCAGCCAACATAGCAAAGAGGATGTGGGATGTATCGCGTGCCATGGGGAAAAGCACACTACCGCAGAGGACTATAAACTGGCGGTGCTTCCGGACGAGAAGCTGTGCGCCCAGTGTCATGAGGACCAGTTCAACCAGTTCGTCAAGGGAAAGCACAATCTGGGCTGGTCGTCCCTCATGGCTTTGCCCGTCTCCCACCTGGAGCCGAACGAGTTGATCGAAGGGGGCCGGGGATGCGGCGGGTGTCACAACATGGGGGTCAAGAGCGAGGCCCAAAAGCAGGAGCAGGCGAAACTGGGCTATCGATATCAGAACAATTCCTGTGATGAATGCCATACCCGCCATGCCTTTTCCAAGAAGGAGGCCTTGAATCCGAGGGCCTGTCAGCAGTGTCACATGGGGTTTGACCATCCCCAGTGGGAGCTGTGGAGCAGCTCCAAACACGGGGCCCGCGCCCTCATTAAGGAGGTGGGCGACCTCCCCGATGGCGCCAATGCGCCAAAATGCCAGACCTGCCACATGCCGGACGGAAGCCACGACAACCACACGGCCTGGGGGTTTCTGGCAGTGCGGCTCCCCCTGCCTGAAGGCCCGCAGTGGAAACAGGATCGCATCACCATCCTCAAGGCCCTGGGGGTGCTTCATCCCGAGACCGGGGAACCCACTGCCCTGCTGGATGCGGTGAAGGCCCTGGATCTGGCCCGGCTGACCCGGGAGGCCTGGCAGACCGAGCGGGATAAGATGCTCAAGATCTGTGCCCAGTGCCACTCCAAGTCCTACGCGCAAAAGCAGTTGGAAATGGGGGATGGCATGCTGCGACAGGCGGATCGACTCATGGCCCAGGCCATCGAGATCGTGGCCGGGCTCTATCGGGAAGGCATTATCCAGAAACCCGCAAGCTATCCATACAACTATCCCAACCTCCTGTTTTTCATGCGCACCGGGGGCGGCGACCTTACTAAGCTCTCGCATATCGATCAAACCCTCTTGAAGATGTATCTCAAGCACCGGATGCGCACCTTTCAGGGCTTTTTCCATATCAACCCGGACTATGCCTACTGGTACGGTTGGGCCGGGATGGTGGAGGATCTGGGCAAGATACAGGAGACCGCCAGGCTCATGCGGGCGACCCACGCCAAGAAATTACAAAAATGAGGGCGTGAAGGGGTTTTAGACTCTTTGACTGTAACTTCTACGCAACGTGCGGAGAAGTTTTGGTGAACCGCGCAAAGGACGCGAAGAGGTCTTGATGGGTTCGTTCTGATCCTGAAAGAAAGCTCAGGATCAGAACACACCAGGCTCTAAGAGGCATACCCCGGCATCATGAACTGATTCATTTTTCATTTTGCTGGGTGCCAGTCTCACGGGGTCGAATCACGGATTGCTGGTTGAGCGGACACCCGGATCTTTGCCCGCATGATTCACAGCCGCTGGTACAATCGATCCCTTCTCCTTTACCTGGCTTGAACTTTTTCCAATTTCTCCGGATGATGTACAGTGCTGCGAGGATCACAATCAATACTACGGTGATTTTTTGCCACATGGTCAATCCCTTACAATAAAGAACGGTATTGGCCGTTATCAGCTTTCTCTGCGTCGCGCGTTGCTTCCTGTTAGGGGTCAGTCGAGGTATTCATCCTGCAATCGATGCAAGAGCGCATGGAATTCCCCATGCTTGCCCACGCCGATACGCTCTTTCTCGAGGCGTTCGAAGGCCTCGATAAGCTCGATATCTGAATTTGCATCCAGTTTTTCATCCGCCATGGGAAACAGAACGGTGTTTTCCTTGACGATATGCTGACTGAGCAACGTCACATACTCACCTACGATCGCCTGAACCCCGGCTTCGTTCGATACGGCGCCCGATTGAAGGGCCGCCAATGCGCCTTTGAGCCGCGAAACAAGCACGCGTCCCTTCTCGTGCTCTTTCAGCATAACGCCTATGGGGCCACCCTCTCGAGGCACGCCCGCCGCCTCCAGTGCCGGGAACAGAAACTCCTCTTCCTTGCCGTGATGGCATTTGTCCACAAAAACAGTAAGGAATTCCATGATGCCGCTAAGGTGGTCTGGCGCGACCTGTTGACCCTGATCGAGTCTGGTCGATACAGACTGAAGGATGTTCAGCATCAGTTCGATGCCGTGGTGTTCTTTCTTAAGTTCGTCGGTCGCTTGCATTGGCGTCTCCCTTTATCGGTTGGTGTTAGCCAGGGCGTTGTCTCCCAGGTTCATGAATTGTCGGTCGCTTTCTCCTTTTTATGTCTTGACATCACGTATTTCTTCAGAGCAACCGCTTGATTGTACCGGGTGTCTCGGGCGGAAAAGAGGAGGGTAACCGGTACGTCGCTACGAGGCCGTGCGATGGGTGGGGTCTTTTGATTCGAAAGACATCAGACATCGCCGCCCCATGCTATGCGAAACCATTCTCCTTATGTTTCTGGGCAATAGCGCCGGCCAGCCGGTCCAAGGCCTCAAAATCCGTCTCAGAAGGCAACCCCTTGCACAATACCGGGTCCAGCACCTCCACCTTCAGGTTGGGGATCATGCCCGCGAGGGTCTCCACGGTCTTGCCGCCCCATCCGTAGGAGCCGATGATGGAGAGAAACTTCACCCCGGGTCTCAGGGCATTGGCCAGGAAGGTTGCATAGGCAGCCATTGGGTGAGGACCTGCCAGGACCGTTGAGGTACCCACCACCAGGGTCGCCGCATCCACCAGGGACATGGCCAGCTTGCCGATATCCGTGACCGGGAGGGAAAACAACTCCACGCGGACGCCCTTTTCCACCAACGCCGCGGTCAGGTAATCCACCATCACTTTGGTGCTCCCATGCATGGATACATAGGGAATGACGGCCAGGTTTTTAGGGGCGCCTGCCACCCACTCCTGATAGGCCTCCATGATCCAGGCAGGTTTGTCGAAGATCTGTCCATGGCTCGGGGCGATCATCCGGATGTCAACTTCCTTGAGCTTTTCCAGGTTTTTTCTGATGATGGTCCGAAACGGCATCATGATCTCGGCAAAATAGCGTTTGGCCGCCTCGTACACCCGGCCCCAATCGGTCACGAAGAGATCACTGGAAGCAATATGGGAGCCGAAGAAATCGCAGCTGAACAGGATGCGGTCTTCCTTCAGATAGGTCACCATGGTTTCGGGCCAGTGGACCCAGGGGGTGTGGATGAACTGGAGGGTCTTGTCTCCGAGGGAGAGGGCCTCCCCGTCTTTCACGGTGACAAAGGCGTCTTCAGGGATATTGAGCAGGTCCATGAGGAGGCCCTTGGCCTTCTCGGACGCCACCACCTTGGCCTGCGGGAATTGTTTAAGCACACGCGGAATGGTCCCGGAATGGTCCTGCTCCGCATGGTGGGAGACGATGTAATCGATGTTGCTTACGCCGGCCAGTTGCGCCATCAGTTCCTCGGCCATGGGCGGATCCACTGTGTCGAGCAAGGCGGTCTTGTCGCTCCCTTCAATCAGGTAGGCATTGTAGGTGGTCCCGTCCGGAAGGGGAATGAGAGAGTCAAAGAGGCGTCTGTCCCAGTCCAAAGCGCCCAGCCAATGAACATTTTCCACTATTTTTCTCTTTTTCATGATCAATTATCCTCCTTGGCTATGGGTGGTTTTTACCTGTTTACATCCAGAATTCGGGATAACGCCGGTTGGGCGCCACATTGTTCACCAACAAGGCGATGATCAGCATCACGAGCGCCCCCAGCCCGGCGGGGACGAACACATAGAGGTAGCCCAGTTGGTGGACGCTGTCGCCTCCGATAACGGCAATCAGCGCGGTGGCCCCGCCCGGCGGGTGCAGCGTTTTTGTCAGATGCATCAGGGCGATGGCGATGGAGACGGCAAGCGCCGCTGCCAGCCACGGGATGCCGCCTGCGAATTGAAAGGCGGCCACGCCGATCACGGACCGAAAATGGCAAGTGTGGCTCCAAAATGGAACTAGGGGACCAAGAATACCACCTTAAATCTCTGGACCCTTAAACCCATGAACGGTTACCATATTTTTTACACATATGGTCCGACGTTCCATAATTCCTAAGGCCCTGCGAGTAATGAAAGGAAATCCCTCACCGAGACATGATCAATGATTCTATGTCTTAACTTGGCGTTCTTGTTGACATTATAGGCGTTGCCCCTTCCTTCCCTTTTCCTCTTCACAAAACCATCCCTCTCCAACTCGGAAATAATCTTGTGAACGGTCCACTCCGTGACATTGACGGCTGAAGCGATTTCTCGAGCCGTGCTTTTGGGGTGCTTCGCAATATAGACAAGAACCAGACCGTGATTGGAGATAAAATTCCATTCCACCATGCAGATGCTCCCTCAGGTAACGATCCCTCAAAATGTTTCTTGACACCCTGAGAAGATCTCGTTAATATATGTGATAAATCTAATTTGTTTAAACATGCATGATAAGTCACATTAGTAATGCCTCTATTAAATTAAAAAAATGGTGTTCGAATGTCAAACGCTTTGTAGATAAAAGGAGATAGGCCATGTTAGAGACTCCCTTATGGTTTAAAATTGTGTTCGCTATCTGGCTCGTAGCCTTTATTTTCATACAGGCCGCTTGGGATCCCATTTGGGAATGGATAACACGGAAATTCAAATCTTTTATCAAGGGCCTCCATACCCGGCATCGGATCGGGAAAAAAACGGCCTGAGGAAATGACGTCATCCTAAAAGAGACTCAGGTGTTGGCGGAATAGGAATCTGGAACAAAGCAGATGAGGTGCCTTTGTTCTGGAGAACACATCTCCATCAATATCCGGTTGCCGGAATTGGTACATCTCACAGGTATTTTTTCGTCAACAAATAGGTTTCGCAATGGAAAAAACAACCCTCAACCTTTGGTATATCACCCACCTCCTCCTCATGGGCGTGGTCTTTTGCCTTTTCGTTTCCACAACGATGGCAGCGGATCGCGTCCATACTGTAAACCCGTCTGAAACCGAGGCCGTTGAAATGGCCACTGCCATGGGGGTTCCCGATATATCCGTGACGAGGGAATCCCCATGCCCTGGGGAGAACCTTTTTCCCTGCCCTCTGGCAAAAGAGACAACGAAAACCGGCAGCGACAATGCGCTTGAATTTAGAGATCGATATACGATCTGCTCGAAGACCGTTGATAAGGGGTGTTTGATTACAGGCCTGACCGAGACGAGGAAATAGAGCCAGTTCAGTCCCTGGAACTGGTGTATCCTCGGTCAAAAAGAATTTAAGGGACGTCTTTTCGTGGTGAGATTGGGGATCGCAAAATTTGCGATCCCCTTTTTTTGTGCGGCCGCGCGGTTCCCTGGACGCCATGCCCGGGGTTTGTGCGAAACGGCAGATTGGCTTTGACAGGTGACTCAGGTGACTCATCTGGGTGCAGCCCGCACTCAATCAACATCGGGAGGAACATCGGACCTATGGAATTACCATCGAAAACAGTCAAATTCATTGGTATGCGCATAGCGTTAATGGGAATCATTCTCATCTGTCTATCACCCTGCATCGCGATAGGGTCGCCTCAACGCTCCGGCCCGGCGGATATCCTGATCGTCACCGGGACCGTTACGAATGCCCAGGGCAAGGGGGTCAAAGAGGCCATAGTCGGATTGTTCGTCGACGGAAAGAGGGTGGAATTTGAACATGAACATGTAACGGAAAACCTTGGCACCTACAAGGCCGAAATTGTTTTGCCCCCAGGGACCCTTTCGATTGCCAAGGTTGCCGTGAGTGTAAGGAAGCCCTGTTACGAGGATTCGGGGCCAATGTCACTGGATACCATCGTCCAGGAAAAAAGCGATGGAAAAGGGTCCACGACCTATTTGGCCCATCAAAATGTGATGCTCAAAAGGACGATCGGACCGGCCTTCTGGATTGCAGCTTCCGTACTGGTCCTGGTTTATGCCCTGATCGCCTTCGAGCTGTTGCACCGGACCCTTTCGGCCCTCCTGGGGGCAGCAGCCCTCCTCGTTGTGAGTTATACGGCCGGGACATATCATCCCGGCTATCGAATCCTCACCTTTGAAGATGCGATCCACGCTATGGATATGAATGTCATCTTTCTTCTCATGGCCATGATGATGATCGTAGGGGTCTTGAGGAGAACCGGCCTCTTTCAGTGGATGGCCTTTCGATCCTATCAACTGGCACGCGGCAGCATTTTCGCCCTGTCCGTGATTCTGATGTTTGTGACCGCCTTTACATCGGCCTTTTTGGATAATGTGACCACAATGATCCTCATCATCCCGGTCACCATCAATATCGCATCGGTCCTCAAAATCAACCCACTGACCCTTCTCATGCCGGAGGTGTTTGCGTCCAACGTAGGCGGTACCGCGACTCTCATCGGAGACCCTCCCAACATTATGATCGGGTCCTATGCCCAGTTGAGCTTTCTCGATTTTGTTCAAAACCTGGCCATCATCTGTTTCATTTCACTGGCCGTGACCATGGTCTATTTCATCTACTGGTACAAAAAAGACTATTTGAAGGCCCAGGCCGTGGATGTTAAAAAAATGATCGGCGAATTGAAAGAGACCTACCGGATCACCGACAGGAAGCTCTTGTTCCAGTCCCTTCTGATGCTTGGCATCACCATCTTTCTCTTCATCATACACGGCGCCCTGCATATGGAGCCCAGCATCGCCGCCATGGCAGGGGCTGCAATACTCCTGGTGATCAGTCGGGTGAATATCGTCGAAATGCTTGAGCATGAGATCGAATGGCCCACCCTCGTCTTTTTTATGATGCTGTTTGTCATCGTGGCCGGTGCTGAAGAAACAGGCCTGATCCAGATCATTGCTGACTGGGTCAATCATATGTCCAGAGGGTCCATTGTGGTAGCCATTGTCATGATCCTCTGGGTATCGGCTCTGGCTTCGGCCATTATCGACAACATCCCATTCACTGCAACCATGCTTCCCATCGTGGCCTATCTGAACCAGGTTGTACCCGGAGCCGAAAGCGGAATCTTGTGGTGGGCCTTGGCCCTGGGGGCCTGCCTCGGCGGCAATGGGACCATGATCGGGGCCAGCGCCAATGTGGTCACGGTTGGCATTGCCGAAACCCAAGGTTACCGGATTACCTTTATGAAATATATGAAAACCGCCTTTGTTCCCATGATCATCACTATTGTTCTTTGCACCATCTGGCTGTTGGTGGTGATGAGATAAGCAGAGCTTGTCAATTGGTTGGATAAAAGCATTCCCGTGGGACGACCCCGGGAGTATGACAAAAAGAAAGGAGATTCCATGAAAACGTTTATTAAATGTTCGTTGCCTGCGCTTTTTTTAATGGCCGCTCCGGTCCTGGCCGGGGATTTCCTAAGTGCACCGGTCCGCTCGGGAGGGCAAACCTTTCGGAGCGACAAGTCATTATTGGAGATGCACTATCACCTTCCTCAGGAAGAGATCATCCAATTTTACAGGGATGCCCTGAAGAACCAGGAGGATCTGGTGTACAAGGATCGTGGGGAAAGCCTGGAAATTGAGGATCATGGCAAACGGGCCTGGCACAAGATCGTGATCGAAACAACGGAGAAGGGGGAACTTGCCGTAACCATTACCAAGGATAGCTGGACCTGGATTATGGGAACCCTGGCCATCCGGTTTGTTGGGGTTTTCGTGGTCCTGCTGATTGTATATCTGGGTATGGGCGCATCCACGTGGATCATAACCCGTTCCGTAAAGGCCGTGGAGGCCAAGGGCGGAGGAAAGGCCTGAGCCAGGGCAGGCATGCCCTGAGAAGAGTCCTAAGGAACAGGCCGATGCGTCAGGTTGGGGCCTTGGGGCGGGAAAAGGAGACATACATCCATTGGACAGAGATGCGATTCTGAAAAGCCTTGAGGGCGTCCGCACCCGAATGGTCATCTGCGTGGCGATCGTGGGATTGGGGTTTGCTGGGGCCTACTCCTTTAGTGAAACCATCGTGACATTCTTGATGCGGCCCATGACCCGCGTCTTGCCGGCCGGAGAAACGCCTGTCTATACATGGCTCCCGGAGGCCTTCTTCTGTCATCTCAAGGCAGCGCTCGGCGTGGGATTCTTGCTGGCCCTGCCTGCCGTTCTATATGCGATCTGGTCCTTTTTCGCGCCTCACCACGGCATAAAGGGAAAGCTGCCGTCTCTGCTGGTGGTCGGCCTGGCGACCCTTCTTTTTATTGCAGGCGCCTGCTTCTGCTATTTTCTTGTCATGCCCTTTGCCTTTAAATATCTGATCGGCCTTGCCCCTGAGTCGGTCCGTGCTCTGCCCAGGATGGGGGAATATTTCGGGCTGGCATGCTGGCTATTGTTTGCCTTTGGCGCCATCTTCGAGCTTCCTTTGCTCGTCAGCATCCTGTCCCGCGCGGGGATCGTAACCCCCGCCTTTCTTCAAAAAAACAGGAAATATGCCTTCCTCATGAGTTTTGTTTTAGCGGCCTTTCTCACCCCGACCCCCGATGTGTTTAATCAGTTGCTGATGGCGGGACCCTTAGTGATCCTGTATGAACTGGGAATCCTTGGTGCGCGCATTTTTGTTCCGAAGAAGCCGACTGATCTGGTGCCGGCCCTGAAGGTTCCTGTCTGAAACGGTACAGGAATACAATCAGTACGCGATTGATCCTGATAAGCATAAGAAACCCTTTGTTAGCTGTAACGGAGAGAGAGTGAAACCAATGGAACTTGTCAGACCTGGAATGAATATCGATTTTGTAGGCAAACGAAACTGGGCCTACAGCGTCTCTTTGCTGATGATTGTTGTCACTATTGTCCTCTTTATTTGGAGGGGCGGTCCGAACTATGGCGTGGATTTTGCCGGGGGAACGGTCGTCCAATTCAAACTGGGGAAGAAACAAGCCGTCTCTGAAATAAGGGAAGCACTCAACCGCTTTTATATAGAGGGGACTCACATCCAGGAATTCGAGGAGGAGGGCCAGGCGGAATATCTCATACGGATAGGGAAAGGAAGCGAAGTAGCGGGAATCGGGGAAAAGGTAGAGGAGGCCCTTGAGGCAGCGTTTGGTAAAGGGGGATTGGAGATCAGACGTGTCGAGAGCGTCGGTCCTCAGGTGAGCGAAGATCTGAGGGAGAAGGCGCTCTTTGCCATCTTCTATTCCATCCTTTTCATGGCGGTATACATATCGGGCCGCTTTGAAATGAAATGGACGATGAGCGTGGTTATGGCCCTTTCCCTCTGCGCCGTCACCTATGCAGCCCTCCGAATGGGGATGAGTGTGACCTGGCTCATCGTCATTGCGTTGCTGGTCACCTTAATCCTGTGCTGGCTGCTGAATTTGAAATACGCACTCGGCGCCATCATTGCGCTCATACACGATGTGGCGATCACCCTGGGCGCATTCGCACTTACCGACCGGGAGTTCTCTCTCACCACCATCGCCGCGCTCCTCACCATCGTGGGGTATTCTCTGAATGATACGATCATCATATTTGACAGGATCCGGGAGAATCTCCGGCGCACTCGAAGGCAGAATCTGGCTAAACTGATCAATGACAGCGTCAATCAAACCCTGAGCAGAACCCTGATTACCTCTGGCACGACCCTGATAGTCGTGGTAGCGTTGTTTATTTTTGGCGGCAACGTGATCCATGATTTCGCTTTTGCCCTGATGGTGGGATTCGTGGTGGGAACCTATTCGACCATATACGTGGCCAGCCCAATTCTGCTGCTCTTTGAGAAGAAGAAGCAGATGGCTGAAACATTGAAATAGATGGTTGAAGTGGAATGGATGATATGAACGGTTTCATTTGCGGAAAAGGAGATTGCATAATGTTAGGATGAAAAAACAAATTCTTTCGGAAAAGAAGAAGGCAATTGCAGACATAGAACAACTTGCTCCGGGAAAAAGCCTTATCTACCGGTTGCCAACAGTTTATCACAGTGCTATAGGTGCGTTTGCGATTGTTGAACTGAATCAGGATTTTCCCAAGAATGGTGGGAAATATATTGTCAGTACAGACATGGCAGAGAATGGCAACCCGAAAGGCGAAAAGATGCGTCGCTGGGATACCAATAAGACCAAGCGAATCATAGACTGGCTCAAGGATAAAGGTGCCACTCCGTTCAATTGATGCCCATGGGGCTTTTTCATGATACGTTTTCGGCAATGATCTGCTCCTAACGGATTGAGGCATTCGCTATTCCATGCTTCCAGTATCCCTGGATTATAAATCCAAGGCCGGCCGACGTGTTGCTTTTAAGGCATTGGGCGGCTATCCACAGAATTCTTTGCATTAAGAAAGGGGGGCGGATCCCAACAGATAAAAAATATATCCCCCATATGCTGTCAACAGGATCGCCCCCTCCCACCGGTTGAGGCGAAACCCGCTGCGGGCCATGGGAAGCACCAGGATCGCGACGCCCAGCATCACGCCCATGTCGATCATGCGAATGCCCCCCATTTCGATGGGATGGACGAGCGAGGTTACGCCAAGAATACAAAGGATATTAAAGATGTTGGAGCCCACCACATTCCCGACGGCGATGTCCCCTTCTTTCTTGAGGGCCGCCATCATGGAAGTGGCCAGCTCCGGCAGGCTGGTGCCCAGGGCCACGATGGTCAACCCGATAAAGGCCTCACTGACGCCAAGGTTTCTGGCCAGGGAAACCGCCCCTGTCAGAAAGAATTGGGCGCCCGCCATCAGGAGGCCCAACCCCCCTGCCACAAAGAGGAGGCTGACCCATACCCTGCCCACGGGGGCCTCCGAGGTCGTCGGCCCGGATGGATCCCCGTCGAGGCCTCCCTTCTCTTTTCGAGCCAGGTAAAGGCTGGCGCCCATATAGACCAGAATCCCCAAAAAGAGACAGGCGCCTTCAAAACGACCGATGCGTCCGTCCAGGAGAAGAACAGTCAGGAGGATGGAGATGAGGATCATGATGGGGATCTGCAGCCGAACCACCTGCGCATCGATCCGAAGGGGCTGGATGACGGCCGAGATGCCCAGGATAAGCGCGATATTGCAGATATTGGAGCCTGCCACGTTTCCCAGAGAAATCCCATAAAGCCCGTCGAGGGCGGCCTTGACGCTCACCACCAGCTCGGGCGTGCTGGTGCCGAATGCCACCACCGTCAATCCGATCACGAGTCGGCTCAGACCCAGTTGAAGGGCCAGGGCTACGCTCCCGCGCACCAACCCCTCTGCGCCAAGGTAAAGACCGAAAATCCCGCCCGATAAAAAGAGAAATGACTGAAACATCCGTACCTCCATATAGTCAAGGTTTGAGACCACTATTGTTCAAAACAGACGCATTCCCAGTGAAGACCAAAAGTCTCCCCTGACAGCCGGGCATCGATTTATCTCTTTAGTCTCGGAAAAGGCTGAGCCATTAAGCCCTTTATACCACAGATTCTCCTATATCTTGTCCTGTATTTGAACCCAAAGGTGTAAAACCAGCAAAAAGCGGTTAGGATCACGTCTCCAACAAATGCGATTTGGTCTGGATGCTTACACCTTCTTTTGGAGTGCGGCCTGTTCCATTTGCGTCCGGACCCGGCATGTGGTAATTTGCTCTCGAAACCGGCCATATGTTGATCACGGCTATTGAAGATGAATGACTTCCTTCATATCTTATGGGGTTGACCAAGTTGAAACAAAAGAAAAATGGGCCCATCCGGCACTCCATAAGGTTCAAAATTTTCCTTGTGAGCCTGGTGCCGACCATTGCCTTGCTGATGGCCGCGCTTCTCAATAATCAATACTTGAACTCGCTGGGGGAGAGTGCTGAGCAGATTCTGTCCAAGAACTACAAGAGCATTCGCGCCGCTCAAGAAGCGCGAAAGACTCTGGAAGAGATACGAAACCTGCTCCTGGAGCAGGTCCCACGGGATCAAAAAACGATTATTGTTCCTTTGGAAACCCTTCGGAAGTTGTCCTCCAATCTCAACATCTGCCGGGAAAATATCACAGAGGAGGGAGAGCGTGAGCTGATCGATCGTTTATTCGACAGCTATCGTCGATATCAAGCGCTTGCTCGTTCCCTCGTTGAAGCAACCGGCCCTCTTTGGCCCAGTGACCGTTTTACGGGCTTTCTCAAATTGACGGCCGGGATGGTGACCCTCATCGATGATCTGGTCGCCGTCAATGAAGGGGCTATGGAGCGTGCAGAGCAGGAGACTCGCCTTCTGGCACGCCGGGCACAACGGAACGCTGCCGTGCTGTTCGGCATCATCATTACGGCCATATTGGCCTTGAGCTATTTTTTGTCTTACCGTATCGCCAAGCCCATCATGATTCTCGCCCGTGAGCTTTCAAAGACGAAGGAGGGGGCCGGCAGCTACCCCATGATTCCTTCGCGAACCAATGACGAGATCGGGTTCTTGACGGAATCCTTCAACCGCCTGTTCAGCCGCCTGGAACAATACGACCATCATCGCGATGACATCATCGCCGCCGAGAGGGAAAAGGTCCGCCGAAGCGAGGAGGCCAAAGGACGGTTTATTGCCGAGATCTCTCATCAGCTCAAAACGCCGATGACATCACTTGCCATGAGTGTGGGCATGCTTTACAGCCGGGGCCAAGGACTGGATGCCAAGAAAAAGGCCACA
Source organism: Deltaproteobacteria bacterium (assembly GCA_021737785.1). Taxonomy (NCBI): domain Bacteria; kingdom Pseudomonadati; phylum Myxococcota; class Myxococcia; species Deltaproteobacteria bacterium. Next base: position 86,145 of record JAIPDI010000001.1, read on the forward strand.
CTGGTTTCCACAGCCCATGACGATTGCACGCGGTTGACCGCGTTGATCAATGAGCTTGTGGATATATCCCGCCTTGAGACCCTGTCGCGACCGCGACCCAAAGAGACCCTTGACATCGGCCTGGTTGTCCGGGAATGCCTGGCCCCGCTGATGAAACAGGCTGAAAGCAGGGGCATTTCTATTGAGATCGACATGCCGGACAACCTGCCGAAAATGACGATCGATTCTTTCCGGTTTCCTTGGGTGCTAACGAATCTGGTGGGGAATGCCCTCCGATATACGGATCGCGGTGGTCGGATCATACTGAAGGTCTTTATTGAGGGATCGCGTTTTTATTTTCAGTGTAACGACACCGGCAGCGGCATCGATCCAGAATTTCTTCCCCATATCTTTGATCGGTTCGCCCAGTTTTCGGAACGCGGCAAAAGCGGCACCATCGGGCTCGGACTGGCGATCGTAAAAGACATCATCGAACAGCACGGCGGCGACGTCCAGGTTCAGAGCAAGGTGGGGGAAGGGACGACATTTACGTTCTGGATACCGGCTTTTAAGGAGGAAAATGGTGAAAAAAACGCTGATCATCGACGATGACCGCAACATCCTGACCACCCTGGAGATGTATCTCGAAAATATGGGTTTCGATGTGGTTACGGCGACCTCGGGTGAAGCGGGACTTCAGAGTCTTCGAAGCGACCCCCCGGACCTGGTGCTGCTGGATATGAAACTGCCGGATCGCAACGGGTTGGAAGTGCTGAAAGAAATCGTTGCCAGCGGCATCAAGACCCAGGTGCTGATGATCACCGCCTATGCCACCATAGAGACCGCGGTTCGTGCCGTCAAAATGGGCGCATTCGACTATATTCCCAAACCATTTGCCCCGGATCAACTGGATCTTGTCTTGGAAAGGCTGAAGCGGTTTCAGAACATGGAGGTGGAGATCGCCACCCTCAAGGGCATCTTCTCAGAGGGGGGCATCCTGACGCGCAACCCCAGGATGCGAAAGATTCTGCAGACAGCGCGTCAGGCGGCCGATTCAGAGGCCATTGTTTTGATCAGCGGAGAAAGCGGCACCGGAAAAGGCCTTCTGGCGCGCTTGATTCACGACTGGAGCCCACGCTCGGGTCGGCCCCTGGTTACGGTCGATTGCGCGGCCCTGCATGAGAATTTGCTTGAAAGCGATCTGTTCGGCCATGTCAAAGGGGCATTCACCGGCGCTCTGCGCGATAAGGCGGGCAAGCTTCAACTGGCCGAGGGCGGCACGGTTTTTCTGGACGAAGTTTCGGAGATACCGACAGCGGTTCAGGGAAAGCTCCTCCGTTTCATACAACATCGCGAGTACGAACGGGTGGGCGACCCCAGGCCGCACACCGTGGACGTGCGCATCATCGCTGCGACCAACAAGGATCTGGAAGAGATGGTTCATGAAGGGGCGTTTAGAGAAGACCTCTATTTCCGCCTCAACGTGCTGGAACTCTTTCTCCCCCCCTTGCGGGATCGACCTGAAGATATCCAACTCCTTGCCGAGCACTATCTGCAGCGATCAGCCCGCCTGAACCATAAGGCGATCCAGGGCATCACCGCCGAAGCCATGCAACGGCTCCAGAGCTATCCCTGGCCCGGGAATGTCCGCGAACTGATCAACACCATCGAACGTTCCGTGATTATGGCGCATGACATGGAACTCAAGCTCACCGACCTGTCTTCAAACATTGCGAATTTCAATCCCAACGCCCTTGCTGATGCTTCTTTACAGAGTCTGACCGACATGGAAAAACGGCACATTCAGAAGGTGATCCTCCATTCTCCTTCCCTTGAAGAGGCCGCCAGGGTGCTGGGCATCGACCCGGCCACCTTGTGGCGCAAGCGCAAAAAATACAATCTGGATTGAGCCTTGCAAGTTGCAATCCGCTTTTCGTGCAAAATTCAAGGTAACCTTCGTCATCGTCCCACAAGCCTCAGGCTAACATCACCATTTCCCATGCAATTCCAATAAGATCGAATTAAGGGCATCCTTTTTGCTTTCCGCAGAGACTATGCAGATTCCCCTATGCCTGTCCTCATTCATAAGCCGAATTAAGCGCAGCGATGGATCTGCATGCATTTCTGTTCGTTCTAACATTGATGGCTGCGGAGAGCGACGGCGGGACCGTGTCCAATGACGTTAAAGAAAAAAATTCTCATCGGATATGGCGTTTCCTTTGCCCTCATGGGTCTTGTGGTCGCATGGGCCGTTACGAACCTGGTATCTCTGGGCAAGGCCACCGACGCCATCCTGAGCGAAAACTACCGGAGCATTCTTGCCGCCGAAAACATGGTGGATGCACTGGAACGGCAGGACAGCGGCATTCTGCTCATGTTCCTGGGTGATACAGAAAAAGGGATCGCTCAATTCCGTGAAAACGAGGCGGTCTTCCTGGGGTGGTTTGCCCGCGCCGAGGACAACATCACGATTGCCGGCGAGGCGGAGCTTGTCCAGTCTATTGCGGCTGATTACGCGACCTATCGGCAACATTTTTCCGCCTTGACCGATTTGCGCGTTGCGGAAAACCCGCCCTTGCGGCCCGCCAATTATCAGGAAACGGCCTACCCCCTGTTCGCTAAAGTGCGAGAGGTGTGTATTCAGCTGCGTAATCTTAACGAGGAGACCATGTACTCCGCCAGCGTGCGGGCCGGCAAGGTGGCCAATCGCGCCATCTGGTCCACGGTGATCGTGGCGGCGTCGGCACTGATCGTGGCGTTAATGTTCAGCTTGTATCTCGCGGAGCGGATCGTCCGTCCGATCCGGCGTTTCATGGAGGCATCCAGGCAGATCTCCTCGGGCGATTATGCTGTTCAGGTGCCCGTGGAAACCGGTGACGAACTGGGCCGTCTGGCCGGCGAGTTCAACCAGATGGCCTCCCAGCTTGGCCGGTACCACGAGATGAACATCGAACAGATCGTCTCGCAGAAGAACAAGGGGGACGCGATCCTTTCCAGTATCGAGGATGGTCTGGTGGTCTTCGACACCGGCCTCAAGATGACGGACATCAATCCGGCCGCACGCCGGATGCTGGACTTGGAATTCGCCGAGGCCCCGACCCTGGCGTGCGCGGACATCCTGCCCACTCCCGATGTGTGCGAGATAATTCGAGAGACCGTCGAAACGGGGATGCATCCCAATATCCCCGAGGAGCAGCGGATCATTACCCTGCCTGAGGGAGATCGGTCGCGGCACTATCTATATTCCGTGGCCGCGATTCGCGGAAGGGATCGCACCCTGTCCGGCATCGTGCTCCTGCTCAGGGACGTCACTCGTTTAAAGGAAGTGGAAAGGCTCAAAAGTGACTTTGTTATGGCTGCCTCTCATGAGCTGCGCACACCGCTGACCAGTCTGGGCATGAGTGTGGATCTGCTCCTCGAACACGCAGCCCAAGCTCTTGGCGAGAAGGATCGGGACCTTCTCCGGGCGGCTCACGAAGAAGTCCACCGCATGAAGGCACTCGTCAATGATCTGCTTGACCTCTCAAAAATCGAGGCGGGCAGGATCGAACTGGAGTTCGAAAGTGTTCCGGTCCCCACCTTGTTTGGGCACGTTGAAGCGGTTTTCAAAAGTCAGACGGACATGAAACAAGTTTCGCTGACATCAGAGCCTACCGAAGAGTTGCCCAAGGTTCGCGCGGATGCCAACAAAATAACATGGGTATTGACCAATCTGATTTCAAATGCTCTGCGATACGTGAGCAAAGGCGGCCACATACGTCTCTCAGCACACAGGATCGGGCCTCACGTTCACCTCTCCGTGCGAGATGATGGGCCGGGAATCTCTCCTGAGTACCAGTCCAGGATATTTCAGAAATTCATCCAGATTAAGGGTCAAGAAGCGGGTGGGACGGGTTTAGGCCTGGCCATCTGCAAGGAGATCGTTCGCGCCCACGGAGGCGCGATTTGGGTCGAATCGTCCGCAGGTCAGGGAAGCACCTTCACATTCACCCTGCCGGTGGCCCAATAGGAGGAACACATGGAAAAGAAACCCATTCTGGTCGTTGACGACGAGAAGAACATCCGTCTTACCATGTCGCAGTCATTGGAGCCGCTGGGTATTCCAATCCAGACGGCCGTGAATGGCGAGGAAGCGCTTCGGAAGCTCCGCGAAACTCCGTTCGGCTTGGTGTTTTTGGATTTGAAGATGCCAGGGATAGACGGGATGGAGGTCCTTCGGCAAATCAAGGACGACTGGCCCAAAATCCGGGTGATCATCATCACTGCACACGGGACGATTGAATCCGCGGTTGAGGCCATGAAACTCGGCGCGGTGGACTTCATTCAGAAGCCTTTCAACCCCGGTGAGATTCGAGAGTTGGCCACCCAAGTGCTCCAGCGCGAGGCGCTGAGTGAAGAGAACGCTGTCGATTACCTTTCGTTGATCGAGCTCACCAAGCGCCACATCTCGGATCGTGGATTTTCAGCCGCCCGTGAAACGGCGCGAAAGGCCATAGCGGCGAACCCGGCTAAGCCGGAGGCATACAACCTTCTCGGGGCGTTGCTTGAAATCAAGGGTGATTGGCTGGAGGCCCAGAAGTTTTACCGGGCGGCCTTGGATATCGACCCCACGTTCAAACCGGCCTCTGCGAACCTGAACCGGACCACGTCCTGGAATAAATTCGGCGGGATCGATCTCGGGCCGGACAAGAAAGCCACGGATTCAAGGGACGACAACGCCGAAGAGGGCTCGAATGAGTAATAACCGCTACATCGTGATCGTAGGCTGCGGCCGGCTTGGCTCTCATCTGGCCAACCACCTCAGTCGCGCCGGAAATTCGGTAGTGGTAATCGATAGGGACGAGCCGACTTTCAACGACCTGTCGCCCGATTTCAGCGGCTTTCGAGTTCACGGGGACGCCACCCAGATGGCCGTGCTCAGGGAGGCCAAGGTCAAGAATGCGGATGTTCTGATTGCCACGACACACGAGGATAACGTCAATTTGATGGTGGCCCAGGTGGCCCGGGGGATTTTCAGTGTTCCCCATGTATTGGCCAGGGTTTTCGACCCCAAGAGAGAGGAAGTCTACGCGCAATTGGGCATTGATACCATATGCCCGACTTCCGTGGCCGCAAAGATGTTCCTTCGGGCCGTTGCCGATGGCGCCGCCGAACGGGAAGGCGCACAATCATGAAGATTCTCATCGTCGGAGGCGGTAAAACGCTCTATTTTCTTAGCCGGAATTTTGCAGCGCGGGGATATCAGGTCGTCATCATCAACCGGAACCGGGAAGAATGTGTCCAGTTGGCCCGCCAACTGTCCGCCACGGTGGTTTGCGGAGACGGCAGCGATGCCGGGATTCTCAAGGAAGCCGGCGCAATGGGGGCCGACGCCATACTCGCCATCACGCCGAACGACCAGGATAATCTGGTTATCTGTCAACTGGCCTCCCTCAAATTCGGTGTTCCCAGGACCGTGGCCCTGGCAAACGACCCCGACAACGCCGAGGTGTTCGAAAAGCTGGGGGTCTCGGGCTTTTCCACAACCCGCATCGTCGGGAGTCTGATTGAGCAGCGGGCGTCGCTGGAACAGATCACCAATTTGCTGCCCGTGGGCGAAGGCCGGGTGAATGTAACGGAGATCGTGCTCGATGACGATTCTCCCGTCGCAGGGAAATTGCTAAGGGATATCGACCTGCCTGAAAACGCCTTGGTGGCCGTCGTGATCCGCGACAACAGGCCGATCGTCCCCCGTGGAGCCAATGACCTGTTGGCAGGCGACCGCGTGGTCCTGATTACGCTGCCGGAAAACCATGGCCCGGTGCTCAAGGCGTTCACCGGCGAACGGATTTAGAGGGGCCGGGCCTTGCGAGAGAAACAATACCTTAAACAGCGCTATGCCGCGATCATTTCCTCCGTCGGCATGATCCTGCTTCTATCCAGCGCCGTGATGTTGACCCCACTTCTGATTCTCCTATCGCATCCCGGGGAGGCCGATCACGCATGGGCCTTTGGTCTGCCCTCGGCCTCCCTTTTTCTCTTAGGAATTGCCTTGTGGAAGGCATTTCGTTCCCCGCTCAACATCACGCTCACTGTTCAGGAGGGCGGCATCATCGTTTTGTTGAGCTGGATCATCGTCATCCTCTTTTCAGCATGGCCGTTTGCATCCGCTTTGGGTCTCCCCTATTCACGGGCACTATTTGAATCGGTAAGCGGATGGACCACCACCGGACTCTCGGTCGTGGACGTCACCAGCGCAGGCAAGATGATTCTGATCTGGAGAAGCATCATCCAATTGGCCGGCGGAGCAGGGTTGGCCATCCTCATGATGTCGGCCATCGTCGGTCCCGTTGGTGTCGGTATCTCGAGCGCGGAGGGCCGAAGCGACCAGCTCGTGCCGCATGTCCGGCAGTCGGCCCGGTTGGTTCTGATCATCTATGGCTGCTACGCCCTTGCCGGAACCTTTGCCTACTGGATGGCGGGCATGTCGCCTTTTGACGCGGTCAACCATTCCTTCGCAGTTGTGTCCACGGGCGGATTTTCCACGCGAGTGGAGAGTATCGGATACTGGGACTCAACTGCCATCGAGGCCGTGACCCTGCCGCTGATGATTCTCGGTAGTTTAAGCTTTGTCACCGCATGGTTGCTGTGGCGCGGCAAGCTGCGCATGGTTACGCGAAACGGCGAGGTGCGCCTGCTGGTTGTGCTCATTCCTTTATCGGCCGCGGCCATTTTCCTCCTGACGAGCCACACGCTCTACCTACAGCTCGGGAAATCAATCCGAGTCGCTGTTTTCGAGACAGTGACGGCTATAACCACCACGGGATTTTCAACCGTAAGCTACGGCAATTGGAATGCCTTTGGTATGTTCCTGTTGATCATTCTGATGCTGATTGGCGGCGGAACGTGTTCAACGGCCGGCGGTATCAAGCAGTTTCGTGTTTATCTATTGTGGAAGATGCTCTACTGGGAAATCAAGCGCTACCTCATGCCCCGCACCACGGTTTTGGAACGTCCCATGTGGGAGGGGAACAGGCGTGTTTTTGTGGATGACGCCAGGATTCGCCAGGTGATGGTTTTTATCTTCTTGTATTTGGCGACCTACGTATTCGGAGTCATGATCTTATGCGCTTGCGGCTACAGTCTTGGAGATTCTCTCTTCGAATTCGCTTCTGCTATCGGAACGGTTGGACTTTCGGTTGGCGTCACCACCGCCCAAATGCCGGATGCCGCCTTATGGACCGAAACCATTGCCATGTTTCTCGGGCGACTTGAGTTCATTGTGGTGCTCGTCAGTCTACTTAAGATCGGCGGGGACGGTCGGCGAATGTTGGCGCGGACACCAAAGGAAAAATGATGTGATGAAAAAAGAAGAGATCAAACCAACTGGAGCGGATACCGGGGGAAACCTCCGGTTCTTGCTATGCGACATCGCCGGCGGCATCGCTGGTCCGTCATGGCCCAAGGAAGAATGGGTTGCCAGCCCGATCCAATGCCTCGACAGGGCCGTTGACTGGAAACCTAAGATTATTGTGGTTTTATTTGGGCAGATGTCCATCCGGGAACGCGAAGCCCTCGTGGAATTGAGTACCGCGCTGAAACGAAACAGCCACACCAAACAGTGTCCCGTGCTGGTTCTCCTGCGTTCAAAACACCGCAAGTTGATTGAAGATCTGGAGAGAGCAAAAGCCGATTACGTGCGGTATATCGGTGAAGTCAAGCTGAATTCAAGTATAGTGCGGGAGATCATCGAAAATTTGGGATCAGAAGACCGTCTCCAGCGACACCTGGAGACGCTATGCCCTTTTCTGCATTACAGCAAGATCGATTCACAACGTGAGATGACGGTATGCGGGGCGTACCTGGACCGGATGTTCCTTGGAGGTCGTCGCCTTCACGAGCTGTGTCAAACCAAAGCCCACCTCCACTGTGAATACTATTTGAATCCGAGAGTGAAGAGATGATCTTTCGCAGTCGAATCCTCAAATTGCACCCGGCGACACTCGTGCTGAGCAGTTTTCTCTTGGCCATCACCGTGGGCGCGCTCCTGCTCAAAATACCGATTTCCACCCATCCCGGTCATATCCCCTGGGTGGATGCGCTGTTTACCGCCACTTCGGCCGTATGCGTCACCGGGCTGATTGTCGTGGATACGGGGAGTTATTTCACCCCGTTTGGGCAGGGTGTGATCCTGGCCCTCATCCAGATGGGTGGATTGGGGGTCATGACCATAGCGGTTCTGCTGTTTAAATGGATCGGCCGCAGCATCTCCTTTCGTCAGCGAATGGCCATGCAGGACCTGTTTGCCCATACGCCCCGGGAGGATATTCTCGGGCTGGTCAAGGGTGTTGTGGTGTTGACCATCACAGCGGAAGCCATCGGCGCTCTCTTGTTGACCATTCACTGGAGCAGGGAGTTTCCATTCCTGCGAGCGCTCTATACAGCCATCTTTCACTCGGTGTCGGCCTTCTGCAATGCCGGATTTTCCATTTTTCCCGACAGCATGATGCAATACAGCGACGACCTCCTTCTCAACATGACCATGTGCGGGTTGATTATCGGCGGGGGCATCGGATTCCCGGTTCTCCATGACCTGCGATCCTGGATCAAGTTTCGCAAACACCAGCGCCAGAGGCTTTCGATTCAAACCAAGACGGTGCTGCTGACCACCTTGATCCTGATCGTGTCCGGGGCCTTGATGTTTGCCTTCCTGGAGCGACAACCCCTTAGAGACGCGCCATCCTTTTCCCATCATATCCTGACCCCCATTTTCCAGTCCATCACCTGCCGAACCGCCGGTTTCAACACGGTGGATATTTCGCGCCTGAAAGAGGCCACGCTCGCAATGATGATTTTCCTGATGTTTTTCGGCGCATCGCCCGGCTCTTGCGGGGGAGGGGTCAAGACAACCACGCTGGCCCTCATCACCGTATTCATGGTGAGCCGGATCAGGAGAAGGCGGCGTGTCAATATCTTCAAAAAAAGCATTCCCGCAGAAACAGTGACCCGAAGCGTATCGCTGATTCTCGTTTCCATCGGAATCATCGCTTTGATTCTGTTTTTGATCCTTGTAGGCGACGCTGTGAGTGGTCGAGACGACCCTGCTCAGGCGGGATTTTTTCTCGCTTGTTTTTTTGAGACGGTATCGGCCTTTGGAACGGTGGGTTTGTCCATGGGTGTTACACCTCACCTGAGCACATGGGGCAAGTGCTTAATTGTATTAATGATGATTATCGGCAGGGTGGGGGTGCTCACCTTCTCTTACATTGTTTTGCGCACAGGGATCGCCAATGGGATCGAGCACGCCGAAGAGAACATGATGATCGGCTGAGAGGTAGCAGAGCATCCAGTATTCATCATCCAGACAGGAGCCTAAAAATGAAACGATTCGCGGTCATAGGGCTTGGCAATTTCGGTTTTCACGCGGCCAAGGCCCTGTATGAAGATGGAAACGAAGTCATCGCCATTGACCTCAACAAGGGGCGGGTACAGGCAGTCGACCCCCACTGCAGCGAGGCGATCGTCCTGGATGCCACGGACAAAGAGGCCTTGAAAACGCTCGGATTGGAAACCATGGATGGGGTGATTGTGTCCACAGGCACCAAAATCAGCAGCAGTATTCTGATCTGCCTCTATCTGCAGGAGATGGGGGTCAAAAAGATCCTTGTCAAGGCGTTGGACGAGGACCACGAAAAAATTCTGAAACGGGTGGGAGCGACGGATATCATCCATCCTGAAAGGGACATGGCCCTGCGAATATCCAGAGGCCTGTCCCGGCCGAATATGCTGGATTTTATCCCCCTTTCCGACGAGTTCGACCTTGTCCAGATCGGGCCGCCAAGAGACTTCATCGGAAAAAGTCTAAATGAGCTGAATCTGAGGGCCAAGTACAATGTCCACATCATCGCCATTCACGAGATTGTCCCGGAGAATTTCCGTCTTGTCCCTCCGGCAAACTTTGTGATCAAGGACAGCGACATCCTGATCATGCTGGGCAAATCCGAGGATATCAGGCGGATCAAGGCGTTGAAATGAAATTCGGGTTTACTCTTTATCACCCCTGACACCTGAAACCCGAAACCTGGCCGTGTGAACTGAAAAACATTCTGCCTGGGGCCGCCTTATTGCAGAACGCTGTCAAATCTGGTAACATCCGACGCTTCAAGCCGGTTCAAAGCGTTCGGCAGTCGCGCCCGGGACAGGAGACCCACGCTTCCGGCATTCCAACTCAAGGAAAGGGTCTATATATGCGTTCCCGACGGTTCTCTCTCGTTGGCCTACTCGGAGCCCTTGCATTCTACCTGCTGATGTTTACCCCAGGCGCCGCCCTCGCAATGGCCGACCGGGAGGAGGTTTCAAAGGCCATCAAAGGATATCTGGAGACGGCGGAAAGGCCCCAATCGTTCTGGATCGGGGGTGAGCCGGTTTATGCCGGGAAGGACCTCATGGAGTTCTACAGCCGGCGCGGATACGAGCCCATTTGGGTCTCTGAAAACGGTCCTACCGAAGCGGCCGGCGTACTTGTGGCGGCACTGGGAAAGGCCGAGCGTCACGGCTTGTCCAGCCTCGACTACCATTATGCCTGCCTTTCAGAATGGCTGAAAACCAAGGTTTCAGACCGGCCGGCCTCAACCAGGGCCATGGAACTGGCAGGATTGGAGATCGTCCTTTCGGACGCCTTCGTCAATTTCGGAAACCATCTGACCAACGGAAAAGTGGACCCTGTCACCATCTACCCTCAATGGTTGACCGAAAAGAAAAGGCCGGAGGTCTTTGAATTCCTGGCAGGGATTCAGACGGGCCAGGATGTTCGCGAGACCCTGGAGGCGCTGGCGCCCATCAGCCATGGCTATCTGGTTGCCATGGCTGAGGCAGGACGGTTACGGGAGGTAATCGCCTCGGGTGGTTGGCCCATCATCCGCCCGGGGAAAACCCTGCGAAAGGGTGACTGGTCTCCGAGGGTCACCCCGCTTAGAAAGCGGCTTTTCCTCGACGGCTGCCTCCCTGAGGCCGGCATGGAGAATGACCGGGTATCTCTTTTCGACCTGGATCTGGAAAAGGCGGTGGCTCAGTTTCAATCCCGGCGCGGGCTTTCACCGGACGGCGCGGTCGGGCGCAAGACGCTTGCCGCGCTTAATCGCTCCCCGGAAGATCTTCTCGAGACCGTCCTTGTCAACCTGGAACGATGGCGGTGGCTTCCGCGGGATCTTGGCAGGCGCCACATCATGATCAACTCCGCGGCATTTGCACTGGAAGCCTTTCAAGACAATCAAAAGATTTTGGAAATGGCCATCATTGTCGGCGAGGCATACACCCAGACGCCGGTATTCAGCCAGGATATGGCCTATCTGGTCATCAATCCCTATTGGAATGTTCCCCGTGGGGTTCTATCGAGAAAAATCCTCCCCAAGATCAAGAAAGATCCAGGCTACCTCTCCAAGAACCACTTCGAGTTAATCAAAGGCTGGAAGGAACCGGCTGCCCTTGTGGACCCTGCAACCGTTGACTGGTCAACGGTTCATGCCGCCAATTTTCCGGGCCGGCTTCGACAGAGGCCCGGACCCTGGAACGCCCTCGGGCGCATCAAATTTATTTTCCCAAACCGATTCAGCGTCTATCTTCACGACACCCCGGAACGTGACCTGTTCCAACGAACGATCCGCACCTTCAGCAGCGGTTGCATCCGGGTGGAAAAACCCATCGATCTGGCTTGTTTTGTTATGGAAAACAACCCCTCGTGGAGCCGAAGTCGGATAGACGATATCCTTGCGGGCGGCAAGAGCACGACCGTTCCTGTCCAGGACGCCGTAACCGTTCATCTGGCTTACTTGACCTTCTGGATGGGAGAAGAGGGGAAAACCCACTACCGGGGGGACATCTATGATCGGGACAGGGTGCTGTTGAAAGCCCTGCGTGCGGTTCCAGGAACCCGCTTAGCGAGACCTCCGAGGACCTTGCCCGAAGTGGACCCAAATGTTGCGGTGGAGCCTAAAGGGTAGTTTCGTGAAAAAAACTTGCGACGAGGGGGCCTACCAGCACCGAACGGGCCCAATATCCACGTGGACGAATTCCGAGTACAAACCCACCCCGCCCCCTTGAATCTGTTTCGCCTCCCGGCACAGACCCGTGAGGCTGACCCCCCTAATCTGAATGTCGGCCGCCATCCCTTTCAGGTGGTAACTCCTCTTGACCACCCCCCTTCCCTTGGACATCAGCAGTCGGTTGTATTCCGGCGATCGGTATCCTGAGATCAGATTCAGGGGACGTCTGCCTGCGCCCAGGCGTGTGTGGATCCGATCCATGAGCAGGAACAGGTCCGGATCAATGGGCTTCACCCGGTCGCTGTAATGGCATCGGAACAAATGATTCAGCCTCCACAGGGCATCCGGGATCCACTTCCCGTCGGCGTCCAGGTATCGGATGAGCAGGGACTCGTCGGTGTGGGTGTTGGTAACGGAAAGACGGCCCGAGATCTCCTCACGTTGGGTTCGGCTCTGGGCAGGGGATGCGGCCAGCCATGGGATGGTCAATGCCGTGGCGCCGCCAAACAACGCCTGTTTCAGAAAAGACCTTCGCGATATGGGCATGTCGATATACCGTTTCCTTACACTTCTGATGGGTGGTTGTGGGAGACCGGAGACCAATGATCGGCGACAGACGATGAGAAGTCCTTGTTTGGAAAAAGACCTTATGGGAATTCAGATTTCGGGTCAAGGAAAAAAGGTCAAAGGTCTTCATTACCTTGCATGCGGGTTATCTGGCATTCCTTATCGTTCAGGGTTAATCAGATCCTGTAATAGGAGCGACTGAGGTTCCTGACGTAAAAACAGCCTGCTGATTCACAGAAGCCAGATATGTTGTGACTGCTTTGTCCTTGACCCACGAGGTATTTTTCGTATAATGTGTCGATGTTAATTTATGTTAATATTAATTAGAGTAAATAATGAAGAAAGAAGATAAATCCCGTGTCTCATGGCATGCCCCGGAAACCGATCGCGTATTCGAGCAATTAACGACTGTGCCCGAGGGGCTGGCCCATGAGGACGCTCAAAGGCGCATGCTGGAATACGGGCCGAACCGTCTGCGGCCCAAGAAAAGGCGCAGTGCCTGGACTCTTTTTCTGAACCATTTCAAGGAGCTTCTCATTTACGTCTTATTGATCTCCGCAGGCGTCACCGCTGTTATTGGTCACTGGGTGGACGCAGGCATCATTCTTGGTGTGGTTATCCTGAATGCACTCATTGGGTTCATACAGGAGGGAAAGGCTGAAAAGGCCCTTGAGGCGATACGTGACCTGCTCTCGTCACAGGCCACTGTCATGCGCGGCGGAGAACGGGTCATTATTCCATCTGAGCAGTTGGTTCCGGGAGATATTGTCTTGATACAATCAGGCGACAAGGTCCCGGGAGATCTGCGGTTGTACAAAACGAAAAGTCTTCGTATCGATGAGGCCTCACTCACGGGCGAGTCGGTGCCTGAGATTCTTTTCACCTGAGTGCCTGTCAGCGCGGTTTGAGATCGGGCAAACGCGGATCGGGGCGACCTGTTTTTCAAAAAAATAGCGCAGTTTTTAGGGCGTTGCCATATAGATGGCCAACATAATCTCTTGCCATTCTGCGCGAGGAAAACTTCGGAAAAGTGCTGGTTATCGATTCCTTCATGATCTTGACCCAATTATGGGGGATGCCGTCCTCGGAAGTATCGTAAAACATTGGGACGACTTGCCTTTCAAGTATTTCATAGACAGCTTCCGCATCCTTCTTGTCGCGGTCTTCGGAAGGGGTATCCTCTCCAAAAGACCATCCGTTCTTGCCATTAAAACCCTCCGCCCACCAGCCATCCATAATGCTTAAGTTTGGCACCCCGTTCAGGGCGGCCTTCATTCCGCTGGTGCCGCAGGCCTCCATCGGCGGAATCGGATTATTTAACCAGACATCTACGCCATGTACCATATACTGGGCAAATTGCTCTCCGTAATCCTCCAAAAAAGCGATGCGCCCGCCCAGTTCAGGATCCCTTGCCGCATTATATACTCTTTGAAGAATCCGTTTGCCTTGATCGTCGGCTGGGTGCGCCTTGCCGGCAAAAACGAATTGGACGGGCTTCCATGGGTCACTTACAAGCCTTTTCAGTCGCTCGTAATCATAAAAGATCAAGTCCGATCGCTTGTATGCTGCAAATCGGCGAGCAAAGCCGACCGTCAGAACCGAAGGGGTCAGCATGGTTCCGCCTGTCAAGATAATAGAAGGATTTCCTTTATCCTCAGCCCATCGACCGCGTGAACGTTCACGAATAACATTGAACAATTTCATCTTCAACCAACAATGCGTTTTCCATAGTTCGTCATCCGGGATATCCAAAACAGCATGCCAGCATCTGGCATCTTCATGCTTCAGCAGCCAATCCGTTCCCAGGTATTTATTGAAAAGCAGCTCCATCTTTGGCTCGATCCATGTCGGGACGTGAACACCATTCGTCACATATTCAATCGGTATTGCATCCTCCGGCATACTCGGCCAAAGATTCCTCCACATTTTACGTGCCACTTCCAAATGCTTTCTGCTGACGGCATTGCGATAACCGGACATCCTCAGCGACAATGCCGTCATATTGAAACCGGCCCCAGGTTCTTCAGGATGAAGCCCGAGGCTCAAAAAACTGTCCCGGTCCAAGCCCAGGTCGGGCCAGTAAGATCCGAAATACTTTTCAATCAGGTGAAAAGGAAAAACATCATGTCCGGCCGGGACAGGGGTATGGGTGGTAAATATGGTTGTATCCCGGATGTCCCTCGCCGCTCGGTCAAAGTCCGCGCCTGCATTCACACGATCTCTGATCCGCTCCAGAATGGCAAAGGCGGGATGGCCTTCATTCAGATGGAGCACAGAGTGCCTGATCCCGAGGCTCTCAAGCACTTCGGATCCGCCGATGCCGAGAACGATTTCCTGCCTCAGCCGCTGTTCCACGTCTCCCACATAAAGGTGGCTTGATATGATGCGGTTCCATGGGTCATTGAGTTCATGATCCGTATCCAGAAGATAGAGAGGAATACGGCCTACTTCGATTTTCCAAACCTTGACAAATATGGGAGGATCGATCAGCGGAACCGTGACAACCAGTTCCTGACCGTTCGGTTGAAAAACTCTGGAGATGGAAGCGGCTTCCCTGTCAAAATGCTCGACGTGGCTCTCCTGCCATCCGTCTTCACGGATCTTCTGACGGAAGTATCCCTGCAGATACATGAAACCGACGGCGATGAGAGGAATACTGAGATCGCTGCACTCCTTTAGAAAATCTCCTGCCAGAAAGCCTAAACCTCCGGCATAAAAGGGCAGAGAGTGATGAAGCCCGTACTCGGCGGAAAAATATGCAATCGACCGGTCGTCCGGAAGATAGACGTCCCTCAGCAAGTCACATTCCCTCCGCCCCAGCTCTTCTCGAAACCGGTCCATGACCAGATCATAGTCCCTTATGAAATCGGTATTTGTCGCTGCCGATTCGAGCAATTCAATGGGAATCTGCTTCAGCACCTTATCAGGATTATGACCGCTTTCTTTCCAGGTCCGTCGATCAAGGCTTTTAAAAAGCATCCTCGCCGACGGGTGCCAGCTCCACCACAAGTTCTCAGCCAGATCTCCGAGTCCGGCAATCCTGTTGGGGAGATGGGGGAACTGGTTCTTTCCCATGGCGTTGCAGGCGGTTTCATTCATCCGATGTGCCTTTCCGTCATGGGCGGTTCATATTCCCCGTAGAAATCCGTTTTGTTCTCGCCCAAGTCCGCCACATACAGCAGTTTTCCCAATTTCTGAAGATCTTTTGTCATCTCTGAAAGTTTTGTACGGTCGCATTTGCACAAACGCAAATAGACATGACGAAAACGTTCCACCTCCTTGAACGTGCTCATCATGCCAAGGATCCTGCACCCATAACCACGGACGATTTCCTCTACTTCGGCGACTGATCCGGGACGGTTGACGAGTTTAAGTGCCACCTGAAGACCTTTTTCGCGCAGTCCGCTCAACGAAATCAGCACTCTCAGGATGTCCTGCCTTTCAATAATACCCTTGAGCCTTCCTTCACCATCTACAACGGACACTCCGCCGATTGCCTTGTCCAGTAGGATATCAGCCGCTTCCTCTATCGTGCGATCTTCCAGCACCTTTTCCGGGTTATGGTCCATCCGCGCACTCACTTTAATTTCAGGAATCACGCTGAGCATATCATGAATTTTAAGGGAAGGGGCCTCGGAAACAATCGCCTGTTTGAGGTCGTTAACAGAAATGGTTCCAACCAGATTATGCCCATTGACCACAGGCAGCCAATTGCTGCCGTTTACCTTCATCCGTTTTGCGGCTTCGAGAAGCGTAGCGTCATGAGCAATCGATATGGGTTTGCGCATCCAATTTCTTACGATCATTTTGAGGCCCCCTCTTTTAGGTTTTCTTGTGTGTCCCTTTTCCTCAGCAGCCAGTACGTGACGCCCAATGAGAGAATTACAGCCCCTGATGCGTAGATGTAATTCGGACTCAGTTCCTTATAGTCAAAGACAATCACCTTACGGGCAATCGCCATAAGTGCCGTCGCTACGACCAGCCTTACATGAATCACGTCTTCCCTGAGATAGAGGGTGATGTTCAAGAATATCTCTATTGCGATCAATACAACCAAAATGGCGCCAAATAAATGTAAGATATCAGGCACTTTCAATACAAGAAACGGAGGATCTCTCAGCCTCTTGACAAAAACCCATACCACGTCAAATATGGCCCACAAGATGATAAGCAACATCAGTAAGGCCAAAACTTTTACACCCCAACGGATCACATTGTTGAGCAATCGAATATAGGGATCCTTGTCGTATTCAGACAAGCTGGAGTATTCTTCATCTTTCATGCCTGGTACTCCTTTGCGTCACTTAAGGATGCAACCTTCAGGATGGTTGCCCCCCACTCAACCACCCCTGAATTGTCGCTCGCTGAATGATTTCCGTATTTCAGTTGACGATCCATAAAGTCAAACCTTTGGCCTGGTACGCCACCTTGTTCGTCACGCGTCCAATGAAAAATTCTTCCACCTTCGATAAGCCTCTACGCCCCATTGCGATGGTGCCGTAGTTTCCGGATCTCGCTTCTCGAACGAGAGCGCCGGACCGGCTTTCCTCTCCGAATAAAATTTCCGTCTCTACGTTTTCTATTGGAAATCCATATTCAGCGAAGACCGCTTTTGCCGCCTCGAATTGCTGTTCCATCTCCTTTTGTACAACTTTCTCCAGGGCTTCTTCGTTACTTCTGACCACGTGCAGCAATTTCACGTGAAATTGGCTTTCCCGAAGTGCGATGGCGACAAAACGAACAACCCGCATCGCATTTTCAGAGCCGTCAAATCCCACGATGGTCTTCCCGGGGGCGGCCTCCTTCCCTACCAGCATCAAGGGTGTGCTATGAAGTTTTTCCATGAGTTTCATGGAAACGCTCCCAAGCACCGTTTCCTTCAACTGGCCCATCCCCCTGCGACCCACGGCAACAGCGTCATACCCCCTCGTAGATACATTAAGAATGTCCCGGGCGATTCCCTTTTCTCTTTTTTTGATTTTTAACGTCACCGCCTTTTCTGAAAACCCCTTGTCAACCAGGAGTTGTTTGGCAGTATTCATTTGCTTTTCAAGTTCGCGCTTTTGTTGTATTTCCCATGCAACGATTTCGCCGAGTCTGGACCGATATTGCTGCTCCCAACCCAATTCCCGATATGCCTGAGGCACTTCATCGAAGACGTTCAGAAGCACGAGTTCACATCTTTTGAATGACGGGATGTTGCCGAGATATTTGACAACTGCCATCGCGCGATCCGACCCATCCAGCCCGACCAGGATTTTGCCAAGTTGCTTCTTCGTCATATCGCTTTCTCCTTTCATGTTTCTTAAATGCTCCGATGCTACTGCGAGCAACCGATCCCTGCTTGTTGAAAGGATTTCCTGCGGCCGTTTGCCGGCCATTTTCCCCTAAAAAATGGTTAATCTAAATGATTATGCCAGAACTCTTGTTGCATTTCTTATAAGCATCCTATAACATTATTTATCGATTGTTATCAATAAAATATCATTTCATTCATAATAGTTATAGAGATCTGCCGAGGAATACAATCGATTTTGGTGACCATGAGGCCAAAAAACGGCAGCTCTGATTCTTCAGTCCCTAATCAAGAGCCCGGAACCTTTGGAAACGTCTATTTCCATCTCCATGCCCGGCATTGTCGTGCACCCGGTTTCGGGGGCACCCAACTGATCGGGTACAGGCCATCTCTACCTGTTTCAGTAATGATAAGGTGGAAGCCGTCTACAAAGACGACTTCCTGACCATTAAACTCAAAAAGACGGCCAAGAGCACGGCGAAGAAGATTGAAATCAAGACGTGATTGAGTTGCACCCAAAGGTATGGGGGGTCGAGCAGAGAAAGTCATATGATTTTCTCTGCTCATTTTTTCCGCGCATGCAACTCAAAAGCCAGCGTCGTTGAAGGCTGAGGAACTTTAAATGCATATCAACGCCTATCGCATGAAGAGACCAGAGATCATTTCCGCCGTTCGGTAGGCAGAGAGAACAGGGCGTGTTCTGAATGCGTGCGCGGAATGCCTGCAACATCGGGGTAAAAACAGGGCAATGTTCAGACTCCTTTGGAAATGGCTGAATGTCTACGAAGATGAGGCGGCGCTTTTTCTTTGGGCGGCCTTCCTCCTCTTCATCATCCACGTGGGGAATATTCTTTTCACCAACACCGCGGAGACGGCCTTTCTCAAACGCTACGGAGTTCAGTATCTCCCTGTCATGTACATGATCAATGCGGCGGTCACCTTTTTTGTCATGGGGATGCTCACCGGCGCCATGGCCCGTATGCCGGACAGCCGGCTCCTGTCGTATATGCTGGTGGGGAGCGGGGGACTGGTGGGGGCACTCAGGTTTACGATCCCCCTGGGCCACGACATCATCTATCCGGTTCTGTTCCTCTTGAAGTCCCAGCTTGAGGTCCTCCTGGCCGTGGTCTTCTGGAACATGGCCAATGATCTCTTGACCACCCGTCAATCCAAGCGGCTCTTTCCGCTCTTGACCGCAGGAGGGGTGATCGGCGCCATCTTGGGAAGCTTTGCCACGTCGCCCCTGGCCCGACTTGTTCGCATGGACAACCTGCTCCTGGCCTATTTGGCCATCTCCTTGATAGGAGCGGCCGTGGCCCGTCTCATGGGACACCTCTATCCCACGTTGCTGGTGCAGGACCCGGCGGCCGTGAAAAACGGAAAGGCGGCCAGCCGCAGCAACATGATTCAAGAGTTCAAGAAGATCCTCCCCTTGGTGAAAGAATCCACCCTGGTTCGGGTCCTCATCGCCCTGTCCCTCATGGCCAACATCGTGATTACCATCATCAATTACCAGTTCAATTTCGCCGTGAATGCAAGCTTCGCCACCGAAGTCGGAATGATCCACTTCTTTGCGGTATTCAGGGGGTTCCTCAACATCATCAGCCTGGTGCTCCTTCTTTTTGTTGGGAGGCTCTATGGCAGATGGGGCCTTCCCGTTGCCCTCATGATCCACCCCTTCAACTACGTCATCGCCTTTCTGGCCCTCCTCTTCCGATTTGACATCTATTCGGCCATGTATGCCCGGATATCCACCAATGTCCTTCGGACTACCATCAACGCCCCGGCCATGGCCGTGTTGATGGGGCTGTTTCACTCCTCCCAACGGGCCGTGGTCAGGCCCTTCCTTCGCGGAACCGTGGTCCGGATCGGTACCCTGGTGGGATCCGGGCTGATTTTGCTCCTGGGGGGCGTGTTTCATCCCAGGTATCTTTCCATCATTGCGCTTTTCTGTATGGGGATATGGCTGGCCTATGACGTCATCCTTAAACAGCAGTATCCCAACATCCTTCTGAACCTCATCTCCCGGAAACTACTCGACCTGAAGTCCCTGGAGCAAAAGGAAATCGTTCAGGTCTTCAAAGACAAAAGAATGCAGGCACGGTTGCGCGACCTGTTTCTATCCTCCCGGGGAAAAGACGCCCTGTGGTACGGCGCGCTCCTGAGAAACCAGGATATACCTGATGTTGACAATGTCCTCCTGACCGTGCTGAAGCGGGAGGACGACCAGATCCGGATTGGTCTCTTGGACCTCCTGTCGGATCGGGCAGGGAGCGCGGCCATCCCCATCTTCAGGGAACTGGCAGATCCCGGCAGGCCCTATCTGATGGTGGCCATGGCAAAGGCGGCCCGCCGGTTCCCCCCTCAAGTCAGCCGGGACTTCTACAACGAGCTCTTCAACACCGTTCAAGAGCCGGAAGCAAGGGGCTATGCCCTGGCCGGCCTCTATGACGAGGCCCCCAACCGGTACCAAGAGATCATTCGATCGTTTCTTTATTCGAACATGCCCGAGGAAAGGTGGGCCGGCGTGATCGCGGCCGGTGAGTCCGGGAATGAAGCGTTTGCAGATACCCTTCGGGAGAGGCTCGGTGCAGAAGCGGATCAGAGGACCCTCTGCGCCCTCTTTCGGGCGCTTCGCCAGTTGAAAAACGCCCGGCTCAACAGCATCGTATCTCCCTATCTCTCCCATTCATCGGAGACGATCCGGATGGGGGCACTCGAGGCCTTCGAGATCCAGGGTGACGAGGACCTTCGCAGGGTTATCGGCCTTATGGGAGACCCTGTCCCGGAAATCGGCGCAAGGGCCATGGAAATGATCCAAGCCAGCGCCTATCAAAACCCCGCGGTCCTGGTGAAATCCCTCAATATCCCCAGCCGTAAGGTGAGAGAGGGGCTTTTCCGCGTCCTTGAAACGCTCGATATCAAGGCCCTTGATGTCTACCGGTTCGCCCGGACACAGCTCAAAAAGGCCTATTCCTGCCTCCTCGAAAAAGAGGCCCTGAAGGCGCTTCTTGAGAGCCCGGAGCGGGACCTGCTCATGGATCACTTGATCCAGGAGGGAAAGACCAGAATCGAAAACGTCCTTCGCGTCCTTTCCATTCAGGACACCTCGGGCCGAATCCGGGTCATATGGAGAGGCCTTTCTTCCTCTGACGCGCGGCAGCGATCCAATGGCATCGAGGCCTTGACCCATGTGGCGGACAGGGCCCTCACGACGATCCTGATACCGGTCGTGGAGGACCTGCGGCTGGCAGAAAAACTGAAAGCCGGTAGAAAGACCTTCGCGTTCCCGGAATTCAGAGAAAAGCCATCCTTGATGGCCCATCTCATGGCAAAAGGCGACTGGGTGACCAGTCAGTTGGCCCTGTCTTTGGCGGCAAAAAGGGTGTGAAGGGATGGATCCAAAAGCCCTTACAGCCCTTGCGGCCTCTGAAAATCCGTGGGTCAGCAAGAGCGCGCTCAGGTGTCTGCATGCCTCAAATCCTGAAAGAGGCGTCAAGCCAACCGACCAACCGATGAAATCGATCCGGGTCTACGGATGCTCCATCTCAAAAAAGTCGGCATCTTCCAGGGACTCTCTGTGGGTGAACTTGCCGCTATCGGGATCATGTGCAAGGTGGTATCATACGGAGCAGAGGAGGTCGTGATCCGTGAGGGCGAACCAGGGGATACCCTGTATCTCATTTTTGAGGGAGACGTCTCTGTGATCAAGGGGGAAGGTCTGGAAAAGTGCAGCGAGATTGCTGTCATGACCGCCGGGGACTACTTTGGGGAGATGGCGTTAATCGATGACGCGCCCCGGTCGGCAACTGTAAAAACCAAAACCAAGGCCCGTTTCATGATCCTGACCAAGCGCGACTTTGGCCGCATCGCACGCGAACACCCCCCCCATCGGCCTCAACATCTGCAAGGCGCTGAGCCGAAGGATACGAGACCTGCACGGAAAGCTTGGGCAACCGGAAAAAGTGTCCGGCGAAGGTCAGGAGACCAAGTGCCCGCTCGATAATCCGTCTTGACAACCGGAGAACCCCTGATATACCATTCCCGGTCAATGACCCTGACGATCCAAAACCCAAATCATTCCGCACAGGGAGCCCCCGGTAACAGCACAAACAGACATGGCTTCACGGGCGGGCTCGGAATCTAATCGTGATGTTATTCCAGGTCACCCTTTTCAGGGGAGCTCGCTCAAAAGACCCGCCCTTGGTTCAAACTTAAGGAGAAGGGATTATGTGGAACACCGTGAGCAAAGGCGCGTCAGCGGTGGAACCGGCAGTCAAGCAGTACCTCCCCCCCTGCCAGGAGCAATGTCCCATCAACGAAGACATCCAGCGGACCAACGTCCTGATTTCCCTCCTCCCCAAGGACCCTGCGAAGGCTGCTCCGGGCATTCTCCAGATCGGAGACTATCTCTACGAAAAGAACCCCTTCTTTGCGGTTTGCGGCTATGTCTGCGGCCTCTGTGAACTGGAATGCAACTACCACGCCAAGGGCGGCGCCATCAAGAGAAGGCTTCTCAAACGCTTCATCTCCGACACGTATATACCTTATCTCGAGACGCGGGACGAATGGAGCCTGATCAAGCACAAGGAGAATGTGGCTATCGTGGGCGGAGGCCCGGCAGGGCTCATGGCCGGCTATGAGCTCAGCAGGCGCGGATACCGCGTGACCATCTTCGAGGCATCGGATCGCCTTGGGGGGGCCCTCTGGCTCATCCCCCGCTACAGGCTGCCGGAACGGGTGCTGATGTCCACGCTGGAGGGCCTGGTACGGATGGTCGGCATGGACGTCAAATACAACACGCGGATCGGTCAGGGGAAGTGGACCCTGGACAGGCTGCAAAACGAGGGATTCAAGGCCGTCTTCATTGCGCAGGGGACTCCCACCCCCCGGACCCTGACCTTTGGGGGGGAACAGGTGGAAGGCCAAGACCTTTCGGGCGTCATGTACGGCCATACCTTTCTGTATGAGGTCAGTCACGGCAACATCCGCCCCGATTATTTCAAGGGCAAAAAGATCCTGGTGATCGGTGGCGGAAACGTGGCCTTTGACGTGGCAAGAACGGCCCGAAGACTGGGTGGGGAGACCACGGTTGTGGCCCTCGAATGCGAGGACAAGACCTCCCACAACGGCATCCCTGCGGACGTGGAGGAGATCCGAGGGGCCTGGGAGGAGGGGATCCGGATTGTCTATTCGAGAGGCGTTCAGCGAATCATCGGCGAGGGAGAGCGCATGAAGCGGATCGAATGCCCTAAGTGTCTTCGGGTCTACGACGAAAAGGGCTTCGACCCAAAGTTCGATCCGGAGGACACGATGGTCTTGGATGGGGATGTCCTCATCGTCACGGTGGGTCAGGGCCCGGATTGGACGGCCCTTCAGCGCGAAGGCCTCGTGGACGAACACGGAAGGCTGGCCGTGGACCCCTTGACCCTACAGAGCCGGAACAAGGACTGGGTCTTTGTGGGAGGCGACCTCCTCAAGATCGGATTCATGGTGGAGGCCATGCAGGATGGACTGACGGCCGCTGAATCCATCGAACGTCATCTTCAGGATCGTGATATGACCGAGGGAAGAAAGCGCCTTTTCGAGGTCCAGGACATCCCCCTGAGGCGGCATTACTTGTCCGAGCCCGAGGTCGTCTGGATTCCCCCTGAAAAACGGATGCACTTCCAGCTATTCGAGCGGGGGTTCACCCTGAAGGAGGCCATCGAGGAGGCCCATCGCTGTCTTGCCTGCGGTCCCTGCATTGCCTGCAAGGCCTGCGTGTCCATCGGGCTCAGGGAGTTCCTTAACCCGGTGGAGGTCCTGACGGATCGTTGCTGCGGGTGCGGCATCTGCGTGTCGGCCTGTTTCTACAGCGCCATCCAGCTCAAGGACGTGGAGATGGGACGCATCTCCATTACAGACCCTTTCAAGTGCAAGTCCTGCGGGATGTGTGTGTCGGCCTGTCCTTCGGATGCCAGGGAACTTAAAGACGATCCCCTGGAGGGGATGCTGCAAACAACCTACGGCCGGCTATCGTGACCAGCGCAAGGAGCGACCCGATGGGCTACGACCCGAAACTCGTATGTTTTTCGTGCAAGTTCGGCTGGGGGTATCTCATGGATCTGAATGCCCTGAGAGAGGAGGCGGCCTTCCTCACTCCTGTGGAGTGCAGCGGGAGGCTGGATGCACTTCACCTGCTCAAGGCGTTCAAGGAGGGGGCGGACGGAATCCTGATCCTTGCCTGCGAGGAAGGGCATTGCCACTTCCAGGAAGGAAACTTCCGAACCCTCAAGATGCTGTATCTCTTGAGAGATGTTCTCCAGGCACACGGCATCGAAAAAGAAAGGGTGAGAATTGAGTTTTCCCTGGATCCGGAAGGCCGAAAGATCCGGGAGCGCATCGCCCGAATGAAGGAATCTCTCTCAGCGCTGGGTCCCGTGAACAGGACCTTGCTGTAGGGGCAGGAGGTCGGAATGGGAGAAAAACCAAAGGTTGCCATCTGCTGGCTCGGGGCCTGCGGAGGCTGCGATGAGGCCATTGTCGATCTGAACGAGGGCCTGCTGGATGTGGCCGAGGCCGTTTCCATTGAACTCTGGCCCGTGGCCATGGACTTCAAGTATGATCATCTGGCGGCCTTCGGGAAAGACGACATCGCGGTGGGACTTGTGAGCGGCCATGTGAGGAACTCCGAACATGAGGAGGTGGCGCATCTCTTGAGGGACCGATGCAGAATCGTCATTGCGCTTGGAACCTGCGCCTGCTTCGGGGGAACCCCAGGCCTTGCCAATCTCTTTCCCAGAGAGGAGATCCTCGATGCGGTCTATTTGAAGTCCCCCGGTGTGGTCAATCCGGATGGGCGGATCCCGCAGGTTGAGACCCTGTGGGAAGGAGAGATCCTCCACCTCCCCGCGTTCTTCGATCATGTCTACGCCCTGAATCAGGTTGTTGATGTGGATTTTTACATTCCGGGATGCCCGCCCCCTTCGGAGCTCATCCGGAACGGGGTCCGGGCCGTCCTGACAGATGATCTGCCGCCAAAGGGGTCCACCCTCGCCCCGCGTAAAGCCCTCTGTGAAACCTGCCCCAGGAACAAGACCAAGCCGATGCGATTGGAAATCCACGGGCCCATCCGGCGCATCCATGAGGTGGAGGCAGACCCGGAGATCTGCTTCCTGGCAGAGGGGATCCTGTGCATGGGCCCTGCCACCCGGACCGGGTGCGGCGAGACCTGCATCCGCACCAATACCCCCTGTCGGGGCTGCTTCGGACCTGTTCCCGGCGTCGCCGATCCAGGCTCCCGGTTTATCTCATCCCTCGCCGCGCTCCTCAAGGTCGGGACCGCAGGGGATCCCGATACTGTCATGGCCTCCATCGGCGACCCGGTGGGGTATCTCTACCGGTTTACCCACCCCATATCCACCCTGGGGGTGAGACGCTTGAGCAAACCAACAAAGGAGATCCCATGACCCAGAGGATCACTATCAATCCCGTAACAAGGATCGAGGGACACGGAAGGATCGAGATTTTTCTGGACGATCAGGGGGAAGTCCGGGACGCCTTCTGGCAGGTTGTTGAGCTGAGGGGCTTCGAGAGGTTTTGCGTGGGAAGGCCTGCGGAAGAGATGACGCGGATCGCCCCCAATATCTGCGGGGTCTGCCCCTCGGCCCATCACATGGCTGCGACAAAGGCACTGGACGCCCTCTACAGCGTCGAGCCCACTCCCACCGCAAGGCTCCTGCGTGAACTGGAATTCAATGCATTTTTTATTGAAGACCATTTCATCCATTTCTTCTTCCTCGCCGCCCCTGACTTCATCCTGGGACCGGACGCCGACCCATCGGAGCGAAACATCCTCGGGGTGATCGGGAAGGTGGGAAAAGAGATCGGATTGAAGGTCATTGACATCCGGAAGCGGAACCGCGACATCATCCGGCTCCTCTTCGGCAAGGCCCCCCATCCTGAGGGCGGGCTCCCCGGGGGCGTGCCGCGGGGGATTGCCGAGGAGGATCGAAAAGGCCTCATCGCCACGGCCGATGACTCGGTGGCCTTGGCCCTTTTTGCCCTCGATCTGTTCAAAAAGGAGGTCCTTGGGCAAAAGGCCTTGAAGGACCTCATCCTCAGCGAGGCCTATGCCCTCAAGGCCTATTCCATGGCCCTTGTGGATGGAAACGATTGCGTGACCTTCTACGACGGGACCGTCAAGGTCGTCGCGCCCGATGGAAAGGAGTTTGTGCGGTTTCATCCTAGGGACTATCTGGCGCATATCGCGGAATGGGTGGAGCCGTGGACCACGGTCAAGTTCTGCTTTCTGAGGCAATTGGGCTGGAAGGGACTGGTGGAAGGGGAGGAGACTTCCCTGTACCGGGTGGCCCCTCTGGCCAGACTTAATGTAGCGGGCGGCATGGCGACCCCCCTCGCTCAAAAGGAGTACGAGTTCTTTTTCGATACCCTCGGAGGGAGACCTGCACCCCATACCCTGGCCATGCACTGGGCAAGGCTCATCTGCGCGCTTCAGGCCGCAGAGCGTAACCGGGACATCGTGAGGGATCCCCTGCTGACAAGCAGGGACCTCCGAAACATGGACCTCAAGCTGGTACGCACAGGCGTAGGCTGCGTGGAGGCCCCCCGAGGGACCCTTTTCCACCATTATGAGACAGATGAACGGGGCATCCTGACACGGGTCAACCTCATTGTGGCAACCCAGAACAACGCAGGCCCCATCTGCCTCTCCGTCAAGAAGGCGGCTAAGGCCTTTGTTCGGGGGCCGGAGGTGAAGGAGGGGTTCCTCAACAGGGTGGAGATGGCCTTCCGCGCCTATGACCCCTGCCTGGCCTGCGCGACGCACTCCCTTCCCGGAAGGATCCCCTTTGTGGTGAACCTGAGAGACCCTTCCGGAGAGATCATCCGGACCCTTGGGCGTGAATGAGACCTGGGAAGGTCTGATCATCATCGGCATGGGGAATCCCCTTCTCTCCGATGACGGGGTAGGCCTCCATGCGGCGAGGGCACTGGGGAGATCCTTTCCCGGCGCTGCGGTGCATATGACGCCGATGGTGGGGATGGACATCCTCGAACTCATTGTGGATTACGACAGCCTGTGCCTCGTGGATGCCATGACCACCGGAGAGTTCCCGCTCGGGGCCGTAAGCCGTTTTCGTCCCACCGGACAGGGTCTTCATCTCTCCTCTTCTCACGGCCCGGACCTGGAGGGCCTCCTTTCTCTGGGGAAGACTCTGGGCCTGAACATCCCCCGAGTCATCCTGACCTACGGCATCGAAATCGGCAGGGAAATCCCCTATGGGGAGGAGCTCACTCCGGAACTCCAAAAATGTTTCAACGGCGCAGTCGCAAAAATCGCAGCGGATATGCGCACCACCCTCTGTTAAGAGGCGCTCCGTAGGCCCGGAAACCGGAGGCGGCGGGAAGACTGGCACGCGGCGTGGCCCACGACTTCAACAATCTCCTGTCCGTGATCCCGGGCTATGGGGAGATGGCGCTGGAAGATCTCCGGGCGGATTATCCCCGCATCGCTTGACGCATATTCGCGATGCAGGGAACAGGGTCGGGAACCTGACGCGGCAGTTCCTGGCCTTCAGCCGCAAACAGGTCCACGAGACGCAGTCGGTGAGGTCAACGGTCGCCCTGAGGTTGGCAAAAGATGCCGCAGTTCGCAAGATGCCGGGGTGCGGAACAGGGGGAACAGCCTTTGTTCACTTTTCAATTCTTCATTCTCAATGACCGGTGACTTATGACCGAATGGTATGCTACGTTGCGATTTCGCATCATTCTCATTGTCGTTATTTCGGTGCTTCCGGCCCTGGGCCTTGTGCTGTGCGGCGGTCTGGAGCAACGGCGGCTCGCAGGCCTCGAAGCCCGGCAGGAGGCCCTCCAGCTCGCCCGGCAGGCCTCCCTGAATCAGAAAAATCTAATCACCGAAACGCACCACCTGCTAAGCATGATCGCCGAACGGCAGGCGGCACGCAACGGCCAGTGGGAGGAATGCTCGGCATTCATGGCCTCACTGCTCTCCGAGTTCAGCCACTATCTCAACTTCGGGGTGATCGACCTGGAGGGGAACCTGCAATGCAGCGCCCTGCCGTATTCGGGGACGGTCTCTGCAACGGATCGCACCTATTTTCAGAGGGTATTGCAGACCGGGGACTTTTCAGGGTTAAGACCCTCGCCGCTTCGGATATCCTTGCAGTCCCCATGTCTTTACCCATTCATTTCCTATTCGGATTGTGTCTTGCCGGTTTTCCTTCGATCCTTTCGATCGGATCGTTTACATAGACTTTTCCCAATCCAATGGCCGAAGTAACAACACCTCCTTTTCTATTTTCACTGATTCCGTCCGAATATCCGAGATCTACCGGAATCTTGCCTCTTCCACCTTGCGCATCCACAACATAGGTAGGCCGAAGGAAACCTGTGGTGGCTCCGCAGAGATCTCTGCAGATTTCTTTTCCTTTGTAGATTTCCGTTCTGAAATGACCTGTTCCCTCAACAAGATCGGCGTAATATAGATAGTAGGGTCTTACGCCCATTCTACCGAGGCCATGCACCAGGTCTCTCATGACATCCGTATCATCATT
The DNA here is from genome assembly GCA_021737785.1 of Deltaproteobacteria bacterium. Lineage (NCBI taxonomy): Bacteria > Pseudomonadati > Myxococcota > Myxococcia > Deltaproteobacteria bacterium. The sequence goes on from JAIPDI010000001.1 coordinate 114,584, forward strand.
GACCCCCTTGAGCAACACGCTTTGGTTCGCGATTGGAATGCCCAGATCCTTTAAAATTTTAATGGCTTGATAACTCTGATCGGTTATTTCATTAGGATGATTGAAATGGGTGTTGATGTAAAACTGGGGGTCTTTCAGCGACCGAGGTGTATGTTTTTTCAGCATATCAATCAATTCCGTATCTTCAACGATTTTCTGCGGCCATACGCAAGGAACTCTCGTGCCGATTCTGAACAAATCAAGGTGTTTGATTTCCCTTAGCTTTCCGATGATTTCATCAAGTCTCCGGGTTGAGATCAGGAATGGGTCCCCACCGGAGATCAATACGTCTCTAATCTCCTCGTGAGACGCAATGTATGCGATCCCCTTATTGATTTCCTCTAATGAGGGATTCTTACGGTCGTCGCCGACTTTTCGTTTTCTGGTGCAGAATCTGCAATACATTGAACATTCGTTCGAAACAAACAACAGCACCCTGTCAGGATATCTGTGGATAATGGTTCTTGGACCACCCAATGGGATATCTCCTTCCTCGTCCAGAGGATCTTCCGACAAATCCATATAGTGCACGAGTTCCTCCACATCGGGAATTGCCTGTTTCCAGATGCCGTCATTCATCTTTTGAATGAGACTGAGGTAATACGTATTCACCCTCATAGGGTATTTGGCAATGACATCCCTGAGCCGGGGATCCACTTTCGCCTTCCGTCCAATGAGCCATTTCTCCAAATCTTCGAATGTCTTCACGCCGTTTTTCAAAATCTCTTTATATGCCATTGAAGATTCTCCTTTGTATTCCTTGGGAACAGGCAGTCTGGGACCCGGGGGAAAAATGTCCCTGGCCAAAGGGGTCGCTCCGGTTTCCAGTTTTACCACTCGATTAATCGACGTACCAGCGGTTTTCTTGCGTTTTATGTCAAAAAACCAGCAAATACGGCACGACGCTTTTTCCTTGACCGCGCTCGGAAAAAATGGGGCCTTTGGGGCAGTCAAGGCACCGAACCCGTTGGGCGCGTAACAGTTGTCAGTCCCGCGAGCCGGCGGGAAAACCTGGCGCTCTTCGTTTCTTGCAACATGTCGTAAGTTGCGGGACACCAGGTGCCTAAGAGTAGGCGGCGAGGCGGGACTCGGCCACCCGGGTGATGTTTTCTCTAATTTGCGGGTTTTCCTCGATGAGCCGCCTGAAATCCTTTACGCCCAGGACAAGGAGATGGACCTCGGTGATGGAGATGACGGTGGCGGTCCGTTCCACGTCCTTCAACAAGGCGATCTCGCCGAAATACTGGCCTGCCGTAAGCCGCACCGGTCTGGGACTGATTTCCACCTCCACGTCTCCCTCCAGGATAAAGAACATGGCCTGTGCAGCATCCCCCTTGCGGACAATGACCGTATCGGCGGGGATGATCTGTGAGGTAAGGAGTCGCGAGATATCGCCAATGGCGTTCGCATCGAGGCCGGAGAAAAGCGGCAAGCGGGAGACCGTTTTCCATGTCACGAGAAAATCCCGTTTCCGTAATTCCTTGGCAAAGCCCGTGGCAAGTATCCCGGCAGGGACTGCAAAGACCGCAATGCCTAAAAGCATCAGAAAACCGGACAGGAGTCGCGCCATCGGCGTGATGGGGATCATATCCCCATAACCCACGCTCGCAATGGTCACGATGGCCCACCAAAGGGTGTGAGGGACAGAGCTGAAGACCAATGGCTGATATGGGTATTCCAGCGCATATATCAATCCCGATGCGAGGATGAGAAGCACCACCAGGACAATCAAGGCGGTCAGCAGGGAATGGCCTTCGTTGCGAAACACCGAGATGAAAATGCCAAGCCCGGGCACAAAACGGGCCAGCTTGATCAGGGAGAGAAAGGAGGCCATCATGATCCACCCATGGGGAACGCCAAAGAAAAAGCTGAGCCAGTAGGGAAAAATCACGGCAAAATCCACCAGACCGAGAAAAGAAAAGGCATAATCGCAAAGAGCCCTGAACGGGTTCTTATGGGATCCCGCAGGGGAGGCCCACAGCCTCACCGCATACTCCAGGGTGAAGGCAGAGAACGCCCCAAACGAGATGACCTTGAAGATCCGGCCGCAGGATGGCGCCAGATCGGGGACCGTGGAAAGGATGGCCTCAAAAACGATGAGGATAATGGCCACGAGTATGAGGATATAGGCCGGGTGACGGGCCAGTGAAGGATCGCCCACAGGGGCAATGGCTTTATACGTCTCTTCTTTTAAATCCAGACTCATAACCAGATGCCCCTCCGACATTACAAAGCCCGGCCGATCGCATGAGGCCGGCCCCTGTTTTTCCACCCCCCATCTCAGAATGGAGAGAATGCCCGATTGCAGGGACCGAGTCAAGGAAGACTTTCGCGTTTTCGCTATGATAGGCACCCCCCCCCCCGCTCCTTTTTGAACGCGCGTTATATTCTGAATAATCAGCAGCGCTGCCGAAACTGGAGGGCACCTACCAAAGGGGGAAACTCAGCTTTCTGGTGGTGTACAGATCACATCCTGTGCTATAAACATATTGTTTCGCCTCAACCATCAAGAAATGCTATCAAATCTTCCGGTTCGGCAGCTCAAGACCTGCCTTACGGAGAAAGAACATCACCGGCGCTTCCTGCGGGAGGGCGGCGCCGAGACCTGATTCCTGCAACCATGACGATGAACCGGCAACGAAAATCCTCGCGCCAGTCAAAAGCACTGGGGCATGCCCTTCGCGGGGCCATGCTGCTTGTGCTGATTCTCCTGGTCGGCACCATGGGATATGTTCTCCTGGAGGGCTGGCCGGTTCTCGATGCCCTGTACATGACCATCATCACCATCACCACTGTGGGTTTTGGAGAGGTGAACGTTGTTTCAAGTCCAGGCCGGGTCTTCACCATCTGCATCATCTTCATGGGTATGGGCATCATGGCCTACAGTCTCGGCATGGTTGCCCAGATCATGGTGGAGACACAGGTGCGAACCATCCTGGGGAGGAGAAAATTGGGAAAAGAACTTCGGTCCATCAAAAATCATTATATCGTTTGCGGATTCGGGCGTATCGGGAAGATTATTGCCCAGGGCCTGAAAAGCCAAAGGGTTCCTTTGGTGGTAATTGACCAATCCCTGGACTCGAAAGAAATTTTGGAGGAGCAGGATATCCCTTATATTATCGGTGATGCCACCAGTGATGACATCCTCATCGAAGCGGGGATAGAGAGGGCCAAAGGACTGATCACCGTTGTACTTTCCGATGCGGACAATCTCTTTATCACCATGACGGCCCGGGGCCTCAACCCGAATCTGTTCATCTTGTCCCGGGCCGATGATGGCGCAACAGAGAAGAAGTTGATGAGAGCGGGGGCCAATAAGGTAGTCCTTCCGTATCTTATCGGCGGCATGAGGATGGTCCAGACCATTCTGAGACCCGTGGTGATGGATTTTATCGATTTCACCATGCATGAAAAGAATATTGAACTGAAGCTCGAAGAACTCCTGGTAGGGGAACGGTCCAGGCTGAATGGTACAAGCCTGCTCAATTCGGGCATTCGGAAGGAAATGAACGTGATCATCGTGGCCATCCGCAAAAAGGGGGGCGAGATGATTTTCAACCCCTCGTCAGAGACGGTAATCGAGGCCGGAAATACCCTCATTGCCCTGGGTCCTGCAAAGGATCTGGATCAGCTCTCCAAGATGCTGCTCCATTGAACGGGGTCTCCGGTCTTTTCCGCGGTGAGCAGACACGGGGATTTAATCTTTGGCATCCTGAAATCTCCACGATAATGCCCAGACCCGACTACGTGGTCCGGAAAACAGGGAGGCAAGCAATGGAAAAAACGAGGAACAATCTGAATGTGTGGCTGTGGATCCTGATCGTCTCGGGGCTTCTTTTTATTCAGGCAGCCGATGCACGCGCCAATGGGGTCCTCAGTACGGGCCAGACCGTATATGTTCCGGTGTATTCCCACATCTACCAGGGAGATCGGGAAAGCCCTGTCTATCTTGCGGTCACCCTCAGCATCCGGAATGTGGACCCAAAAAAGCCGATTGCGGTCCTATCGGCTGATTATTTTGACTCCAAGGGCAATCTGCTTAAAAAACACCAGGAAGGGTCAGTTCACGTCCCCCCTGGCTCCTCCATTCGCTACGTGGTTCCGGAATCGGACAAGACCGGAGGGTCAGGGGCCTTTTTTATGGTCGCCTGGCGATCGGACGGACCGGTTAACCCACCCATCCTGGAGTCCATCATGATCGGGACCAAATCCCAACAGGGCATCTCGTTTACCTCCCGAGGGGAGGTAGTCGTGGAAGGCACGCCGGAGCAGGCCCCCATGGCCGAACATGAGAAGATTCTCCGAATGGCCGAACAATGGGCGCCTGCCCTGACATCCGGAAATATAGAGAAGGGGATGTCTTTTTATGCGGAAGACGCACTCGTGGCAGGGGCCGGAAAAGACGTGGTCTACGTCGGGCCGAAGAAGGTTCGCGAACTACTTACGCACCACCTGGACAATTACAATGTAACGGACTGTTCCTTCCGGGTGCGGTCCGTCACTGTTGCGAAGGACTGGGCCGAACTTAGGGGAGAGTTCAAGGCCGTCTGGAAACCCAAAAAGGAGGGCGTGGCCGAAGAAAAGGAGTTCAGCAACTATATCTGGGTCCTGAAAAAGCAGACGGACGGTTCGTGGAAGATCGCCCGCTTTTTATTCTATCCGGCAGAGTGAATCTGCACAGACTGTGATAACTTCTTTCCAATTTTAGTATTCACGGAGATCGCAACGAGATGCCGTCCTGGCTCAAAAGCCGATTCCACCACGCCCACCCAACCAGCTTGCTGCTGATGAGCTATTTGGCGGCAATTGCCTTCGGAACGTCTGTCCTGATGCTGCCGATCTCTACGGTGAACGGCCATATCAGACTTATCGACGCCCTGTTTACGGCCACCTCCGCCGTGTGCGTCACCGGGCTGATCGTGGTGGATACCGGCGCCTATTTCACGGCCTTTGGTCAGGCGGTAATCCTTTGTCTGATCCAGATCGGCGGATTGGGGATCATGACCATTTCAGTGGCCCTGTTCCGGATCATCGGCAAAAAGGTCGTTTTCCAACAGCGCATGGCCATGCAGGAGGTCTTCTCCCATACGCCCCGGGAGGACATTTATTACCTGATCCGCTCAGTGCTGTTTTTTTCATTTTTGATCGAGACTGTTGGCGCGATCATTCTTTTTTTATATTGGCGACCCGCGTATCCTTTTTCCGAGGCCCTTTACAAGGCCGTTTTTCACTCGGTTTCCGCCTTCTGCAATGCCGGTTTTTCTCAATTCAGCAACAGCCTTATGGATGCCCGGGGCTCCGTGATGTTGAATGCGACCGTGTGCGGACTGATCGTTCTGGGCGGCATCGGGTTTCCGGTGGTCTATGAACTCTATCGCCGCGGCCTCTTGCGGGAAAAGGGCAAGGTATCGATCCAAACCAAGAGCGTGGTGCTCACAACCGTCGGTTTGACTGTGGCGGGTGTCCTGGTCATACTGGTTTCCGAACGAACATTGGTTCCCTCCCTCGGCTGGGGCAAGGGCCTGTTGACGGCGGTTTTTCAATCGGTGACCTGTCGTACGGCCGGGTTCAATACGCTGGATATCGCATCGCTCAATACGGCCACCCTGCTGTTCATGATGTTTCTCATGCTGGTGGGGGCTTCTCCGGGATCGTGCGGGGGCGGCGTCAAAACCACCACTTTTGCCGTGCTGACCGCCTTTTCATGGAGCCGGCTGATGCGCTACAAATGCGTGAATCTGTTCGGCAAAACCGTGCCCGAAGATACGGTCACCAAAAGTATTTCCGTCCTGGTGTTTTCGGTGGCGGCCATCTGCATCGCCGTCTTTTTAATTCTGTTCATCGACCCGGATCATGGTGCGCGCGTCCAGGGAGATCGTCAGTTCTTAGGCTTTCTCTTCGAAACGGTCTCGGCATTCGGTACGGTCGGTCTTTCCATGGGCGTTACCCCGGCCCTCACCTTTTCTGGAAAACTGGTGATCATCGTGCTCATGATCATCGGTCGCGTAGGCGTCCCGGCCTTTACCTATATTATCGCCGGAGGCGGTTCGACCAAGGGGATTCAGTACGCCGAAGAAAACATGATGATCGGCTGAGAGGTAGCAGAGCGCGTGGAGCAGGGAGCAGGGGGTAGGGAGTTGTCGGTGATCTGTTTATCGGACCGGGTACTCCGAATCCAACATCCAGTATTCATCATCCAGACAGGAGCGTAAAAATGAAACGATTCGCCGTGATCGGCACGGGGAGCTTCGGCTACCATGTGGCCAAGGCCCTTTATGAGAACAAGAACGAGGTGATCGCCATCGATCGGAACAAGGATCGCGTGCAGGCCATCGAACCCTTTTGCACCAGCGCCATGGTTCAGGATGTTACCGACATGGAGGGCCTCAAAGGCCTGGGACTCGAGGAGATGGATGCCGTTATTGTGAGCACGGGCGCCAATATCAAGCCCAGCATTCTGATCTGCTTTTACCTGAGCCGCCTCGGGATCAAGCGCATCATTGCCAAGGCCGAGGACGATGATCACGGAGAGATCCTTATGCAATTAGGGGCCACGGAAATTATCCGGCCCGGCGTGGATATGGCGCATCGTCTGGCCATGCGCCTGACATCGCCGAACATCTTGGAATTTTTGCCTTTGGGAGAGGATTATACCATCGCCCATGTCGAGCCGCCGACGTCCTTCATCGGCAAATCGCTCAAGGACCTGGACCTGCGCAAGCGTTATGAGGTCAACATCATCGCTGTCAAGGAATCGGACCCGGAACGGTTTGTCATAGTCCCTAATGCCGATTTCACCGTAGAAGAGAACGATATTCTCATTATCCTGGGCAAGGAGACGGACCTGACCAAGATCAGGGAACTGAAATGAAACGCATCGGCTGCGGCGCCGGCCGAACCGATAACCATCAACCCCAAACCCAAAGGAGTACCCCATCATGACTGGAGAAAGAGACGCCTATGTGCAAAAACTGAAGGCCAAACTGGAAGAATGGAACGCCGAGATCGACATGCTGGCGGCCAAGGCCGATCAGGCCGAGGCAGACGCAAAAATTGAATATTATAGACGGTTGGAGGACCTGCGTGCAAAGCGCTCGGAACTTGAAGGAAAGATTGCAGAACTGCAACAGGCAGGTGAAGGGGCCTGGGAAGATCTTAAGGAAGGCCTTGAAAACTCCTGGGAGATTCTCAAGACAAGCTTCAGCAGGGCCAAGTCCGAGTTCGAGCGGGGCTACAGGGAAGGCCGGGAAGAGTAGACAGGTGTGCAGACAATCATAGCATGTCGGATCAGGTTTCAGGCCTGGCAATCAGGGCTCGCATTTCACGTAACAGACGCCTGTGGGCGTTTCCACGGCGTACGGGAAATACTTCTTCCGGATCCACAGGGAGAGATGGACCAGGTTGATAAGCACGGGCACTTCCACAAGGGGTCCGATGACCGCGGCAAAGGCCTGGCCTGAGTTGATGCCGAAAACCGCAACGGCAACCGCTATGGCAAGCTCAAAATTATTGGAGGCGGCCGTAAACGAAAGGGTTGCGGATTGACCGTAGTGAGCCCCCATCTTCCTGCTCAGGTAAAAGGAAATCACAAACATGAGAACGAAATAGATGAGAAGCGGTATGGCGATTCGTACCACATCCAGAGGGATCTTGACAATATACTCACCCTTCAGGGAAAACATCACCAGTATGGTGAACAAGAGCGCAATTAGGGTAATGGGGCTGATCTTGGGGATGAACATTTTTTCGTACCACTCTTTTCCCTTTGTCTTCAGACCGATGATCCGGGAAATGACGCCGGCAATGAAGGGGATGCCGAGATAGATGAAGACGCTCTCTGCGATCTGCCCGATGGTGATATCCACGACCCCCCCTTTGAGCCCGAAAAGCGGGGGGAGGACCGTGATGAAAATATAGGCGTAAACAGAGAAGAAGAGGACCTGAAAGATGGAATTGAAGGCCACAAGCCCTGCGCAATATTCCGTATCCGCCTTGGCCAGATCATTCCAGACGATCACCATGGCAATGCACCGGGCAAGACCGATCATGATAAGTCCTACCATATACTCGGGGTAGTTGCGCAGGAAGATGATGGCCAGGGTAAACATGAGAATGGGGCCGATCACCCAGTTCTGGACCAGGGAAAGGCCGAGGATCCTGTAATTGCGGAACACTTCCCCCAATTGCTCGTACTTGACCTTGGCCAGCGGCGGGTACATCATGAGGATGAGTCCGATGGCGATGGGGATGTTGGTGGTGCCCACCTGGAATTGGTGCCAGAAATCGACGACTCCGGGGAAACCATATCCCCAGCCGACCCCGATGAACATGGCCAGAAAGATCCACAAGGTCAAAAATCGATCAAGGAATGAAAGTTGTTTGGTGACGGTCCGGTCGTTGGGCATTTCCTTTCCTCCTCCTTGAATACCCCCCCCGGCAGTTCCCCGGTGAGGTGTTTTACCACCATGAGGGGCTCTTTACAGGTGATGAACCTGTATTCGATGAGAGTTTCGAGTCCTCGAATCAGAAGATTGCCCTCCCCTCTCAGAGAACAGGGTCTGCTACCGGCCGCTGCCGGATCGCTCCGTTAGGTACTTCCTGTATTCCTTCAGCAGGGCATACGCATACTGTCTGCGGACACGTTCGGACGAAGGGATAAAATTCTTTTCTTCTTCCAGCCGATGGATGATCTCTTGGGCGGTCTCATCAACCGGCTTTCTGTCTTCGGCGTAGAGTTCAGCCATGATACGGCCCAAACCCACAACGCCGACCTGTGAATCATCAGGGAATTTCAGCAGGTGCCGGCCAACTGCCGGTTGAGGGAAGTCTCATCCATCTTTTCACCCGTTCCCCTGGCTTTGTAAAATGATGTGGGTGTCTTGGAATATATCCTCAGGGTTCTTCGGTATGTGCTTCTCATGCCGCGTCATATTCCATCTCCTTATTTGAGGGGCCTCTTTTCCTTTCAGGCGCAAACGATAGGGTGAAAATTGAGGCCTCTCGATCCGGCTTTATGGGAAAGGGCCGGAACACCCATTGCAGGCCCTCTGGTCCGGTCCAATACAGAACGCGTTTTCGTCATGGCCTGAAGCCGCTTCAACGCGTGTCCTGACAATGCGGTCGATAACGGGCAGGTTATCGGTCGCCATCCGCCTGAACAATAGAACACCCAGGAAAATCCCGATCAGGAGGCAGAGGGCGGCAACCCCCACGCCGCCGATCATCGGAAATACAAAGACATGGTACAGGATGGTTGCAAGGGTGATGCCTATCATCAGGCATATTCCGGGAATGCCCAATAGCACCGCCGCATTCTTTACCAGCCCGGAAGTATCCCGACTGACAGAAACAACATCGCCGATATCGGCGCCCACCCTGTTCAGGGCCTCAAATGTGATGGTGGAGCCGTTGGTGGCGCAGTGGCACACGTGACGATTCACCCGGCGAGATGCTCCCGGGATACCGGAGCTGACCGGCTGAATAACCACTTCCGCTTTGCCATCTCCTTTGAGGGTGGTTACAAGACCTTCATTTTGTGGCATCCGAACGACTCCTTTTGCTTGGCATGATAATGGCGCCTGGCCCGACAGTGCGTATGCAAGGGACAGCGATACATCACTTGAAAAGCATTCATATCGGCCCGACCCGTGAGGAAATGCTCACATCCCCGCCTTCTGTCTCCTTCCCCGAAAGGTGCGAAAAAACAGGTAGAGTGCCGTCAGGAGGAAAAGGCTGTCCCTGAAAACATACCATGACATCGACGTGCTGTCCGTGAGTTGGGTGCTTGTGTGAAAGCACCCGCAGTGAATATCCAGGCCCCGTGCCAAATTGAAGATCACCGCGCCAAAAAAAATGGTCAGGAGCAGCGTCACTATGGATACGGTTCCTTCCCGGAACAGACCGATCACCAGGAAAGCACCTGTGACAAGCTCCAGCCAGGGAAGAACGATCGCCGTGAGATTGACCAGGGCGTCCGGAAGGATCTGGTAATTATGGACGACCTCTGCAAAGGCCTCGGGATGGGCGATCTTGTCCATGCTTGCGTAAATGAAAACGGCCCCCAGGATCAGACGGGCAACCAGAACAAGAAGGCCGTCCCGTTTGCACTGGGCCTTGAAAAAATGTGGTTTATCTTCATCCATTTCCAGCGACTCCGCAAGAATTTTCACAAAGGATCCCGCCATTTCCACATTCCGTGGTCTCGAACTGAAGTACGGGATGGTCGATTCCGAATTCATGAGAGAGTTCATGACGGATAGCCTCAAACAGCCCCCGGGTCTCACTTACGGGTTGATCACTGACCAGCACATGGCATGAAAACGCAGTGCTGTTGGATGAGATCCGCCAGGCATGCAGGTAATGGACCCCCAGGACACCCGGAATCTTTTCCAGCCGCGCCTTGACCTCGGAAAGATGGAGGTCTTCCGGCGTGGCGTTCATCAGGATATTGCTTGCCCCTTTGACGATGGACCAGCAATTCTTGAGAATAAACAGAACAATGAAGATCGAGAGGAGGGGGTCCAGCCAGTACCAGGGCCTGACCAGAAATATCGCCCCGCTGATCAGCACCATGACGGAGGTCAGGAGGTCGCCCATCATGTGGAGGAAGGCCCCCCGGACGTTGAGGCTGTGCTTTGAATCCCGATGGAGAAGCCAGGCGGAAAGGCCGTTTCCCGCAATGCCCACGCCGGCCAGGAGAATGACCACATTCCCAAGTACGGGCTGCGGGCGATAAAACCGTTCCACTGCCCCGTAGACGATGAAGGCCGACGCACCCAGGAGGATGGCTACGTTTATCAATGCGGCCAGGACCTCCGCACGCTTGTAACCAAAGGTATTTCGGGGCGATGCCCCTTTCTTTCCTATGAGATGTGCAAAATATGCGATGAGGATGGCCACGAAATCGCTGAAGTTGTGAGCGGCATCGGAGATAAGGGCCATGCTGTTGGCAACCACGCCCCCGATAATCTGGACAACGGGGATAATAAAGTTCAGGAGGAGCGTAATCAGCAACCGGGAGCCGCTCGTGTCATCCGCTTCTACTGCCACATGATTGGAGGTCTCGCCAGGGGGGCGGCCATGGTCCTCTCTTGAAATCTCTTCGAATTTCATGTCCTCTTGGGGACCTGGTTTCTTTTTCATCAGGAGGTTCTTTCTTTATCGGAAAGTGCATGCCGGACCCCATCGGTGGGAAATCCGGCTTCCTTCCATCTCGTCCAGCCGTTCACAAGGACCCTCACGTCTTGATAGCCCAGGGAAATGAGCTCTCTGGCCAGATCTGCGCTCAGGGAACACTCCTCCCCATCGCAATAGGTTACGATCCGGGCATCCTCGGGGATAACACCCCAGACGCGGTCCAGCCATGCGTCAAAGGACTGCCAGGGTATGTTTTGCGCGCACCGGATATGTCCGCGGGCATACGCCTCCGGTGATCGCGCATCCAGGAATACCGCCTCGTCATCCAGGCAAAGCCGCCTGGCCTCGTCCAGAGATACGATCATGCTGTCGCCCGTATCCGTAGTTAACCGGGCCTCCGGCGACCCGCCGGCCACCAGAGGAAGTCTATCCGATCGGCCTTGATTCGTCAAAAGGCCCACCGCAGCGGCCAGAAAAATAATGATGAGGGATTGCCGGACGGTCTTCCATATCTTCTTGGAAATTGGTTTGGTTTTCATGGAGTATCTTTTTTGCCTGACTGAAGTACCACGGTTTTCTGATGGATGGGATACACGTCGCCCGCCGGCGGGTCCCTGAAATATTCAAAGCGCCCCAGCTCGGCGTTCTGACAAGGAAGCGCCTCGGCGATATCCTGGTCCAGGTGCGCGATGCAGTGGAGAGGCTTAAAACTGGGATTGCACTCGGACCGAGAAATCTCTTTGGTATACCCTTCCAACAACATGACCTCTATCCCCCTCTATAAGGAGGAGAAGAACGGATTGATGACAAAATAGGCGCCCAGCAATGCAATCACCGCGCCCGCCCCCTTTCGGAACCAGTTTCCGGCCCCCTGCCAGGCGCTGTTCTCCATGACCCTTTTCACCGCGGCCGTTGAACTACCCGCCACGACAATGGGCAGACAGTGGCCGATGGCGAACAGGAGGATGAACAGGATGCCCGTGGCAATCTGCTTTTGAACCGTGATGATGGCCAGGATGGGGGCGATGAATCCGAAGGTGCAGGATCCCGAAAGGACCCCATAGGCCAGTCCGAGGACGAATGCGCCCAAGAGACCTTTCAAGTTCAGGCGATAAAGAAGACTTCCGGACATGGAGCACTTTTCAACGCCCAGCATGCCGAGGGCCACCCAGATCAGGATCAGCCCGATCAGGATCTGCCAGTAGTCCCCCACGTCGCCCAGCATGCGGCCCAGGAGGGCGCAGATAATACCGATGAGGGCGATGGTAATAAAAAGGCCCGATGTAAAGGCCACAGAATAGAACCCGGCCTCCCTCGGCTTCAGAAGCGTCTGCTGCCCGCCCACGTACGCCACCATAAGCGGGATGGAGGCCAGGTGGCAGGGGCTGAAGACCACGCTGATCATGCCCCACAAAAAACAGCCCAGGGCGGCGATCATGACACCGCCTGCAATCCATTCATTCACGGTCAGGAAGATGCTTTCGAGCATTCACGCCCCTCTCTGCATCGGCTAGCTCACGCCCATTTTCTTGAAGATTCGGTCGATGTCCGCCTCGCCCATGAATCCTTCATGGCGGTGGACCTCTTTCCCCTCTTTATCAAAAAAAATCTGAGTGGGGATGGCCCGGATGCCGAACCGTTTGGCCGGTGCTTTGTCTTTCCAGACATCGATAAAGACGATGGCGGCCTTTCCCCGGTATTTCTTCTCCACCTTTGCCAGGACCGGCACCATCATCTTGCAGGGGACGCATTCGTCGGCGCCCAGATCCACCATGGTGGGCATCCCCTTGATCGGAACATCGCCGGCCGTCGGCGAATGGGATGCCGGGGATTCGTCGGATGAACACCCGGAGAGTTGAAGACTCAGCACGCCGATGAAGGCTGCAAGGGCCGCAATACCCAGCACAACGGTCTTGATTCGCTTCTCCATCTACTTGACCCCCAGTCGCGCCAGTTGCTTCAAGACCTCTTCTTCTGCATAGAATCCCACATGTCGAAAGACCTCTTTCCCGTTCCTGTCAAAAAATGCCTGAACCGGAATCGAACGGATTCCGAACCGGGCACCCAGGAGCTGGTTCTCCCGCACGTGCACAAAAACCACGTTGAGCGTGTCGTGAAATTTCTTTCTAAGTTTGTCGAGTATGGGCTGCATCATATCACATGGGACGCACCCCGCAGCCCCGAATTCGACCAGGGTAGGTTTTCCGGACATGCGTGCCTTGTCCACCGGGTTGTCCCTGGCCGATTCCGCCTGTTTCTTCACCCAATCCCGGTTGACGCGGATATCCGTCCTCTTGCCCAGGCCCTCAATGCGGGCATCGAGGGCCGCCACCTTTTTCTGCTCGAGCAGAAAGGGTTCGATGCTCTCCTTGACCTGATCAAAGGGCATGCCGCCGACCATCGCTTTGTTGGTCTCATAAAATGCCTTCATTTCCGCCTCGTTTACCGTAATGCCGTCCGTGAGACGCTCCACGTACGCCTTCAACATCTCCTCTTTGGGCTGATCAGCAGAAATGCCCATGGACACTGCATCCTGTTTGATGAGCATTTCCATGGCCTTCTGTTCCAGCAAAAAGAAGAGATTCTTCTCCAATTCCTTTCGCATCTCAGGAGGCGCTTCTCCAAGTATTTTCCCGGCAAAATCCTCCCGGATTTCAACCTGGTAGGCTTGAAGAAGTACATCCTTTTCCATGTCCGTCAGCCTGGCCGATTTTAAGATCCCTGTTGCCAGGCCCGGATAGGCCTCTTCCACGGTTACGGGAACCGGTTCATCGGCCCCCGCCAATCCTCCCAGGCCTACCATGAGGGGGAAAACCGCCGTCAACACCATAGCCGGCATCCACACGCTTTTTTTCCGTATTTTCATCCAGTTTCCTTTCTTACCGTTAAGATGGCTTGACCGCCAGAATATAGGCGGAAAAAACCACCTTTTCCGCATTGTCCGCGACGTTCCAGCCTCGAATGATCTCCTCGCTCTGCTCCTTTTGCCGGATGGCGATTGCCTGAAACCCCAGGTCCGACAGAATCCCTTCCACCTCCCCGGGTGAAATGGCCCCGGCCACTCACCCGGTATAGGCGAGGGGGTTGTCTTGAAGCGCCTTTGGGATTTCTCCGGAGCGGAGGATATCGGAAATAACGATCCGGCCCCCCGGCTTCAAAACCCGATGAATTTCGCCGAAAACCGCGGTCTTGTCCGGGGAAAGGTTGACGACGCAATTGGAAATGACCACATCCACGGAATTGTCCTCAACAGGCAGGGCCTCGATCTTTCCCATGCGGAAGTCTACATTGTGGATATTCAGACTTTCGGCGTTGGCCCTGGCTTTCTCAACCATTTCCCCGGTCATATCCATACCGATCACTTTCCCTGCCGCACCCACCTGCCTGGCCGCCAGAAAGGCATCGAATCCCGCACCGCTGCCGAGGTCCAGCACGATCTCGCCCGGCTTCAGATCCGCTTTGCCGATGGGATTGCCGCAACCCAGTCCCAGGTTTGCCTCTCCGGGCGCCAGCAGGAGATCCTCATCCTGATAGTCAAGGATCCTTCCCATGGCCTGGATGTCTGTGATGAGCGTGGGACCGCCGCAACACGACGAGGCGCCCATGCCGCGCTTCCCTTCTGCGATGGCGGCATATTTTTCTTTGACCAGCCCATGTATCTCGTTGTCTTCTGGTTTCATGGAATGCACCCTCCGTTGTGCCGGGGACAGGTTGTCTAGCTGGTTATCCATGCCTTGATCTCTTCTTTGGAAGGGACCTTGCCCACACACTTAACCTCCCCGTCCACCACCACCGCCGGCGTCATGAAGACGCCGTGTTTGGCAATGTCCATGACGTCTTTGACCTTGCTCACCGTGACATCGACCCCTGCCTCATGTATTGCCTCTTTAACGCGTTTTTCCGTCTGCTCGCATTTGGGACACCCAGGCCCCAATACCTTGATTTCCATAATCCTTCTCCTTTCCGTTTCCCCGTGGCCTTGCGCCTTGGGCCTTACGCCTTGCGCCTTATTCCTTATGCCTTACGCCCTGCGCCTCCATGATCCATTCAACCATTTTTGATTTCAGCGGCACCTTGCCCACTGACTTGACCCGGCCGTTGATGAGCAGGGCCGGCGTTCCCATGACCCCGTAACGACCGATCTCCTTGATATCCCGAACGTGCTCGATGTCGGCCATGACCCCGGTTTCAGACATGACCTGCATGAGGTCCTGCTCAAGGCGATCGCACTGCACGCACCCCGGCCCCAAGACCTTGATCTGAATCCCCTCCGGCGTCTCCTCTTGTTCAAAGGGCTTCCCCACATATTTTTTAAATTCTCTGAGAAAGGCCTTACCGTACTGCCCCCTGACCTTATCAGGAAAATAATTCCGTTTTGCCAGGCGTTGGAGGAGTTCTGCTTCGGCTTCCGGGTCCGGCCTGTCAGCATGCGTCTCGGCCATCTCTTCCATGACCGCTTTGAGCCCTATGATGCCCACGCCCGAGCTCCCTACCCTGATCTGCGTCACATCATCCTGTGACATACACGTCCTCTCTTTCATTCACCGCAAAGTGGCAAAGTACGGTAAGGTTTTATCATGTTCAATCCTCTGAAATCTAATCGCGCGCCAGCGCTTGAGTATTTTGATCCTTGCTCTCTCTTCAAGGATCAAAATCAACCAACAAAAAACTCCCCTTCGCGTTCTTCGCGCCTTCGCGGTGAATCTTACCCAGAGATCCAGCCGTAAGTCATGCCCGCGATGGTACTTAAAATAACAATAATCACGCAAAAGACAGCTGTCTTCTTGACCCCCATGACCCCGCCGATTACCAGCATGTTGGGAAGGGAGAGGGCCGGTCCCGCAAGAAGGAGACTGAGGGCCGGCCCCTTGCCCATGCCGGATCCGATGAGACCCTGGAGAATGGGCACCTCCGTCAGTGTGGCGAAATACATCAAGGCCCCGGATACCGACGCAAACAGATTGGCCCACAGGGAATTGCCCCCCACCAGGGATGCCACATAGTGCTCCGGGATCAGAGCCGGATGCCCGGGTCTGCCCAGCATAAAGCCCGCCACCAGGACCCCGGCGCCCAGAAGGGGAAAGATCTGTTTCATGAATCCCCAGGTGGACTGGACCCAGGTGGTTCTCTCTTCTTTTACAAACCAGCGCTTCAGCATAAAGCCGAGAATAATGAGAAGCCCGGCCGTGATAATCCATTTGGCGGCAAAAACAGCCGGCCAGAACCCGGTGGACCCCGGGGCAGGTCTTGCAAAGGCGGCAAAAATAAGGATCAGCACCAAGGTCAGCATGAACAGCGCATCCTGGGCCAGGGTGCGGCCTTTCCCCTCTTCCTCCGGGAGGTAGATCTGCCCGGCTGCCCGCGCCGCATCGTCCTTTCTGAAGATGAAGGCCATGAGAAGGCCGGTGATGACGGCAAACAGGACTGCTCCGATGGCCCTGGCCAGACCCAGTTCCCACCCTAAAATCCTGGCCGTGAGCACGATGGCCAGCACGTTGATGGCAGGGCCGGAATAGAGGAAGGCCGTTGCCGGGCCGATGCCCGCTCCCCGCGTATAGATTCCCGCAAACAGGGGCAGCACCGTGCACGAACAGACCGCGAGGACCGTCCCGGATACGGAAGCAACCGAATAAGAAAGGATTTTCCCGGCCGTGGCCCCGAAATACTTCAGGACCGATGCCTGGGACACAAACACGGCAATGGCGCCGGCAATAAAAAAGGCGGGAATGAGGCAGGTCAGGACATGCTCGCGGGCATACTCCTGGAGCATCATGAAGGCCTCGAGGCCCGATCGCCGCACCGTCTCATTCGCCCAGGGGATATAATAGGCGGCCGCAAAAATCAGGATGATGTAAATGAGTTTTGTTCTCTCTTTCAATGTTCCGATTCTCCCTTCCTTAGCCGGAACCCGTTGTTTTCCGGCAAGACACCTATAGCCGCATTCTTATTCAGCTATATTAAAACCACACCGAAGCTATCTTCTGCAGATCTCCTCGCGACAAATGGACGGCAGTTTTTCCAAAAGGGGCGCCACCTGCTCATCCTTCTCCAGCCAGTGACGGAGGTTTCCCAAAAGCGCCGCTGCATAAGGGCTGCGGCCCCCGTCTGTCAGGTGATAATTCACCCAAAGACCGTCCTTCCTGTAATCAACCAGCCCGGCGTCCTCCAGCAATTTCAGGTGTTTTGACACGGTAGGCTGGGCAACCCCCAGGGCGGCCTGCACCTCGCAGACACACATGGATTTGTGCTGCAGCATCTTGATGATCTTGACCCGGTTGGGATCGGAAAGCGCCTTCATCACCTTGACAAATGATTTCATACCATATCCTCGGTAAATGTAATAGCTGATGGCCACATGTCTGGTAATAAAACCAACTTGTAAAAGCGTCCGCTGCCACAAAGGTCGAGGCTGAGAGCCTCTCTCACAGAGACCTCATGAACTCTCACTTTCGCCCTTTGGCATTCACTTGCAGTTCGGGTGCCAGACGATATATTCTATTTTAGGAATATAGTCGTTTGACGAGCGCCTGTCAAGGATTTATTTTCTTAGAAGCCGGCGGCCGCTTCAAGATGGGTATGGAGAAGCCTGCCTTCCACGGCGAGAGACTCCGGATCGAGGCCTTCCCCGGTGACGCGTTCAAATAACATATGATGAGAGACCCGAATCCCTTGACATCACAGACCCACCCTTCTATCTTGATTTCCAAGGGAAATTCGAATGAATCTTTCCGGGGGGTTTTATTTTCGACAAAACGGAGGAGTTATGGAGCTATTGGATAATCTGCACGTCTTTTCGTGGAACAGCATGACGGCCAACAACTGCAACGCTTATTTCATCGATAATGGAAAGAGGATACTGATAGACCCGGGCCATTATCATCTGTTCGATCACGTGCGGGATGAGCTTGACAGGCTTTCCCTCTCCCCTGAAGACATGGATATGGTCATTATCACCCACGGCCATCCCGATCATATGGAGGGAGTCAGGATATTTCAAGATACAGATGCGGTGGTGGCTGTCTCATCCCGGGAAATGGAATTCATCCAGACCGTCGCCCCCCACTATGGCGCGGCCCTTGGGATCCCCGATTTCGAACCGCAGATTCTGCTCCAGGAAGGGGACCTGAAGGTGGGGGATCTGGTTTTTGAGGTCATCCATACACCAGGACATTCTCCGGGTTCCATATGCCTCTATTGGCCTGAACGAAAGGTCCTTTTTACAGGCGATGTGGTATTTAACAACGGAATCGGGAGGACCGATCTCCCGGGCGGTAACGGCGAGGCTCTCAAGGAGAGCATCCAAAAGATCTCCCGGCTTGATGTGGAGTACCTGCTGACAGGCCACGGCGATATCGTGTCGGGCAAGGAGGCCGTCCGGGAAAATTTCAAGGCCATCGAGGCCTACTGGTTTGCGTACCTATAGGTCCCTGGAGAGGAAGTGCCTAAGGAGAGCGGGGAGCGAGGAGGGGGAAGCTGAAAGCTCAAAGGTGAAAGTAACCATCAACCAGTAACCCGCCAAAGCCATGTCCCATCAAACATCATCCATGGATTTTGATCTGCGCCAGCTGGAAATATTCCGGAAGGTGGTGGACCTGAAGAGCTTTTCAAAGGCTGCGGACGCCGTGTTTCTGGTTCAGGCCTCGGTGAGCGAACGGATCAGCACCCTTGAAAACATGGTCGGGACCCGGCTCCTGGATCGTCTGGGCCGGGAGGTGGTCCCCACCAGGGCCGGTGAACTCCTCTACAAACACGCGGTCCTCCTTCTGGATATGAAGCGGACAGCGGCCCTGGAGATGGCCGATTTTCTGGGCATCAGACGGGGCGAAATACGTCTTGGCGGGAGCACCATCCCCGGCGAGTACATCCTGCCCAGGGTGATCGGCCGGTTCTGCCGGGATTACGCTTCTTTGTGGGTAACCTTGACGGTGGGAGATTCCGTCGGTATCGAAAGCCGGGTCCTGGCCGGGGGCCTTGAGTTGGGCGTGGTGGGTTCCAAAGGGTCCCACAAGAGCCTTATTCAGCATGAACTCTGGAGAGACGAACTGGTTCTGGCAGTCCCTGCCGGACACCGCTGGGCCCAAAAAAAGGAGGTCCCTGTGAATGCCCTGAATGAGGAGCCTTTTATCTTCAGGGAACCCGGATCAGGCACCTTCAAGATTCTTGACGGCTATCTCCAGTCCGCCGGATCAGCCGGCCTGAGCGCCCTCAAACCGGTTGCATGCTTTGGAACATCGACCGCGATAAAGGAAGGGATAAAGGGGGGGCTCGGGATTTCGGTGCTCTCATCAAGGGCCGTGGATACCGAACTCGAGACCGGCATCCTCAAGGCCCTCAGAATCCAGGGGCTTCCCATGTACCGGAATTTTTTTATGATCAGGGACAGGCGGAGGATCGTATCCCCCCTGTGTCAGGCCTTGATCGACTTCCTGTTAACGACCACTCGGACGGAAAGAGAATAACCGCCATTATGCCATTTGACATCATGGACTACAGGGGAGACTGCTGAAAGGCCTATCTGGACATAGGCCTATGTCTCAGGATACTCCCCCCGGATAAAACCTTCGAGTTTATTATCGAGAGCGAAAAGCTGGAAAAGGTCAAAAAAGTAATCTCCCACAATCACGGCGAGGTTATCGCAGAGATCCCCGCGGATAACGACGTCCGGGTGGAAATTAGAAAAAAGGATTGACGGATTAAGGAATTGAGGCATGCCGGAATGCTGAACTGACAGGATGGCGGCGAAATTTATGTATCCTGCGCCCAACGCCTTGAGCCTTGCACCCATCTTCAGATTGGGTATTCGCTGCTGAGTGGTGGGTTTCTTTTTTTGTCTCTTTGTGTCCCTGTGTCTTTGTTTACCCCGTAGCTTCGGAAAATGGTACTGGGGTGTGAGTCGTTTTTTGGAGGTAGTTGTATTGCTTCAGCTCACTTCAGTGAATTCCCCTATTTGACCCGGCTTCCCGCAACCGTCTCGGTGTCCGGGACCAGGAGGTGGAGACCGGACCTGTCCGTGGCGGCCAGGACCATGCCGCGGGACTCCACGCCCATCAAGGTCGCCGGCTTCAGGTTGGCCACCAGCAGGACCTCTTTCCCGATCAGGGCCTCTTCGGTATAGTGGCCCTTGAGACCCGCCACCACGGTTCGTTCTTCGCCGATATCGACGGTCAGCTGTATGAGTTTTTTGGATTCCGGAATCGCCTCGGCCGCCCGTATGACGCCGATCCTCAGATCCATCTTCTGGAAGTCCTCATAAGAAATCAGGGACGGCTCTCCGGACGATCCCCCGTCTCGGTCCTTGGACGGAGAGGATTTTTTCTCACGCGTTATCGGCGTTGCCGAGGGTTCCTCCTTCTGCTTCTCTATACGGGGGAAGAGGGAAGACGCCTTTGTCATTGTCCGGGCAGGTCTTTCAGCCCCCCACGTTCTGAGGTCTTGAAGGGTGACCTCCTTCCCCTGCTTGGGAAGTCCCAGCTGGCTCTGGATTTTTTCAGCGGATTCGGGGATAAAGGGCCACAGGAGACCGGCGACTATCCTCAGGGTCTCAAAGATGTGGCAGATCACGGTGGAAAGGCGCTCCTTATCGGACTTTGCCAGAACCCAGGGCGCCATCTCGTCGATGTACTTATTGACCCTGGCAATCACCTCCCATACGGCCATGAGGGCCTTGTGCAGGCCCAGGTCCTTCATCAGGTCTTCGTAAGTATCCACCAGTTCGAGAGCGCTTTGTTTCAGGGCCTCATCCGGTGCATGGGACTTCCCCGAATCCGGCAGGTTTCCCTTGAAATATTTCTGGACCATGGTGAGACTTCGGCTCACAAGGTTGCCCAGGTCATTGGCCAGATCCGCATTCAGCCTGGACACCAACGCCTCTTCACTGAACTCGGAATCGAGTCCGAAAACCATCTCCCTCAGGAGAAAATACCGGAACGCATCCAGACCGTAGATATCCACCAGTTCGAGGGGTCGAACCACGTTTCCCAGGCTCTTGGACATCTTGTCCCGGCTGATATTCCAATACCCGTGCACATTGAGGTGCCGGTAAGGTTCGATGCCGGCGGACTTGAGCATGCAGGGCCAGTAGATGCCGTGGGGTTTCAGGATGTCCTTGGCAATAACGTGCTGGGCCCACGGCCAGTATGTCTTAAACCGGCTGCCTGAGGGATACCCCAGCGCCGAAACATAGTTGATGAGCGCGTCAAACCATACGTAAGTCACAAAATTTTCATCAAAGGGAAGGGTAATCCCCCATGTCAGGCGCGACTTGGGCCGCGAGATGCAGAGGTCCTCAAGGGGCTCGGACAAGAAAGAGAGGACCTCGTTTTTGTATCGCTCGGGCCGGATGAAATCCGGATTCGACCGGATGTGATCGATGAGCCATTGCTGATACCGGCTCATCCGGAAAAAGTAATTGGCCTCCTTGATCACCTCGGGCTCGGTCTGATGATCAGGACACTTCCCGTCCACCAGTTCCTTTTCCGTGTAGAACCGTTCACAGCCAAAGCAGTAGAGGCCCTCGTACTCGCTGAAATAGATGTCGCCCTTTTCCTTGACGCGATTCAGGATCAGCCTTACGGTTTCCTGGTGATCCGAGTCCGTGGTCCGGATGAACCGGTTGTATGAGATGTTCAACCTGGGCCAGAGGTCCCTGAACATCCGGCTGATCCGGTCCACATACGCCTTTGGAGACTGGCCCGATTGTTCAGCGGCCGAAACGATCTTATCCCCATGTTCATCCGTGCCCGTCAGGAAAAACGTATCCATGCCCGACACCATGTGGAAACGATTCAAGACATCTGCCACAATGGTGGAGTAGGCATGGCCGATATGGGGTTCTGCATTCACATAATAGATGGGGGTGGTGACATAAAATCGTTCGGACACGGGTTTGTTGGTTACTCCTTTTTTGATTTTTTTCGCTTGAACAGCCCCTCTTTCGGCGCGCCTGAACCGGTCCCAAGCTCCTTGACCGGGATCTCGAGTTCCGTGCCCGAGTCCAGGGTCACGGTCACCGTCTCCTTCATGACGTTTTGCCGGATGACCTTTCCTTCCCCCTCTTTGGTCATGATCCGTTTCCCGATCTTGGGGAAGTTCTTCTTGATCTTTTCGTAGTACTCATGCTCAAAAGTGAGGCAACACATAAGTCTCCCGCACATCCCTGATATCTTGTTGGGATTGAGAGAGATGTTCTGTTTCTTGGCCATCTTTATGGTTACCGGATCAAAGGTACTGAGGAAAGAGGTGCAGCACAAGGGACGGCCGCAGGTCCCCAGTCCACCCACCATCTTGGCCTGATGGCGGACCCCGATCTGTCTCATCTCGATCCGGGTCCTGAATTTTCCCACCAGATCCTTGACCAATTGTCTGAAATCGACCCTTCCATCCGCGGTGAAATAGACCACGATCTTACCACCGTCAAAGCGTCTTTCCACCGAGACAAGACGCATGGGGAGGGATCGTTCCTTCACCTTCAGGTGGCAGTATTCATATACTTCCTTCTCCAGGCTGCAATCGCTTTCGTACCGTTCAATCTCCTCCCGTGTCGCCAGGCGAAAGATCTTTTTGAGGTTTTGATCGGCGTCCCCGCCGGTCAGGGTCTGAGGCATGGTGCAGACACAGCCGATGGCAGGGCCTTCTTCGGTGACAACCATCACCCTGTCCCCTTTGTTGAGGACAAAGTGACCCGACTCGAAATCATACACCTTTCCATGGGGTCTGAACTGTACACCGACGATTTTATTCATAGTTCATTCAAGTGACTAAAGCGAGCTGAAGTGACTAAAATTTAAAGTTCTAAAAGATCGATCGCGCCTTCTTGCCTGTCCGGTCCAATTGACGTCATTACTTGACAGGGCGGTCATATCATGTTTCGTTGCTGCAAAGGCTTAGAAGCCTCAGGATTGCGTGTCCCATCACCAGCTGGGCATTTCCCATCCTGCGAAGATCCCGGACCGCCTGATCCACGGTCATCAGGCTGGCCGTCAGGTTTTCTATGGTAACGTATCGGGCAGCATCTTTCAAGTGTTCCCGAAAGTCCACATTTGTGAGCAGATGCTCCGAACCCCCGATTTTGATGATCAAAAGATCCCTGTACCAGCTCCCCCACAGGGCCAGCATTTCCAGCAGCCCCGGTTCGCCGGCCTCCCCCTTGTCCGATCCCCTCCCCTTTTCTCTGGTGGCCGATTCCATGGCCATTTCCAGGGCGTCTCCTTTGGACAGGCAGGGCAGTTTCAGAAGACGGGAGATCCACGCCTCCCTTTTCTCAAAAAACTGATGGTTACTTATCCGAAGGGCGCTTCCCAGGCTTCCGCCCGATGCCTTGGCCGCGATGGTTGCCTTCTGCCGATCCAGCTTCTTTTCCGTGACAAGCCAGTCAATCATCGCCTCAACAGGAAGCGGCTGAAAAGGGATCCTCTGGCAACGGGATACGATCGTGGGCAGCAGATTCAAAGGTTCGACCGCATTGAGCACCAGGATATTGCCGGGCGGAGGTTCCTCCAGGGTCTTCAGAAAACTATTGGCCGCTTCGCTTGTCACGGCATCGGCCTGCTGAATAACGCAGACCCTGTATTTTGCCGATACCGGGGCGTAACTGAGCCTCCGGTTGAGTTCTCGTATCTGTTCGATCTTGATATTTTTTCCATCCGGTGTGATGGAAATAAAGTCCGGGAAATTGCCCCCCGCCATCTGACGGCATGGGGGGCAAATCCCGCAGGCCTCGATGGCTGTCGGCCTCCGGCAGTTCAGGGCCATGGTCAAGGCTATGGCCGTGCTCGTCTTTCCGATTCCCGGAATCCCGGTAAACAGATAGGCATGGGGAATCCTCTCCTCAGCCATCACCCGCCTGAAATAGCGTTTGGCCTTTTCCTGGCCTATAATCTCGGAAAACCGCATCGCAAATAAGTGTTTGAAATGAGCTAAAATACCTGATGATCACACAGAGCCGCAGAGTCCGCAAAGAAAAGCATCAACATCTATGCCCTTAGGGGCCTCGCAATCGACAACATGCTGTAAGAAAACAAAAGCCGATTTTTCATGGCGCGGTCCCTGAAAATAGTCCCTGTAGTTAAGAAATTTTCCAAAAAATCAGAAAACCGGTCCTCTTTGTGTCTTTGCCTGCCCTGTGAAACCTTTCTTTGCCGTTGTTTCACCGGGGTGCCTTTGTGTAAGATATTTATGGCTGTGGCGGTGCCGCGTCAGGAACTGCTTTCTCTCAGATGGGGGCGAACGTGCTCCAAAATGATCTCCTCCAGCTCGTTTTCCCCGAGCGCGCCGTCCACCACCACAAACCGATCCGGCTCCTTTTCCGCCATTAGGAGATATCCCTTTCGAACGGCCGCATGAAACTCTGTGTTTTCCTTTTCAAACCGGTCCTGGCCAGGGTCCTCAAGGGAGGCATTTCTCTTCAACGCCCTTGCAATGCCCACCTCCACCGGGCAGTCGATGAGCAACGTCAGATCGGGCGTGATCCCGAAGGAGGCCTTTTGGTTCAGGAATCGGATCATCTCGAGGTCCTGGCCCCTGGCATAACCTTGATAAACCGTGGTGGCATCGAAAAACCGATCGCATATCACCCACTGTCCTCGGACCAGGGCGGGCCGGATCACCAGTTCCATGTGCAAGGCCCTGTCCGCCTCATAGAGAAACAGCTCGGAAAGGGGGGGCAGGTCCTGATGGTCCTGGTCCAGAAGTATATGCCTGATCTTCTGGCCGATGGCCGTCCCTCCAGGTTCCCGCGTAAGAATGCATGCCGTCCCCAGATGTTGCAGCCGGGCTGCAAGGCGTCTGGCCTGGGTGGACTTCCCGCACCCCTCTATCCCTTCAAAGGTTATAAACAAGCCTGCTCTCCAGGGGCCATTAAAAAACTGTCCCGCCTGCCGGCGGGACAGAACGGACGCTCCCCATGCTTCGTCCTATTATGCGGTCTTGCACACCTGCTCGATGGCCGCGGCCATGGCCGCATCCTCTTTCCGGATATCTTCCAGGGTCTTGGGTTTGACCGAGGCCGGCCTTTCCTCCAAACCATATTTCCATTTCAGGAACTTCTCCCCGGTATTGGGATAGAGGGCATAGATAAGGAGATCAAAATCGTCTTTAGCCAGGTCCCCGATCTTTTTTCGATCCCCTTCCAGTTCAGGCTCCAGGTAATCGGCCGCGCGGCCGGTGACAGGGGTCTGGCCCCGCTTATATCCCTTCAGAACCTTTTCCTGGATCTCGGGATCCACCGGTATGGGGGTCTTGCCGTAAAGCCCGTAAACCAGGTCTTTCACCTCATTGGTGACCATCTTGTATCTCCCGAACAGGACATTCAATACCGCCTGCACGCCCACAATCTGGCTGGTTGGGGTCACCAGGGGGGGCATACCCAATTCCTTCCGGGTCACCGCCACCTCTTTATACACCTCCGGCAGGCGGTCCAGGGCCTTGGCCTCGGAAAGCTGACTCACCAGATTTGAGATCATCCCGCCGGGCACCTGGTGCGCCAGGACGCCTGTATCGATCACCGACATCCGATTTTTCGCCAGGTAATCCCGGTATTTGGGTGCTATGCTCTCTATATAGTCGCCCAACTCCAGCAGGAGGCTCAAATCAAGTCCCGTATCCCTGACCGTTTCGTAAAGGGTTGCAGCGATCGGCTCGACAGCCGGCTGCGATGTCCTCAGGGCAAAGGGGGCCAGGCATGTATCCACGATATCCACCCCCGCCTTGATGGCCTCCAGATAGACCATGGAGGCCATTCCGCTGGTATAATGGGTGTGGAGGTGAATGGGGATGGAGACCACCTTTTTGAGTTCCGTAATGATCTTGGCGATATCAAAGGGCGCCATAATGCCGGCCATATCTTTCAGACAGAGGGTATCGGCCCCCATCTCCTGGATCTCTTTTCCCTTGCTGACGTAGTATTCCAGATTGAACACCTCGCCGCCCATCCGCCTCTGGGTCAGCGAATAGCAGATGGTGCCCTGAAAGTGCTTGCCGTTGGCCTTGATCCGCTCCACAACGGTCTGGAAGTTACGGAAATCATTAAGGGCGTCGAAGACCCGGAAGACATCCATGCCGGCCTCGCAGGCCTTGTCCACGAACAATCTGGCCACATCGTCCGCGTAATTCCGGTACCCCACCAGGTTCTGGCCCCTCAGGAGCATGGAAAAAGGGGTTTTCCTGATATGTTTTTTCAAGGTCCGGATCCGGTCAAAGGGGTCCTCGCCCAGAAACCGGTGCATGGTGTCAAAGGTCGCTCCCCCCCATACCTCCATGGCCCAGAAGCCCACGCTGTCCATCTTCTCGGCAATGGGAATCATGTCCTCGGTCCGCATTCGGGTGGCCAGGAGGGATTGATGACCGTCCCTGAAGGTGTTGTCCTGAATCTTGAGCGGGTTTTTAGCCCCCTCTTCCAAAAAAGGGTCCATGTAAAACCTCCGTGATGGTTGTGATGAATCAATACAAAAGGGATCGGTTAACCAAGGATCCCCAAAAACAATCTGTGCCGGACGTGATATGGTTTGAAATATATGGCAATTTCAATCCAATGGTCAAGGGAATTCATGTCAGCTTCGCCCCATGGCACAGAGAGGTTCCACCAAAGATTCCAAAGCCGATTGCCTTGCCTGAAGGATGATGTTATCCTGATCCGCATTCATGCAGGGTTTCGATATTTATGTTTACGGTTCAAGGCATTTTTAATTGTTAATCGTCAGCCGTCGATTTTAATTGAGGGGAGGTCATTTCCGATCGTGTCCGAGACACCCGACGGCCCCAGGATCTACACCGTCAGCCAGCTTACCGAGGCGATACAGGGGCTCCTTGAAGAACAATTTGATTTTGTGTGGGTGGAGGGGGAAATATCCAATTTCAGAGCCCCGGCCTCCGGACACTACTATATGGTGATAAAAGACGACACGGCCCAGATGCGCGCGGTCATGTTCCGCCTTCAGGCCCGGTATCTCAGATTCCTTCCCGAAGACGGCATGAAGGTGATTGCCCAGGGAAGAGTCAGCATCTATGCCCCCAGGGGGGAATACCAGATCGTCCTCGATTATCTTGAACCGCTGGGCGCGGGCGCACTGGCCCTGGCCTTTGAACAGGTCAAGCAGAAACTGGCCCAAGAGGGCCTCTTTGACCCGGCGGTCAAGAAGCCCCTCCCCTTCCTCCCCAAAAAGGTGGTTGTCATCACCTCCCCCACCGGGGCGGCCATCCACGATTTTCTAAAGATCATCCGCAGACGGTTTGCCAACATCGAAATTCTCATCGTTCCGGTCAGGGTCCAGGGGGATCAGGCATGCGAAGAGATGGTAACGGCCCTCGACCTGGTCAATCGCGAACTGATCGCGGATGTGATTGTCCTGACCCGGGGGGGCGGTTCCCTGGAAGATCTTTGGGCCTTTAACCAGGAGGCGCTTGCACGTGCCATCCGGCGTTCCCGGATCCCGGTCGTTTCCGCCGTGGGACACGAAATCGATCTGACCATCTCCGATCTTGCGGCAGATGTCAGGGCCCCCACGCCGTCTGCGGCCGCGGAACTGCTGGCCGCCGAAAAGGAAGGTCTCATCAACTGCCTCAATCAGGCCGGCACCCGACTCGTTTCAGCCATGGGATTAACCATCAGACGCCGTGCCGATGAGCTGAACCGTCTGAAGAACCGGATTCAGGACCCTAAGAAGCGGTTGACCAACCTCTGGATGCGGCTGGATGAGCTTCACGGCCGACTCATCCGCCTGACGCAGCAGATCATCCGGGAGCGGCAGGCGGGACTCTCATCGGAGATGCGCGCACTGCGCCTTCATTCTCCGGTCAACAGAATACGAACCAGGGAGCAACAGCTTGGGTTCCAGGTGGACAGACTTTTCCGGGGTATCGAGCGAAAGCTCAGAGAGGCCGCCATGAAGCGCTCCCTCATGGAAAGACGGATCACGGACCTGAGCCCCCTGTCGGTCCTCAAACGGGGATACAGCATCGCCCTCAAACTGCCTGAAAGACAGGTTCTGAAGGCCGCTTCGGCTGTAAAAAAGGAGGACCGGATAGAGGTCCTCCTAGGGGAAGGGGGATTGGAATGCCGGGTCGAAACAGTGAAACCGTAACCGAACATGTTTGATAGAAAATCAGCCACAGTATGGCGGGGACTTAGCCTGGGGATCACAAGATTTTGCAGCCATATTGCGGAAATTCCGGATCATCGGACATGAGGAAAAGTTGGTTTGTCAGGGCTTGCGCTATCAATGGCATTTATTTCGGCATCGTCATTCAGAAAATCATCCGGGATATTGATTTTCCCTTTTAGCAAACCCAATTTGCGTTTTGCTTTCGGCTTATGCGCCACTAATTCAACCAGGGGCAGATTATTCTTTGCGATAATCACTTTTTCGCCGTGATACGCCATATCGATGAGTTTCGAAAGATTTGTTTTCGCCTCAGAGACGTTGACAATCATTTCACCCTCCAATTAATGATAGAAATGATTCAAGTATATCCATTTAGACCAGGTTGGTCAATGGGGTACTTCCAACTGGGATCCTCAGTTTTATAAAGGGATATTTGCTGGTGTAGGCGTGGGTGTCGCCCCTTTGGATCTGCGCCGTCGGATAGCGGAGTCATAGGGGGGACTGCGGAAAATTTCTACGGAACCCTTCAATGGGGAATCTACTGATTTTACTGGAGCCACCGTGCGGAATCGAACCGCAGACATCCTCATTACGAGTGAGGTGCTCTACCAACTGAGCTACGGTGGCGCGAGATTTAACGGGTGCAATATAGTTGCTTTTTGACCGGATGTCCATTAATTTCTGTGGCGAAATGTTCGGAATCCGGAGTCGCACGAGAGGAGCGACCAAAGAGCCGCAAGGCATGAGGCGCAAGGCGCAAGGCGTTCTCCGGCAACCAGAATCGAGCAGCCCATAACCGGCTTTATCCGAGGATAACCCATGAAATCCCCCGAAGATTACATCATCTTTCCACTGGATGTGCCATCCTGCGATCAGGCCATCTCATTTGTCGAAACACTGAACGGCCATGTGGGCCTGTTCAAGGTGGGCCTGGAATTATTCATCGCCCAGGGCCCTGACCTGCTCCGGGAAATACGCAAAAGGACGACCGCGGGGATCTTTCTCGATCTCAAGCTCCACGACATCCCCGCCACGGTCCGAAGGGCATTCCTGGCGGCGAGCCTGCACCGGCCACAGTTTGTGACCGTGCATTGCGACGAGGGGGACGGCGTCCTGGAAGACGTGGCCCGGGAGAACCCCGGCAACACCGGCATATTGGGCGTCACCG
The DNA here is from genome assembly GCA_021737785.1 of Deltaproteobacteria bacterium. NCBI lineage: Bacteria > Pseudomonadati > Myxococcota > Myxococcia > Deltaproteobacteria bacterium. The sequence continues at coordinate 144,023 of JAIPDI010000001.1, forward strand.
TGCTGACGAGCCTGGATCGGGAAAAACTGAGGAAATCGGGATATGCGGAAGAATACGCGGAAGATATCTCCGAACTGGTCCTGTTGAGGGCGCGCATGGCAAAGGCGGCAGGGTGCCGGGGCGTGGTATGCTCCGGCCTGGAGGCGGCCAGGGTCAGGCAAGAGATCGGTCCGGATTTGATTATTGTGACGCCGGGGATTCGACCCGCCTGGACCGTGGTGGACCGGGATGACCAGAAGCGGATCGTCACGCCCGCAGATGCAATCCGGAACGGTTCCGATTATGTGGTCATCGGCCGCCCCATCCGGGATGCCGCATCTCCCCGGGATGCGGCCAAGCGGGTGGCCGGGGAAATCGCGTCAGCGCTTTGAGGTAAGCCTGTCCCTGTGTACGGCCATGAGGGTCACCATGGCCTTGGCCGCCAGGGTTTCTGATCCATCCAGGCGATCGAAGACCTCCGACTCCGCGATGATGACCTGTTTTCCTTCCCTGATAATCCTGGAGCGACAGACCAGTGCATTGCCGTGGGCCGGTCTCAAGAAGTTGATCTTAAATTCAATGGTCAGGATCTGGTACTCTTCGGCAACCGTTGTAAATGCGGCATATCCGGCCGTATGATCCGCCATGGTGGCCATCACTCCTGCGTGGATAAAGCCGTCCTGCTGCCGGTGATGGGGCTCGATCTTCACCCTTGACTCAAAAAATCCCCGCTGAACCGTCTCAGCCTCCAGCTGACAGTATTCTGTAAACCCACAGCTGTAATCCCGCGCCAGGAAGGCTGCCCTCTCTTCAGAAATCTCCTCTACCATCTCCATGCCTCTATAAAGCGGTTGATATCGAGCCGAAACAACCTATATGCCCGGCTTCTCTCTTCCGTGTCGATTTTATTATAGCACCTTACTCGCTGGTCTTCTGGCATGAAAAACAAGAAAACATGGCTCATCCTTCCACTGCACGTTTACCCTTCCGTCATTCCGGCACGGTTTTGGCCGGAATCCAGAAAACCGGCGGACTGGATTCCGGCTAAGGGCATGCCGGAATGACGGGACAGCACACGGCCGTTTTGGTTGCGGTTATCCGCTTCAGGGCCCCTCTGGAAATCGTTTCTATAACCATTATCCTTTCAAGTCAATAGTCACCTGTTCGGCCGCAGGTGCAGCCGGCCGGAAAAAACGCCTTGTAAAGAATGGAAAAAGGTTCCGGTTTGACGCTCCCGGAATTTTGTCATATACTCGAAATATCGTTTGGAATCCATGTAGCGTCCCTTTGGAGAGCATCTGTTATTTGAGGTGCATCGGGCATGAGCATAAAATGAATAATCGATATGTGATGCTGCTGATCCTGCTGATGGTTCAACTTCCGTTCTTGACGACTGCCGACGGCAATGACAGACCCTTGAAAATATCGAACACCACCTCGCTGACCGCCCTGGATCAGGAAAAGTCTCGGTTGGATCAAGAAAGGGTAAAGGAGAAAGACATGACCGACATGGAAAAATTGACCGAAGAGCAGGGAAAATATCTCTTGGAGGAGGCCCGGAAGACCATCCAGCAGGCCCTTATGGGCGACAGGGAACAAACCGCGGACGATGTCCGTCTGGATCCGATTTTCAACCAACGAAGAGGGACCTTTGTGACCCTGACCATCGGAGGCAATCTGAGGGGCTGCATCGGGCATATCATCCCGCAGGAATCGTTGATCGATGGCATCCGGATAAACGCCATCAACGCCGCATTCAAAGACCCCCGGTTCAGGCCCCTCGATCAGGAAGAGTGGAAACGGATCAGGATCGAGATCAGCATCCTGACCGATCCGAAACCCCTGTCCTATTCAGATGCGGATGATCTCTTAAGAAAACTGAGATCCGGCATTGACGGCGTTATCCTCAAAAAGGGATACCACCAGTCCACATTCCTTCCCCAGGTCTGGGACCAGTTACCTCAAAAAGAGGAATTCCTGAACCACCTCTGCCTCAAGGCGGGTCTCGATGGGGACGAATGGAAAAAGGGAACACTGGAGGTGTCCACCTACCAGGCCCAGGCCTTTGAGGAGTAAGGGGTTCCCGCTGCAGCGGGATTAAGAGGCTCAGGGGAGTATGGATCGGCACCTTGTTTTTAATGGAGAGGAGCGGCCAGGCCGGTGAACCTGAAGCGTTTGATCGTCTGGAGCATCATCGGGACCGGCATATCCTCCGTCACGACCCAGCTCCTCACCATCCGGGAGTTTCTGACCCAGTTCAGCGGAAATGAAATCACCATCTCCCTGTTGATATTCTGCTGGCTCATGGTGACAGGGATGGGGGCATTTGCCGCAAAATTCCTGAAACGGGATTCAATAACGGCCTACACCCTCCTCCTTCTCATCATCGCCTTCTGGCCTCTTGTGCAGATGATCGGCATCCGGGAGTTCAGGGAGATCTTCTTCACCCACGGCGTTTCCCCGGGATTTTATTCCATACTTTTCTATATCCTGCTCACCATCTCCCCCTATTGTCTCCTTACCGGATTTATTCTTCCCTATTCCCAATATGTTCTCAACAGGGCGGAGTATCCCTTTGATAGCGGCGATCTCTATGTCACCGACAGCATCGGCGACATCTCAGGGGGGGCGATTTTCAGTTTCATCCTGGTCTACTGGCTCAAGCCCTTCGCCATCATTGCCGTTACATCGTCCCTCCTGATCCTGATCGCCCTCCTTGTTCTGTTACGCCGGAAGCGGCCCTTTATGCTGGCGGCCGCCCTGTCGGCCTGCTCCCTGTTTTATCTTTTTTCATTCAGTCCCCGTTTCGAGACATCCACCCTTGCCGGACAATACGGCAACATCGTCCAATACATCGAGTCTCCATATGGGAGGATTGTTATTACAAAAGAAGCGCGTCAATATACCTTCTGGGAATCCGGACTCCCGCTCTACTCGGATTCGAATATCATTGAAAGCGAGGAAAAGGTGCACTATCCCCTTTCCCAGTTGGACCGAACGGATCAGTTACTGCTGATTTCAGGGGGCCTGGGACAGACCCTTAAGGAGGTCTCCAAGTACGGGCCTGCCCATATTGACTATGTGGAACTGGATCCCGCTCTGACCGGCGCGGCCGAGGAGTTAGGCATCATCGAAAAATCTCCTTCCCTCTCCATCATCCATACCGATGCAAGACGGTATATAAAAAAGACACCAAAGACATATGACGCCATACTCGTCGACCTCCCCGATCCGGACACCTTTCAGCTCAACCGGTTCTTCACGCACGAGTTCTTTGCCCTTGCCAAACGGGTTCTCAGAAAGGGGGGGCTCCTTTGCCTCCATCTGGACTACTCGTCCAACTACCTGAGCGAAATTCGAAAACAGAAACTCTCCACCCTTTACAACACCGCTCAGGGGCGATTTCAACATGTCCTGATCGTTCCGGGTGAGCAGGCCTATTTTCTCATGAGCGACAGGGAGTTGGATCCCGATATCCCATCGCTTCTCAAGGAAAAAGGGATTTCCACCGCCTACATAGAAGGGTTTTTTTACGGCAATGTGACCGGCGACAGGATGACACAACTCCGCAACAGTCTGGACAAAAACGAACCGCTAAACACCGATTTTGCGCCGAGGCTGATGCATATCGTATTTCAGGAGTGGCTGATCCGCCACGGCGCCCATCCGGGCTATTTTTTTGCGGCCATCCTGGGACTTACCCTCCTCTATCTTGCATTTATGAAAAAGGCGGAATATATGCTGTTTTCAACAGGATTCGCCACAATGGGGATGGAGATGCTCATTATATTTGCCTTTCAGGTGATTTACGGCTACATCTATCTCGAAATCGGGGCCATTATCACGGCATTTCTGTTAGGACTCCTCCCCGGGGCCATGGCCGGTCAGCGCTGGCGGGCCGGGCTGGGGCTTCGGACAGCCGTCTCGGAAACGATACTTTTGTCCTTATTGATTCTCTTTTTTTTGTGGGTTTCATATCTCAAGGCCGAGCCTCACCCCCTCCACTTTCTCCTGTTCTGTTTTGTTTTTTCCTTTTTTTCAGGCTTCCAGTTTCCGGTTGCAGCAGAAATCATCGGGGAAGAGACAAGCCCGGCAGCAGGCTGTCTTGCAGCTGACCTGTGCGGGGCGGCTGCCGGCACCCTGGCCACGGGAACGCTCCTCATCCCCCTGTGCGGAATCCGTGTGGCCGCGGTTTTTTTGATCCTTGTGAAAATTTCGAGTATGATGCTTATCTTTTTGAGAAGGTACGCCGGGGTCTGAGCCAACGCCCGGCCCTGATTAGCGAAACATGAAGGCCGGGAGATGGGCCCCTTCAATCCAATCCTGAACCCAATTTAGGCCCTTATTGCCAGGTTTTCTGTCGTGAATAACAAGAAAATACAGCCATTCTTCCGCTGCACCTTTACACCTCCGTCATTCCGGCACGGTTTTGGCCGGAATCCAGAAAACCGGCGGACTGGATTCCGGCTAAGGGCATGCCGGAATGACGGGAAAGCACCAGCTGTTTTGGTTGCGATTATCCGCCTTAGAGGAAATACAAATGATATTGCCCGATAACCATCCGGCCGCGCCACCCTTCGACCGTTCAACGTCCCCCAAATTGATGACCCGCAAGGAATTTCTCAAGACAGCCGGCCTGGGTGCTTCGGCATTTCTCTGTGCAGGTGCCGGTTACGGGTTCTTGCGGAAAAAGAGCGATATGGGAGAGAGCATCAAGGGGCACATCTTCAAGAATGATGCCCCTGAAGCAGCGTGGAAATGGTCAATCGAGGGATTTTACTATACCACGCACGGAAAGGCTGTCCGATGTGAGGTATGTCCGAACCACTGTTTTCTTGAACCGGGCGACAGGAGCATCTGCCGGTCAAAGGTCAATATCGGGGGGAAGCTTTACTCCCTTGCCTACGGGGACCCGTGCACGGCCCATGTGGACCCCATCGAGAAAAAGCCCCTTAATCATTTTCATCCCAACTCGCTTGTCTTTTCCATCGCTGCCACCGGCTGCAATTTCAGGTGCCTCAACTGCCAGAACTGGGAAATCTCCCAGAAAAAGCCCGAAGAGGTGAGGCACATGGAGCTGTTTCCGGAACAGGCGGTCCAGGAGGCCAAAAAACGACGGATCCCGTCCATCGCCTATACCTATTCAGAACCCATCACCTATTATGAATACATGTGCGATACGGCCAGACTGGCCAGGGCGGCGGGCATCCGGAATGTTCTGGTTTCAAACGGTTACATCAACCGTGAGCCGCTTCTGCGGCTCTGCAAATACCTGGACGCCGCCAATGTGAACCTGAAGTCCTTTGACAACGATATCTATGGCGCCCTCAACGGCGGGACCCTCCAGCCGGTCTTGAACACCTTCAAGACCCTCCATGAACAGGGGGTGTGGTTTGAGATGACGACCCTGGTGGTGCCCACCTATGTGGACGATCCCGAGATGATCCGGCGCATGTGCGGGTGGATACTCAAGGAGCTGGGGCCGGGCTATCCCCTCCATCTTCTCCGGTTTTTTCCACAGTACAAGCTCACGCGGCTGCCGGCCACGCCCATTACAACCCTTGAAAAACTTCGGGACATCGCCCTTCAGGAGGGAATCCATTATGTCTACCTGGGCAATGTGCCCGGCCACGAGGGGACCCAGACCTACTGCCCCCAATGCCGCAAGGTCATCGTAAAGCGGAACGGCTATCTGATCGATACGGTCAACCTGAAAGAGGGCCGGTGCACCTTCTGCGGCACGTCGATTACCGGGAGATGGGGAGAGGTTTAGGGGGCTTCGAGTGGTTAGTCTCCATCCAAGTCGTTGTTCTCCTGATCAGACAGGGATTGGGCGCCTTTCTGCTGGAGTTTTTCCCGGGGGCGATCCTGCAAAGGGATGTCGGAAATTCTTTTCATGGAATCCTATCATCTTTTTCCGTCCGGGTCCGGCCTTCACGATAGCTGCGTATGCTATTGTTCCAGGCAGTTTATGCTGATGCGGCCTAACCCGACTTGGTCAGCCCTCATTCTCCCGCTTCGGAAATGAGCAATCGGACAACGGAATCGGAGAGATACAATCCTGCATCCGTAAGCGATTTGACCCCGTCTTTCACTGAATGAATCAAACCGCGTCGTTTGGCAAGAACCAGAAGGGCGCCGGTGCCTAAGGTCGGAATTCCAAAGGCCTTGGCACATCTGCGTGCGGCAAGATCATCCACAAGCGCTCTGGCGCCGGGGTTTTCCAGGGCATACGAAAACACCGCAGATTCCCCATTTCCCAGGTTCCAGGCAGCTACAGGAAGAGTGATCCCCACCTTTTTCCTGATGACCCATTCTGTCCGGGGCAGTGATATCCTTGCGGCGTCATCCATTTTCCCAGGCAGGACCTCAGCGTATACCTGTTCAGGTACGATGACTTTCCTGAAGAGCTTCGGAATTAAGTCCGCCTGCCCGCTTCTGAAAAGAACGATCAGAGGGGAACTGTTCACCACAACATTTTCAATCCGCATCAGCGAGTTCCTCGCGGAGTTGTTCCGGGCTAATCTGCAATGGAGACACACTGGCCTCTGATAACGCATCTATGAATTCAGATCTGGAAAGACCTGCGATCTCCGCCCCTTTGTTTTGTGAAATCCTGCCCAGTTCATACCATTTAATAGCTGCGGCAATCCGCATTTGCCGGGTGAACTCCTTTGGGTCCGCGTGGAGAGCTGAGAATACGGTTTCGGGCAATTCCATGATCAGTGTTGTCACGGTGTACCTCCTTATCATTCCGGATGCATTGGTTGCAGAGAGTTGGCCCCATAAAGGTGGATGATCGGTCCGGCATCACAAACGATGGTTCTCATTGGCCAGCATGGGCCTCATTCTTGGCCCACGCAATGTCTTCGCAGGCAAAACGCTCCATCAGGTCAACCCGGTTGCGCCGGATGAATTCCGAAATCGCCGCCACAACAACGTCCGGTTCAGACATGAAGAAACCGGAGCGAACATAATCGTGAATTTGCTCGGCCAGATGGTCCGGAACGGTGATTGATAATGTTTTCAATTGACGATACCTCCCCTTGTCAAGATCACATAACTATTATTTATCATTTTTTGGAGTAACCCTCAAGCTCCGCCACTCCCTCCTTCCTTGAACTTAACCATTGTCTTCACGGAGTTCCCAATCCCTTTCCGTCCGCATCGGCCAGCTCCTCGCGGAGTTGTTCCGGGCTAATCTGCAACGGAGACACACTGGCCTAGGATAGCGCATCCATGAATTCAGATCTGGAAAGACCTGAGATCTCAGCCCCTTCATTCTGTGAAATCCTGCCCAGTTCATACCATTTAATAGCTGCGGCAATCCGCCCCAGATCCGCCTCTGCAGCCCGAACAACATATTTCTCAATCGAAAACACGGGACTGGCACAGATGCACTGATTCCTCACAACCATTCCCTTAAAACCATACTTATCCGGAGAAACCTAAAAACCTTAGAACGTCCCCGTCTGTCTAACGTCTGTCTCCTATCCGCCTTCGAAACCCAATGCGGATAACCGCAACCAAGATCCAGTGTGCTGTCCCGTCATTCCGGCATGCCCTTGGCCGGAATCCTCGCCATCGTATTTCTGGATTCCGGCTAAAACCGAGCCGGAATGACGGAAGGTTAAACCTGCAATTCCATCGTGAGGGTTGTCATAGCGCACATCTTCTGCTCTCATTTCAGACTATTCATAGGGAAGAATAGCCACCATCTTCCCTTGGCGTGCTCTACTGCAAGCTCAAATGCGGTACTATTTGTTATGGTCAAAATCCGCCTGAGACTCAGCAACGCCGATTGGGATACGATCGGTTTCCCAGTCAGAGCTGTCCAGGATTTCGGAAACGGGTTCGCTGTCCATATAGAGCGTATCCGGACAAAGGTCCTGACCGTCCCTCCACTGGATGCTGCCCAGGAAGACCTTCACTGAGTTAAAATTCTTCAGCGCCCGAAGTTCCTTGAATACCCCCTTTTCAAGATAGGGTTTCACATCAAAGCGTCTGGTTTCTCCATTCTCGAAGACGATGGTGAGGGTATAATCCGGATTAGGGCGTACCGATTTGACTCTGGGGTTCATGGATTCACCTCCTATCGGAGCGGATCAATCGGAAAAACAGTCTCTCCCTGGCTTGCCAGCTCCCAATCAGCCATCAATTCCTCTCTATGCAGCTCGATCCAGGCAGCCACAAGCTTCAGTTTTCCTGCAGGGATGGCCCCTTCGCCAGGAGCTGATACTGTGTCCGGCACATATTGGTTCTCTGCACGCTTATCCATGATCTCAAATAGTCTGGTATGTCAGGTGAAAGAAGCAGGTATCGGAATTCACAACATTCCCGGCCTATTTAGTGATTTGTAGTCTCGCATAATTTTATGGATTGGATTTTATCAAGGGCCGGAGTTGTTCTATAAGCTGTTCACATTCATTCAACTGGGTCTCTACGTAAGTCGGCTCAAAAGAAATGAAGACCATATAATCCCCCTCCTGCCGATCCTCAAAAAGCTGATCATAGAGCCGGCCCCATTTCCGCTCAAGCCGACCGGGCTTGATGAATTGCTGATGAAACGCTGCGCGTACCCCGGAATGCTTTCTGAAAAACAAATTGTGCGCCATTAACAACGCCGATGCCGCATAAAAGGCCGCATAGTAAATCCGATTTATTGCAAAGGTTAAAGATCCTGCTTCAAATTCTCGCCGAGCAGCGGATAGGCTTTCTTCTGCCTTTTCAAACCAGAATGCGATAACAGCGGAGCGTTTCTCCTGATTGTTCATAGACGTATCCCATCTCTAATGATCTCGTCTCTCAGTGGGAGCACGGATAACATCCCCGTTTCCCAGGAGTCTTGATCCACTACCAGCGTGCTGAAGTTGGTCCCGAACTCCAAATTGACATCAAAAACAATGTCTGTAATTTCGTGGCGTTTGAAGCGGGAAATGGGTTCAGAGACCACGATCATCAGGTCGAAGTCTGACTCCTCATGTGCCTCCCCTCTCGCAGCAGAACCGTACAGCACAAAATCCACCACGTGAAATGCCGCCGTCACCTTTGCCTTGATTTGGCGTAACGCTTCAGATTCTCTCTCCGAAAGCATCATTTCAGCCATTTAACGCCTCCTTTTTTTGGCAGTGTATTGGACCTTTGCTTTGCAGCTTGCTCTCCCATTCATAGTGAGGCCCAGTACGGTTCGATAAAGCGAACTTGGTTACTTTTGTGCCTTTCATTTCCGAACCAGAAGACGACATCCGGGCAATTCACCAACCCAAAACAATGGCCCGGCTCTTTACATGCCCCGGCCTTAATGTAAAGAAAACCCACTCAATTTTACATGAAATATCTGAGATGTAAAGTCGATGGTCTCGTAAAAAGTCAGGAAATGTCATTTTTCGTCATTCCGGCGAAGGCCGGAATCCAGTCCCGCAACAGCGGGATTCAATCAGTTACAAAACCCATGGACCCCGTTTTTCAACGGGGTGACGACTTTTTACGAATGCATCAAAGTTGATTGGAATACGCTCACAGCCCCTCTTTCTTGATGTTCCCTGCTGCGACAGCATCTCAAATTCCGGTCAACTCACCGACTCGCGAATAAGGGATCAAAGCGCCAGTTGGCAACTGTTTCCAGATTTCTTCTTGATGTGCGGCCTTGTAGACATCCTCATCATTTGGAAACCGTTCAGCCACCTTATCGATGATACGGAATTCTTCAGCCGAAAGGGGCTCGGCATCGTTCCCATTAGCGTCCTTAATCGGTTTAACGAGGTCCCTATAGTTGTTCAATTGTGGTCCATAGGGAAGCGCAGCGTAACTGGCTCCTGTCAACCCTTTTCCGAGGTGTCGAAAGGCAAGCATATCAACGTACCACAAATATTTTGCCAAAAACAAAAACTTATCCCCTGCTTTGAGCAATCGCCTGCCGAGTTCTCTCTCTAATGTCACAGCGACGAGTTTAATCCTGGGCAAATTCATTTTCCGATTGCCGGTATAGTTGTCCGAATGGGTGTTGCACTCCAATGCGATCCGCAAGGCCTGGTCCATGGACTTGCTCTGAACCAGGCCCGTTTCCCAGCGTTTAACACTGGCTATCCCCACGTTCATGGCATCCGCTAATTGCTGTTGCGTCAGACTCTTTGTCTCGCGTAGAGACTTGATTTCCCGGCTGGTCAAAAGCCCGACTTTCTCACGGTAGCTGTCCGCAATAGCGCATTGTACAGCTCCGGCGGTTTGTACTGTCCCCGCCTCAAGCCCGCAGACCGGGCACACAAAGAGGTCTGCCTTATACTCAATATCAACGCCTTTGAACGTTTTCTTTTTGCACAGTTGTTTAAGCGCCATTGGGCCATGTCCCTTAGGGCAAGGTATGATTTTCATGCTGACTCCTCTATGGGGCGGTCCTGATGAAGGGACACCAACCAAAGTGCCTTTCGGTTAAGGCAAATTTGAAATAGACCCTGCATCTGAAACGAAGGCTGCCCACCACGAAGAAAAAAAGCTACAAGCCTTGGATCTCCTTCTTATAAGACCGTTGCGGCGGATGCGACCCGGCATATTGAATCACTGACATTTTCTCCAGGAGTTCCCCGAGCACCTCCAGCAGTTCACTCCCGATATCATACCCAAGTTCAATGGCATCTTCCGCGATCACGTCCGGATCGATCAGAAAAATGTCCGCGCGCCGAACTGCTGCTCTGGCATCTCGCAACTTCCCAAACAATTCTTTATTGGATGGTCTTACCATTTATTATGGTATCAATTGATACTTTGTCAAGGGTTTTGTCCCCTCATTGGGATAAATAACGGGCGGGATCGTGGGCGCGGCGGCGATCGCCATGATCTCATAACCCCTCATGGGGATAGATAACTATGGCCTTAATTGACTGCCCGGATTGTGGAAGAAACTCATAACCCCTCATGGGGATAGATAACCATGCAACTCCGATGCCCCCAAAAGTGCTATCCAACCTCATAACCCCTCATGGAAATAGATAACCCGCAGGCTGGTCAAGGACTACCGGGCCACCGACTTCCTCATAACCCCTCATGGGGATAGATAACCAAGGAAGCCTACCCGGACGAGTACGCGGCTACGATCTCATAACCCCTCATGGGGATAGATAACGAGGGTATGAATTCCAAGTGCCCTGCTTGTTCTCGTACTCATAACCCCTCATGGGGATAGATAACCCCCTCCCCCCGTTTGCCGTGATACCTCGTATTTGTCTCATAACCCCTCATGGGGATAGATAACTGGGTGATCCCCTGGACGGCCCGGTCCATGTCTGCCTCATAACCCTTCATGGGGATAGATAACCATTGTGGGCAAAACCAGCAAATGCAAATCCCGCATCTCATAACCCCTCATGGGGATAGATAACTGGAATAGCTCAACCCTGTATTACAAGGGGGACATCTCATAACCCCTCATGGGGATAGATAACCCGTGACGACGGCGACATCGTCATCAACCTGCAAGTCTCATAACCCCTCATGGGGATAGATAACTGGGCTGATCGTACCGATCCATAAGCGCGGCGATGAACTCATAACCCCTCATGGGGATAGATAACGGTGCTGGACATAGGCATCTATGCCGAGGCCAAGGACTCATAACCCCTCATGGGGATAGATAACAGTACACGGCCCAGAGCGCGGCCCACACCGTGACCTGCTCATAACCCCTCATGGGGATAGATAACCATGCATCCCGATCATGACCTTTTTCAAATAGTTATCTCATAACCCCTCATGGGGATAGATAACCGGCGACCCGCTGGCATCCAACAGCAACTATCACGGCTCATAACCCCTCATGGGGATAGATAACGGGCACCAAGAGCAAGGGCAAAATGTCCGAGCAGCGCTCATAACCCCTCATGGGGATAGATAACGATTGTCATGGCCGGGGATACGTTCGATTCCCGGATCTCATAACCCCTCATGGGGATAGATAACGCGGACCCCGCCCCGCTGGAGGGCCAGGAGCTGGGGCTCATAACCCCTCATGGGGATAGATAACGCCTGGCAATTTACATCGTCGCCCGCGTCAAAATATCTCATAACCCCTCATGGGGATAGATAACGTTTTTCTCCATCCGGTCGATGGTGGCCGCGATTTTCTCATAACCCCTCATGGGGATAGATAACAAGAACTATGCGGACGGGGACCGGCGCATTATCAATCTCATAACCCCTCATGGGGATAGATAACCATCAACACCGAACAGGACGAAGACACTTCCCTGTTCTCATAACCCCTCATGGGGATAGATAACTGGACCCGGTCAAAGAGGCCAACGGTAAAAAGATCGACTCATAACCCCTCATGGGGATAGATAACAATCCCGGAAGGCCACCGGCCCATATACCTGGACAACTCATAACCCCTCATGGGGATACATAACGGCCACCCGGGGCAAGCGATCGTCGATGGTGGAGGCCTCATAACCCCTCATGGGGATAGATAACTCTGTACTACGAAGCCGGTCAGGACCTGGTCAGCATCTCATAACCCCTCATGGGGATAGATAACGGGATCCTCGCCCGGCGTCACGGTAACTGACTCCTCCTCATAACCCCTCATGGGGATAGATAACCGGCCTTGCGGGTGCAGATGTCCACGGCCCCGGTGATCTCATAACCCCTCATGGGGATAGATAACCTGGCGTGAGGACGGTGACGGCCTTGTTTTCGACGTCTCATAACCCCTCATGGGGATAGATAACGTTGCTCCGGCTCACGTCCAGGTCGTCGGCAATGGGCTCATAACCCCTCATGGGGATAGATAACGAGAAAGATGGCGATCATAAACAGGCTCATGTACGCCTCATAACCCCTCATGGGGATAGATAACGTGTGCGTGGAGCTGATTTTCTGGCTCGGATATGCAGCTCATAACCCCTCATGGGGATAGATAACCGGTGCTGCCGGGCTGGCCGGGTCGCTGTTCGGCGACTCATAACCCCTCATGGGGATAGATAACCGATATTATTTGACGTTCCTGGTGAAGGTTGCACGATCTCATAACCCCTCATGGGGATAGATAACGCTGTTGGACGCAGCGGCCCAGAGCCTGGGATCCGTCTCATAACCCCTCATGGGGATAGATAACGCAAGCAAGGCCGGGAAATAGCCGCTGAGATTGGCGTCTCATAACCCCTCATGGGGATAGATAACGATCGACGGCGGCTGGGAGCCGACCGATACCATCAACTCATAACCCCTCATGGGGATAGATAACCGGACGGAACCCATTGCACCTCAATTTGATGTTGCATCTCATAACCCCTCATGGGGATAGATAACCCTTCATTTCATTGGCTTTTTCCGCTAGAATCGGGCAAGGGGAGGCTAAAACCATTCGCTATCCCAATAAGAGTTACGTCATCCCACAGACACCAAACCTTCTTTCCAGATCGAAGTCAAAATCTACAGCACACCAAAATCTGTTGAATGGGAATTGTCTCTGCATTGCTTTGCCTCCCCTTTGCCGCTTTCCCTTTTCACAAAATGGACGACATCGACGTTTTTCCGATTGGCTGCCGTCACCTCCGTAACCCGTTCTCCCGGTTGCAAAAGTCGGCTTATAGAACGTCGCAGTTCGATCAGCTTGGCTTCCGACAGATCACCGCTGAAAACTGAATACTGTATATGATCCAGGTATTTTCGGAGCAGCTTTTTGAACTTTTCCGTACGTTTAGCTTCAACATCATAGGTCATTAGAACATACATGTTTAAAGTCTTCGCTTGAAGGATTCATACTCGGCGATCCCCATGACATGCCGTTCCAAATTTAGGGCTTCCCGATAAACCCACTCCCGGTAGGTACGCTTTTGGACGGTCTCCTCCAATCGGCCCGAAAACTGTTCAGCCACATGTCGACGCCCCAACTCCGTGAGCAGACAAACGCCGTCGTGCTGTTCAAACCAATTATCCTTGATCATTCTCTTCCGGGTCATCCGAAAGATCAACACGTCTGTAAACAAAGGCTTAAACGGTTCCGACAAATCCAGACTGAGAGACGAGCGACCGTTTCCGGGGGCGTGCAGCCAGCTCAAGCTCCCGTCCAAGTGGGTCTTGCAGGTCTCGTGACGCACGACAGCGTAGGTCATTTGGTTCAGGAATGAAATCAAACAGTTGATCGGATTATTCGGCGGACGACGAACCCGCCGTCCGAAATCGAGGCCTGGATCTATATGCCGCCATGCGGCGTAATACTGTTGGTGCAGTTGGCCTTCCATACCCATTAAGCCGGGTGGATCGGGTGCCTTCCCGATCCTCTCCATGAGCGCATCCATCTGTTGGACTGCGCTGTTCACCCCCATCTCGCCCCGATATCGATAATACAGCAAATTGGCACGCATGTTGTGCCCTGCTCCCCGGACCAGCTCCCGTGCAATTCCCATCCGTTCCGATGGATCGAGAATGGACCTGGCCTGTTCCAATTTCACGCGGCCAGACGCGCTCTGGTCAATAGGTTCGAACGCTCCCTTGAAATAGCCATAATAATCAAACACGGAGATACGTACACCATTGGCGCCGCATAGACACAGTAGCCGTGAATTCAACCTGCTTTCCGACATGAGGACGATATGGCGGATCTTTTCAATCGGAAACGGTCGTGCCTCCCCGTTCACTGAAATGAACAGGGTGTTCTCTTTCCGTTTCAGGACCGCATCGCGGGAGACGAAAAGGGTTTCCACCTCAGATATCCTTTCCTTTACTCGAATCCACAAAAACCCGACAAAGAGCAGGTATCGCAAAGTCGGATTCGCGTTGCCTGTGGGGGCGCTTCCAAACGGGCGAGTTCCTCCAGCCGCTCCGAGGCCCGCCATAGCGATTCAAGGCGATTTGCATCCAACGGGACCTCCCGTCCTCGCCGGGTGGACAGGACGTGCGTCACGGCCCGCCATCCCTTCCCGGTGGCGATGGAGAGCATCACGGCATAAAAGGCCGTCTGGTTGTCGGATGCCTCAACTGCACCGCCTGTTCCCTTGTTTTCATAAACGATGCGATCATCCCAATTGATCCGGTCAGGGGCAAGGCCCATCAGTCCTTCGACCGAATGATCCCTGGCATAACTCGATTGGTGCTTGGCCGTCCCCGTAGCTACCCTGGCGTGCCACTGGGCGAAATTGATCCCGTGAAAATACATCCAAGCGCGCCGTTCGCACAGAGTAACATGCTGGAAATGTAGCCCATGGAGTCCCAGCCGTTCGACACGCTCATAAAATGGTTCCGCACGAATCCACCGCCATCTCATCGGTCACCACCAGTCCCGTCAGCCGGACAAGGGTTTCGGTCGCAGCCATAGCCTCTGGATGTTTTTCCCATGCGAGGGCCCCCAGACCCCTTGCATCACGAAAAGCCCGACACCAACTATCGATTAGAAAGGCATCGTCATCCAATTCCGCTACGTATTCAGTATGGGGGAATCGGACCCGGCGATTTGCTTTGATGAACTGCGGACGGTCCAAGAGGCTGTCGCCCAAGGTCCCCCGAATATGCACCTCCTCCTGGCCATCCTCGCCCATCACAACCGGAAATCGATCCAAGATGTCGGTGTTGCGACGCAGCCAGATCTCGGATGCGCGCCATTTTTCACCGGATCCGTCAACCACTCGCACACCTTTATCGATATCCCGAAGCGTGCGGGCCTCTTCTTCGAATCGGTCGCACCAATCCTTGACGATCGGCCCGATTCGAGCATCCGTTTCCATCTTTCGAACTTTCCTAATCAAGGCGAAAACCGCCTTGGCCGGTTGCGGCTGAAACTCCTTCAGGTGCTTCCAGCGATGACCCTGGTTGCTGAAGTGTCCCATCAATACATTCCAGAAGAGACCCGCCGAATAAGCTGCCTGGTTGGGCAAATTGCCGAAATAGCGCCTTCCATCTTGAGGGCGATCTTTAAATCGCTGCCGCATTTGACGGCTCAACGTCTCTGTCAAATCATTAATGCTAAGTCTTTCACCACTGTGGGCTGAAATCCATTTTTCCAATGAAACGAACCAAGAGTATTGGTTGCGAAAATCGTCGTCAATCCGGACGATCACCCGGCCATCGTGGTCGCCCCTTGCAGCCCGGCCGTATCGCTGAAGGAAATTGAGCGGCTCAAAACCCGGCTCCATGAACAATAAGTTAGCCCGAAAAGTTACCCCCATTTCTACGCTGGCCGTGGCGATCAGCATGTCGAATTGTTCAGGGAGGTTATTCCGACCGGCCGAAAAATAATCAGGATGAGCGATGTTGATCCTTGAGTCGTCAATGCTGTCGATGAGAAGAACTCGGCCTTCCGGAAGCCCTGCTGCCCTCAGCATCGCCTCCAGTTTAGGCAAATCCCGCTGAAGGTCGGCCAGCCGATTGTAAATCACGACCACCTGACGGTCCAACCGAATCTCTTCGCGGATGGCCGCGGTTTCACTGTGAAGCAAAGAGACCATGTCCCCGCAATCCCGGAGCGAGAGCTGAACATGGCCATGGACGGGCCGCCCAGTGGAAGTCAAAGTCTCCTTCAGATGAACGATCTGACTGTCTGGAATCTCGATCCGACGAAGGACGGCCTGGATATCCAGCGGAGTGGCAGACAAGAAACTGACTCGTGCCCGGCTTCCGGGATATTCAGTGGCCAATTTGGCGAAGACCGCGGCTAGCCCGAATCCTCTCGGGGCGATGGTGTGGAATTCGTCAAAGACAATATGCTCAAATTGATTGAGTATCTCAAAGACGCCCATGTCGGTCTGGCCTTTTTCCCTTCTCCGTCTCAATAGCAAATGACTCACGACTTCGGGCACTGCAACGATCATTTCACCGCCTTCGAGAGCGATATTAAGCCCAGATATCTCGCGGACCCGGCGTGCGCCCACGTTTGTTTCACCACCGGCCTTCAATGCTTCAGTGGCGTCGGAGGTCCAAAGGGCCAGCTTTTGCGTTGCCGCTTCTGCCCGCCATCCTGCGTCCCGAATCAGGGATTCGTGCAGTCCTGCAATAAGATTTTGGGCCAATCGCCGCGTAGGTACGACAAAGAGAATGCGTTCGCCCGCCATCATGGCCCGCTGGAATGCATAACTCTTGCCGGCCCCTGTGGGCGCATCGGCGATTCGAACCTTCTCCTGCCGGTTCAGCAGTTCCTGCTGCAGCGGAGAGAGTCCGGATTCCGGATCACTCTCCACGCAATGCCTCGAAATAGTCACATCCATTGGATCACTTCCATTGCCGCATCATCGAGTTCCATAGGGGGAGTCAATTGCATGGAATGGAGGCAGTACCGCTCCACCGACAATTCACGGTCGAACATGGCAGCAGTGGCAGCATTGAGGCGGACCGGTTCGTTGCCTTCCGCCCTTTTCAACAGCACCATGCCGTTGCGGTGCAGCCCCACACGAATAACGATTTCAGCCTGCCCTGACGCATCAAAAGGATCGAAGCCCTCCAGCCCAAATACTGCGCCCTTGAACTTCTGTTCCGGAGGGACTTCCTGGACATGGAAGAAATCCTTCAAGTTACCCTTTTTGGCCACGTCCTGGATCTTGCGCTGGAGTCCGGCCTCAGCGTCCAGGTTCAATCGGCGAGTTAATGGAGGCAGTAGCAGAGGATGTTCCGTGATGAACACAGATGTCCGATACGGCATGGCGGCAAGATGATGGCGGTAGTTTTTGGGGGGAAGGCCCAGTCGGGCCGCAGTCATGCCCAGAGCGGCAGCCAACGCAAAAGCGGCCGCCCGGTCTCCGATCAATTCGGGAAGAGTGGCTGTGCCGCCTTGAACCATCAGGCTGTGGTAGCAAAACGGCGACAGGGTCCTTGCCATCACTGGAATTGCCTTGATAGTCATGATGATTTCCCCGTACCGAACCAGCTGTCGAACAGTTCCGCCACTTTGGGCGCGGCCTTGATATATTGATCCTTCAACTCGGGATCATCCGCTTCGAACCGTTCCACCAGGTTGCGTTGATAAGCCTGGGCTTCGTCGGGTCCCATGGCCGCTTCATGGAGAGGTGACAGCAACTCGTGGAGCTTTTCAGTCACCACGTTGGGACTCTTCAGGTCTAAGCCCTTTCCGGTCATGGCCTTTACCACCTCGTAAGGAGATGTCTCGGCCCTCTCAAACCGACTGCCATAGAGTCCCACCAGACGGGAATGGATGTTGACGCCGGTGATGGAGGTCTGCCCGCCATAGGAACCGGCAAGCCCCATGGAGAGCAGCAGGTGGTCCAGTCCTTCCAGAGGCAGCACCTTGCCCCGAGTGGACAGGACCTGCACCATCAAGGTCCCCGGCAGGATGAAATAGCGGGTAAACAGATGTTCGCTGTTCTTCTTGCTTTCGGCATCGAACAAAGTGCCGTCCTCCATGGCCCGATTGTGAAAGCTTTCATCCACACACAGATGTTTAGGCAAAAGGCTCAGCCCGTCGGAATAGTTTACTCCGGCCCGCACCGGCAGAATCCGCGTGTCATGGGTGGTGGAATCGCCGAAAACCAGAGTATTCAGATCATAGGCGTCCGACGGCTTCTGATCCTTGCGGAGGATCGTCTTGTTCTGAGGCAGTCGTCCCCCAACCCCATAAGCGCGGAGAATTTGAAGGCCGCGGCCTTTTTCCGGATATTTAAATTTGTTGGGAACAGCGCGAACGTAAGGCTCATCCAAAACCTCAATATCCGTAATTTCCTGCTCCGCATTCCGGAACACCACCGGGGCGATGGCTTCCCGGATCACTACAAGATTGATGCACCCAAGGTTTTTTAGCGCTGGATGGATATATTCATCTTTCTTGCCCTTGCTTTCGCTAGGGCTGGCCGTCACCAATAAGTCGATGTTGCCCAGATAAGGGATAAATCGTTTCATTCGTTATCCTCCTTTTGGATGTTATTCCGATTTTCATTCACACGGTCATGATGCGTTTTCAAGAAAGCCATGCGGTAGATGCTGGAAAGAATCCGTCGACTTTTCTGGGTGGGACTTTTGCCGGCCAAGACCCCAAACCAGACATCGTTGACGAACAGTTCGGCCACCGCGAGGCAATTATCGATGAAACCTTTATCCTTCCATGCCTTGTTTTTCCGAATCAGGTTGGTCTCCAGTTCCCCCGCGATCGCATAGCCGAGGGATGCGGCGTCCTCCTGTCCGATGCGGCGTGCCTCGTTGGCGGTATCCAGGCAAATCTTGAAAACCATCAATTCTTCATTGGCCGAGGCCGCGCTGCCAGGGTTTCTCTGAATGCCGGCCGCGGCCCTACCTAACCTCACCAATGCACCATCTTGTTCATTCATGAGTCCTTCATCCTCCATACAATTAGTGAATTCCAAATATAAACGGTTTGACAACGCAGACCTTTTTTCCTCACGATCCTTCAAATGGCACCACGCGAGGCACATGGCACCAAACCGAGTCCTATTCCCGGCATACTGCATGAGCACCTCATATCCCAGACCGTTGGTTTCGAGCAGATCGGACGCCATGTGAAGCCGATCAAGGGCAAGTGGAAGTTGTTCCAGATACAATCCGTTATCGCCTAGAAGTTCCACTAAAACCCGGGGCATGGCATCGAAATAAAAATACTCTTTCCGAAGGATAGGCAGGCCACGAAACAGATGAATTGGGCGCCCCAAGCGCCGGGCGGCGGTGATCAGCATCCGAAGAAAATCGACTTGCCCCTTAAGGGTTTCGGGAATCCTTTCCAGGCGGGCCATTCGGTGGCGACCCTGATATGCTTCTATTCCCTTCAGAACCCGACCCTTTTTCATCTCATATCGGGTCAGATCATAAAGGGACATGGCCCCCATGGCCCGGTCTTCGGTCAAACCGAGGCCACCAAACAGTCCGCTGGTGGTAGGAGATGAAATCAGCGTGGGCACCCCGCTTTCTCTTCCACCCTGAATTTCGTGAACGTCCGATCTCATTCTATGTTCCGCTATGGAGGTGAACCCGACATTGGTGTGAGACTTTTCTGAGGTGATCAGTTCGGGACGTCCCTCCCGGCCGGAAAAAGCCGAAACCTTGACACCGTAGAGCCCGGATGCCTGATTGATGGTGCATTTAAAATCCACTGGTTCATCCGTGAAAAGACATCGCCCTTCCGCGGACTCATCTTCTGCAACAACCCGTGTGCCGGCCAGCAGACGCGCCAGGCGGTTTCGGACACCGTCGACCACTGCGGCGCCTTCTCTCTGGATAAATTGGTTCAGGCCAGGAGATTGACCCTGACCTTCCAGCCATTTTTGTAACAGGCAAGCATCACTCTCCCATATCCGCTCAAGAACACCACCGTCTTCTGTGGCCAGGGCGACAGCCCACAAGGCCGTCACAGTCCGGCGGGAGGTGTCGTCTGAGATATTGGCGATCCAGTGTGGGCGCTCCATATTAACAGCAACCAATAGTTGGTTTTCCCGTTCAGTGGGTTGTAAAACACCGTTCTTGGGTTTCGCGTTCACCTTCAGATTAAGCAGCAGCACCAGATGGGCAGCGAGGTAAAGCCACTCTCTGTCGCTTGGCTCAATGCCGTCGAAGGACGCATAGAGCGTCGTCAAGGCACCAGTGGGATTTTTCGGCCATACCGGCGCCAGTCCGATATCCGACAGCAGATCCTTGAGCAACGGTTTCAGTGAATCTCTCAATTCGTTTTTGATCTTGAACAAATCTGTGAGATCTTTGGACGTCAGTCGATTTACAATGAATTCTATCATCTCTTCGTGCGTGGGCTGGCCTTCATAGAGGGAAGGGACCCCTCGGTTGGAGACATCAAGCCTCATTTTGAAAGGGAGGTGATGACACAGTCGATCCAGCGCACTCGTCACGATATCATTGTACGAAGACTCCGGAATCAGCACAAACAAATGGCCATCCTGATGGACTTCAATCAATGGGGGCATCCCTGCCAGTTCCAGGCTCATGAGCGACAGCCATCGCTGGAGTTCATCCAGGAGAAACGGATGGTGCGGATCGAAAATATGAATAGCCTTCCAATTTCTTAAAATATCCGTGTGAAGACAGCTTTGATCGCTGGAAAGCAGGCGGATAACACCTTCCAAGCCACCTGTTTCGGGCTCGGTCGAAAGCCATGTACCGTCCAACCGGTCAGCAAGTCGCACATAAAGGGGAAGGGACTCGTATTCACGGGGGGGTAATTCATCCGGGGGCGTTCGATGGGCCTGGGTGGCTTCCACCTTCTCCAACAGATATCGAAGCGCATCAGGAGTCAGTGAAGCGTCAACGGCCCCCAGAAATGCATGGATGCCGTACCGAGCCATCCTTTCTGAGACCATGTCCGTTTCCAATGGCGCGTTTCTCTTCAATTGGAGATCCTTGTCCAGATCATGGCAGAAGCCGATGACCGCCAGCACGCACAACCGCTGTTCCAGAACACTCGGGTCCATCTCAGGATTCTGGCACATCCAATCCAGTGCAGCCAACGTAATGGCCCCTCGGGCGACGGAAAGAAGATGATCGAGCATACTTACGTTAGAAAACTTGCTGTAAATGTCTTGCTTTTCTTGGGTTGGGGCTATCCCCCCCTTGCCGCTGATAGACATTAAACGCGGAATTCTGGGATCGATCATGAATTTATTTTCCACTTTCTTCCGCGTCTCTTCACCCAACGGCCCACCCAAACGATCATTAATCACATGGCGCTCGACCACTTCGGCTAAAAAGCGTCTGTAAACCGACGCGGCTATCTGGGACGCGGTTTCCCCCCACTCCTTTTGGATCATCGTCCCACCCCCTTTTCCACCAAGCCGATGCACCCAAAACCAAAGCGATTTTTTTCGCCGATTCCCGCGTACCAGGCCAAGCGGAGATCTTCTTCGGCACCCTGGAGAACCAAGGGGACGCGCATGCCTATGACGAAGCTTTTTCGGCCGTCCGCAAACTCTTTGAGCGGTATCAGCGAGTCGTGTTTCTGGTTGCAGCGGACATAAAGTCGATCAGGCTCAACCTTAAGCTGAACCGGACGATCCGCCACTCTTGAAAGCCGCGCACTCACCGCGGAACTCAAGTCCACCTCGTTCACATGTGATACCCATTGCCGCTTGCTGTTTTCCTTTCGGGACACGGCCAGAGGCGAAAGCATGACCACGCCCAGAGATGTCAGACCCGGTGCGATAGGGTCGGGGTCGATTCGCACTTCTGCAGCGGAAAAGTCAACGGCTTCGCCCGTAGCCGCCCTTGCATGCCGGATATCGGCTGGGTCCATCTCCGACAGCCAGGTCCCTAATTGCGGATCCGGGCTACCGACCACAAGGGTATGCACCTTGTTCCCTTCTTTCTGACGCCATCCCAGAGCAGCGAAATGCCACATGCCGGCATTTGGGCCGACCACTGCTTCTGCGGGGGCTCCTCCAGCTGTCCAAGCATTGACCAGGGCGTCATGAAGGGTATCGATATTGCGATAGTCAACGCTTTTCCTTTTTGGTAATGTGATTCGGACGCGATGCATGGTGATGTCCTCCTGTTTTTATGTTTCGAAAATACCATAGGCGATGGCAGAAATGAGAGTCAAGAAAAAAGAAGGACCTATAAGGAATAAACATGTCAAGAAACTTGACATGTTTATGCTCGCTCGGTTTGAGTTTATCGAGACGCGGCTATTCTGGGGGGAGGGCCTTAGAGCCAGCGACCTAGCCGAAGCCTTCGGGATCACACGACAATCGGCTCAGACCACTATCGATGATTACCGGCGCCGACATCCCCGACAAATGCGATATGATCCGAAACGCAAAAGACATGTTCCCGAAGATTCTTTTTCGCCAAGCTATATTCGGACTGCACCGATTCGTTTTCTCGATTACCTCCGAGGGCAAACGCTTGCCGGGTTTTACAGGGAAGAGCGAGGGTGGAGCGACATAGAACTGACCGATGTGGACAGATTACTGCGACCAGAGTTGCCTCTGGAAACTATCAGAACGGTTCTTTCTGCGCTGCTGCGGAAACAGGTAGTTCAAATCAATTACCGCAGCAAAAACCTAGAATCCCTGACGGTCCGGTCCATATCGCCAAATCACTTGGTTTTTGCCGAGGATCGTTATCACTTGCGGGCCTACTGCCACCAGAAACAGTATTTTCTTGATTTCGTTCTCTCGAGGATTTTGTGGGCGGAAATTACAAACGAGGAGTGGGTGTCTTCTGCAGAGGACAAGATATGGAATACATTTACTACATTACGATTTCGTCCAAACCCGAAATTACCTATGGAAACCCAGGACGCGGTGTTGAAGAACTATGAAACCCAGGAAAGTGGGTATCGGATAGTGAGATGTCGAGAAGCGCTGGCGTATTACATTAAACGAAAACTCCTTTCTTCCAACAATAAGTATGGCACTCCGCTGTGGGAAGAAGTATAAGTCCTTGCGTGAGACGGGGCTAATTTAATCATCTAGGTATACCGGCATTTTTGCCAGGCGTGAATCTGATCGGCACACATCTCCTCTATGCGACAGTCTCGATGGTCCTGCCATCAACCCTCCGTTTTCCTGGATCGCTTGCCATACCGACCTTTGGGTTCATTGACCTCGAAGCCGATCTTTTTTCTCGGTTTTTCTGGTAGCGTCATGAGCTGCCGGATGGCCTCGAAGATCATCTGAATCTGTTCATCGTGATCTGTGATGCGATTTTCGAGATCGCTGACTTTGGCAGCAAGTTCCTTGTGGGTGGCCAAGATTTCCCTCAATCTTACAAATGCCCTCATGATCTCTATATTTACCTCTATCGCTCGTCTGCTCCTAAGGACACTTGAAAGCATGGCAACCCCCTGCTCTGTAAAAGCCATCGGCCTATATCGCGAGCCTCCCCAACCATCGGAACTTGAGGTCACAATTTGTGACCTCAAGTTTATAACCTCTTGAGATGTGAGTATAAACATGAAATCCGAAGGGAACCTATCCGGATTTCTTTTCACTGCCTGCTTCAGACTCTTTGTTTCAATGCCATATAATTCGGCCAAGTCTTTATCCAGCATAACCTTCAGGCCACGTATAACGAAAATGGAGTTCTCGATGATTTCAATTTGAACCGGGGATCTTCTTCTCGGCATTTTTCAACTCCTCGATTATCCGGCTGTCTGCCCACACCCCAATGTGTTGGCCTTGACCTCCTTGATCGCCTTGTGTGGGTTATCAACCCCCGCCTTCCAAATCCGTGCAGTCACCATGCCGCAGATCGAATTCTTCCCCGGCCTTCCAGCTTTGAATACCAGGGCGTGCATCCAGCCATTCGGCAATCCGCTTGAACCTGTCATCAGGGTTGTCGGAACGTCGGCCCAGCTCCACGACAAAACTGAGTTTCTCTGCGGTCTCGCACCCGCCGCAGCAACATCCGCTGGCCTCGATGGCTGCATCAATAGATTATGGAGTGCGCGTCTTTTCTGATGGGTGGGTCCATGGGGTCCATGCTCTTATGCCTCTTTCCTCTATGAGTTGTCCCCCTCTCAATTAGACTCCGCTGTGCGCCCTCGGGTGCTGATAAAAACGAACGGCCGGCAGACTAATCCCACTCTGCCAAACAAAAACACCCCTCGGTAGAGTAACCCAAAGGCGTCTGATGATGACCTGGGCAAGCTGAACCGCCCTTTTGGACGGATTGCCGGGTCCTGTTCATTCCTTTTCCCCCCGGCGCACCACGGCGTTTAGTTCCCGCTCAATGGTATCAACCGCGGGAAGACTGAGACGGAGAGACTTGGGCAGGGCGCGTGTAAACCGGGTGCGCCAAAAGGATCCTTCAACGACTGTTGGGCAAGATCGGACTGCGGAGCCGGCAATGTTCGCGCGAAATTGGTAACCGCCTTGCCCTTTCGGGCGTGAAGGTCGGAATCAATTTGAAGGGCCAGGACATCCCGCGACCAGCCATGCTCGACCGCGGCCTCGGCATACCAGAGGCGGGCGGCGGTATTTTTGACTTTCTGAAGAAGAACAACATGATGCCCCCACGGCAAGCGCGTCACGGCCAGGGGCAGGGGGCATGAAGCGATTTGTCTCACGCGCTGTGCGACGATTTCGCTTTCCGATTGTCGCACAGCCCGTGCGACGATTCCCGAATCATCCAGCCAAGCCAGGTAATTCATCCGGGAGATCTGAGAAGGCGGCATCCACGCTCGCGGGGAGTTCCTTATCTATGAACCGTTCCACCTCCTCCCGTCTGGCCGCGAACAGGCGATAGATCGCGAAATCCAGATCCGCCGTATCCAGTTGAAAACAGAGCACGAAGATGCTCCTGAAACCGCTCAAGTCCACTCATGTCACCCTCCTGACGGGATTCTGTCTTTCACCATCGCTCACTGGCTCCCCGAGCCTTTTCCGTTGGCTGATCCGGACTTTGGGATCCAGAATTTGCAGCCCTCGTCCACAATGTTTCTCGGGATATCCTTGTTGGGTCTGCCAATCTTACTAAAATAGGTGCAAGTGCCAAAAAAATTATTCCCTGCGATTTGCTGATACTTGCATGTCCAGCAAGATTTTTTTTCGGGAATTCCCCGGGCTTTCGATACCCGGCCCTTTTCATCCTTGTATTCAAGGAGAAGGTCATTATCGATGCCCTTGGACACATCCAGGCTTGCGGCGCCGGTCGCGTCCTTTTCTACGGTGGGTGGGGATGGAATGGTGTTTATACTAAGGAGCCTTCTTTTTCCGTTGGAATCAGTCCCCCGCGAGCACAATGGGCTCTCCTGTCCTGAACTGCCAGAACAACGTCTTCCATAGTACCCCCATCCATTCCCCGACAACTCCCAGGCCCCGCCAGAGATTGACTCTCAAGGCCAGTTGCGGGTTGAGGACGCCTATATGGAGGAACAGGCCTTCGAGGACCGCGGTTTTTCCAACGCCATTGATGCCCGTGATGAGGTTCACACGGCTGAAAGGCCCTATCTCAAGGAACTCGAAACCCCGGAAATGGTTTATTTCGAATCTTGTGTATTGCAAGGCGGGACTGACCGGTCTTGAGGGAGGTGAGTATGGGACCGCAGCCTCTCCAATTCCCGATGATCTCTTCTTGGGCTTCTGTTGTTTCTTGCCTGCAGGTCGCTTATTCATGATGTCTCTCCCCTCTGAAAAGCCTTAGAGCCCAAACCTATAGAATGACCATCTTGAATATCGCTTAACTCAGTGGTCCTTCTTAACGCAACTGTCTGTCTCAAGTCAAGAACTCGCCAGACTCATGGAAGTGTAGCTGGTCTGTTGAGGTCCAAATCAAACGGCGTTTCACCTCTGGTTGTTTCAACCTCCTGAATTTGACAGGTTATTCCCGTGCGATTAACCTCTGAACCCCGTAAACGGTTACGATCACTGCTATTTGATCCAAAACCCAAGCGTCTTCTGTCTGCATCGGCAAGGGAGACATAGGCATCATTTCTTATCATAAACAGGCGTCGCTTCAGCTACGGCTGCCTGGCCGGAAGCGTCTCTTCGTCGGATATCCACGTGGACGGTCGCTCCGAGTACCGCTGCAATACGGCGCAGCATGCTCAGGGAGTGACCTTCATAGGAAGGGGATTCGAGGCGACTGATCTGCTGTTGAGAGGTCCCCACTTTTTGGGCCAGTTCCTTTTGGGACAGTCCTGCCTCCTTGCGTAAGGCAGCCAATTTCATAGCCACGTCCCAGGCTTCACCCGCCCTTTCGAAACGGTCCCTGAACTCGGCGTCTCCCAGTTGTTCATCAAGATATCTGTCAAAATTGGTTTTGCCGTTGCGTTTCATTGGGTAAACCTCGCGTGCCAATCGCGCTTTCTATCCAGAGCAACCTTCCGATCTCCGGGGGCAATGCTTCTGGCCTTGTTTCGAACCCCGTGCAGTATGATAATCCTCTTCCCTTTTGAAAAGAAATAGAGCATCCGTGAATTCAACTTGCCCACGTGTCTGAGTTCAAAGAGATTATCCCCGATGGGCTTGGAAAGGGGCGGCTTATGGTAACCCCTGTTTCGAAGTTTGGCCATGCCGGCCATCAACGCCGCAAAGTCACCCGGGTCGGATTGCTTTAACCCGTCCAAGAAGTCTTGAACCGGGCATGCCCCGGAGCGGGTTTCATAGAATTCTATGGCAAATTCCATTGGAAGTCAACATCAATATTGATGTAATAGGGATGGTCTGGTTAATACGACCTGTAACAGCTTGATCAAGAAAGCGTTGCCTTTGGTCGCCCGCCTCAAGGCAGAGATCTTTCAATCCTCCCTTCTTGCCGATGTCTGGAAGGATCATGGCGCGGTTCCTATATCGCACCCCCGAACCCGCAATTCAGGGATCATCAGGCCCAGGATCAGCCGCAGGGTCGGGTAGTCAACCGGCTTGAAGGCCCCCCGGTAGGCCGCCACGGCCGCACACCCGCATCGGGAACAGTCGGCCGTGTCCCCATAGGTGCAGGCCTTGGGGTGGCCATTTGACTTGAAACAGCGAATATGGCGGCTCACCGGGCAGTCGGCGTAGCGGTTCCACTTGAAAAAATCACCTGTGGTCAGCAGCTGGCGGGCCATGGCAGGCGTAAAGCCGATCTTCTCCCCATATCTTTTCCGCAGGGAGAGCAGTTTCATCACCAGCCGGTCCCTCTCCTTTAGAGGGATGAAGAGGTCTGAATCGTCCGTGCTCCGGTCAGGCGTGTAAAAGGAAAATCCGATCCCCTTAACCGGCAGTTTCATCATGTGGCGCGCAAACTCGTTCAGGCTGTCCTGATTGAGCCTGGAGATGGTCATATGGATGATGGGGGGCTGAGGCGCCGTTTTCAGGTGCTCCACGGCCCTGGCATACACGCCCCTCCCCCGGATGCTGTCGTTGAGGTCCTCGGGACCGTCCAGGGAAAGTATCCACTGCACATTTCGCAGCAATGGGAAGCCGTTCATCCCGTTGGTAAAGGCCAGCGTCGCATCGAATATTTCCCCTGCGACCCGGCACACCTCGGGCCGGAGCGTGGGTTCCCCTCCGTACAGGATGGCCGCGGCCAGACCGCTTGCCCGAAGGGCCTTAAGGAACGCGATCATCCGGCCGTCATCCAGTTCAGCGGGATGGTCCTGCTTCCACCAGTAACAGTGACGGCACTTGAGATTGCATCGATGCGTAATATCGACGGCGACTGTGGTGGGGAGACGCGTCAGGACCCATTTGGCCAGTATCAGCAGCTTTCCGGGGGTCAGGAGCATGGCGTCTGCGCGTTGAATTTGCTTTCATATTCATTGACAAAGCGCCGGATGATCCCCTGGTCTGCAAAACTGTAGTAGGTGTTGTTCCCGATGATGATATGATCCAGGACCTGAACCGTCAACACCCTGGCGGCCCAGACCAGGTCTCTGGTCAGCCGCTGGTCCTCGGGTGAGGGGGATGGATCCCCTGAAGGATGGTTATGCACAAACACGAGGGAGGCGGCCTTATACTCCAAGGCCATGGAAAGGACCTCGCGCGGGTAGACCGCGCTTCCCGTGAGGCCCCCCTTAAAGAGATCGTGGTCCGCAATCAGCTCGTTCTTGCGCGTCAGGAAGAGAACTTTAAAGACCTCTCTCTTGAGGTCCCGCAGGGAATGAAACAAATAGTCGAAAACCGCCTGGGAAGAACCGAAAAACATCTTCCCGGAAATCCTGTCCTTGAGATACCGGTTGGCCACCTGATGCACCAGACCCAGATAGAGGGCATTCTTGGGGCCGATCCCTTTTATCCCGGTTAACTGCTCCAGGGGAGCCGACAACACCCCTGAAAGATTGCCGAATGTCTTAAGGGCCAGGCGGGCCGGAAGCTTCTGATCGCCCCTCGGGGTCCCCAGGGTCAAGAGAAACTCAATGACCTCTTCATCGCTGAATCTCTCGATACCGCCCTCCAGAAACCGCTGCCGCAATCTCTCCCGATGGCCGGTGCCCCGTTTTTGCCAGTCTTCCTTATCCATTCCTTCCCCCGCGGCACTCGAGACGCCCGTGTATCAAGGCACCCGTTAAGATTCTGCATCCGTACTCCCGCTTGCGGGACAACTTCCGGAAAAATTCGTGGGTCCTGTTGGTTAACCCTGTAAAATAATATCTGTGTGTGCCTTCACGTCTTTGCATGAGATATTCCGGATCACGGCTATGCCGTTGATTGTATCAAAGACCTGGAAAAATTCAAGAAGAAGGTTGTTGTATGAAGAAGGGTGCTTATCATTGTCCCTGTCGCAAATCCTCCGTATAAAAAGATTGAAGGGGGAGCGACAGTGTGATATGGTGTATTAATTTGTAAAAATACATATCATTTCATCCAGGAGATACCACCCCCTCATGTTATTTGTTGTAAAAGTAGTTGTGTTTGCTGTCGGTTATCTCATCATCCATCTCTTAGACGCGAAATGCGCCCTCGCCTGGGGGCCCGGCGTCCATACCGCATTGGCCCTCAACTCGCTCAATTCCGCCAGTCTCCTCCTTCCCTCTGTGGCCCAGGTCATCACCTCATTTCCCATCGAATACATATACGGCTGCCTGTCCGCCGATTTTTTCATCGGAAAAGGGAAAAAAACCTACAAGAAAAATCCGCATACCTGGGAGGGCGGTTTCAAATTTCTGCGCGGGGCCAAAGATGACCGTGAGACAGCCTATGCCCTTGGATTTCTCTCTCATCTGGCGGCCGACGTCATTGCCCACAATTTTTTTATCCCCAATCTCTTAAGCGCCTACCCGGGAAGGGGAAAGATGGGCCATCTATTTTGGGAGATCCGGGCGGATTATCGGATCGGCGCGGCCTACACAAGGATCGCCAGGGGCATACTGGATATGGACCATCAAATCTGCGACGACCTTCTCAAGCTGATCGGAGGGAAGCGGAAAAACGGTTTCAAGGCCGGAAAGGGCTTTTTTGCCCAGACCGTCAAGTTTTCCGACCGTATTTGTACCACGCGGGAACTTTTTTTTGAAACCCGTGTGGTCCGGTGGCGCCATTTTCACGGATATCTGGCCCTCATGCTGGGTCTTTCCCGCAGCCTGGCAAACGATTTCCTGAAACATCCCGAAACCTCGGTTTGCCTGCTGCACGACCCTATGGGCACGCACAATCTGCTTCTGGCAAAAAAGAAACAGGCCTTTCCAAGATTTTTCAGAAATCCTCGCCCTGTCCGACGGTTCGACGTAGACAAAAACCTTCTTTCCCTATGAATACGATCCGAATCCTCTCCGAAACATTGGCCTCCCAGATCGCGGCCGGAGAGGTGGTGGACCGGCCCGCCTCTGTTGTGCGGGAATTGACGGACAACAGTATTGACGCGGGTGCGGACCGGATCGTGGTCACCATTGAAAACGGGGGCAAACGACGCATCAGGGTCAGCGATAACGGTCTCGGCATGTCCAAAGATGATCTCTTGTTGTGCGTGGAAAGGCATGCCACAAGCAAGATTCGAACGGCATCCGACTTGCTGAGCGTCCGATCTCTGGGTTTCCGGGGAGAGGCCCTTCCCAGTATCGCCGCGGTCGCCCGCATCCAAATCACCTCTCTGCCCCAGGGCCTCCTGACAGGACACAGCCTCAGGATTTCGGGGGGAAAACTACTGGAGATAAAGGAGACGGGCGCCCCTCCGGGGACGATTGTCGATGTCAAGGACCTCTTCTTCAACATCCCGGCGAGACGGAAGTTCCTCCGTGCCGTGCGGACGGAGACGGATCACATCGTGGACAGCCTCTCCCGGATTGCCATGCCGTTTCCAGGGATCACCTTCAGACTGGATGACGGCACTCGGAATGTGATCCACCTCCCTGCATCTGAAGACACCCGTGACCGTATCTCCGGATTGATGGGCCGAAAGACGGCAGAGGCCATGGTGACGGGGGAGGAAAAAGAGGGTGATCTCTCCATCAGAGTCTATGCAGCGCCCCCGGATTTCGCAAGAAGCAGGGGCGATCGCCTTTATGTATATGTCAACGGCAGGAACATCAGAGACCGGCTCGTGACAAAGGCGATCATGGAGGGATACGGCCGGCGCCTCATGAAGGGCCAATACCCCCAGGTGGTGATGTTTATTGATATCGATCCGTTGGAGATCGACGTCAATGTCCATCCGACCAAGCAGGAAATCCGATTTCGCAACGCCTCCAGGATATTCCGGGCCATTGTGTCCGCTGTTGGAAAAAGTCTCGACAGCTCGCCTCAACCCTTTTCGAGGCAGGGGGTTTTGGACCGTGCAATCCCCTTTGAGCGGGTATCTTCACCCGCTGTTTCAGAACCTCCCTGGGAGTATTCTCCAGGACCCGCGTGGACAGAGACCCTGTCTCGGCCGGTATTGGCCGGGCCGTCCCCCGATTCGGCCATGGTCCCCACCGGGCCGAGAATCATCGGGCAGTTGGGACATACCTATATCCTGTGCGAAACCTCGAACGGGCTCATGATCGTGGATCAACACGCGGCCCATGAACGGATCGTATATGAACATCTCAAGAAATCCCTTGCTGCCGAAAAAATAGAGATGCAGGCACTCCTGATCCCTCACGAGCTGGAACTCTCCACAAAGGAAACCCGGGTAATGCTGGAAAAGGGGGAGGGGTTGCGCAGATTCGGGCTTGACTTTGACCACTTCGGCGGCAACACCTTTTTATTGACGGCGGTTCCGGCCCTGCTGAGGAACGTGGACTGGCAGTCCTTCGTGTCCGAGCTGGTCATAAAATTGACAGAGGACGTTCCTGATGAAAGCACCCTGTTCGACGCCTGCATCACTCTGATGGCCTGCCACGGTGCTATCCGGGCCGGGCAGCGATTGAACCTTGAAGAAATGGACCGGCTCCTGGCTGAATTGGGAGAGATGGACCTCCCCACCAACTGCCCTCACGGAAGACCCATATCCAGGCAGTTTACCTATTATGAGATGGAAAAACTGTTTAAGCGGGCGGTGTAAGCGGAAGATCATGTCCAACGAGAGGCGGCCCAAGATCGTTGTTATTGCAGGCCCGACCGCCAGCGGCAAGAGCGGGTTCGCGGTAAGCCTGGCCCATTCCCTGTCCGGAGAAATCGTCAACGCGGACTCCATGCAGGTCTATCAGGGGATGGACATCGGCACGGCCAAGCCGACCCCGGAGGAACAAGGGGGAATCCCGCACCACCTCTTGGATGTCGTCCGTCCCGATGAGCCCTTCAACGCGGCCATCTATCGATCCAAGGCCCTCTCCGCCGTCACCGACATCTGTTCAAGAGGGAAGCCATGCCTTGTGGTGGGCGGCACCGGGCTTTACATCCGCGCCCTTGTCGGCGGGCTCATGAAGGCCCCGCCGTCGGACCCGACCGTGAGGGAGGCATTATGCAGGGAATGCGACCTGAGTGGACCCGCGAGACTCCATGAAAGATTAACAGGCCTTGACCCTCAATGCGCTGCCGCGATCCATCCCAACGACCGGATACGAATCATCAGGGCCCTCGAGATTATTCATATTTCCGATCGCCTTTCTTCCGATATCATGAAAGGACACGGATTTAGAGAGCCGTCCCTGGACGCCTTGAAGATCTGCCTGAATGTGGATAGGGAAACCCTCTACCATCGGATCGACAAAAGAACCGTGAAAATGGCGGACATGGGACTCCTGGAGGAGACCCGGCATCTTCTGGAAAAGGGCTATTCCCCTGACCTCAGACCGATGAAGGCGATCGGCTACCGGCATATGGTCCGTCATTTGAAGGGGGAATGGTCCTTTGAAGAGGCCATTCACACCCTCAAAAGAGATACCCGCCGATACGCCAAGCGACAATTTACCTGGTTCAGGGCGGAACCGGAGGTCATATGGATTGACCCTGACGGGATAGATGTGGTATTGGAGCAGATTGAATTATTTCTATCTGAAAACGCTTGACCTTTCTGCTTTTATTTTCTAAGGCATAGGGGGCAATGCATTGCCGGAACACCCAACATCGGTCCCGGGATGGCCTTTCACTGGAGGAATTCTGATGGATGTCATCAATTGTCACATTCTTCGCACAATGATTGCGCTTTTTTTCTTGGCGCCTTTCTTTTTCATGGGCTGTTCACCCCAGCCGAGGAATCCTGAAAATGTGTTAGACACCCCGGAACATCATGTATCCAGCGGCATGAAACTGCTCCATAAAAATTATCTGTTTGATGCCAAAAGGGAATTCGAACTGGCCCTGCAACTTGATCCCGACTTCTCTGAGGCCCATCAGGGCTTGGGGCTGACCTACGGGAGGGAAAACAAATTCGGGCCTGCCCTCGAATCCATGGGGATGGCCAGGGACACGGCAGCGAATGACAGGCAAAAAGCCCTGGCTTATGTGGGGTTTATGCGTCTTTATACCATGGAGCAGAAAGACCGGTGGCTGGACAGGGTGAGGGCTCGGTTTTCTGATGCATTGCAATGCCAGGAGGACCTGCCCGATGCATACTTCTATATGGGTATTGCATACAAGAAGGCCGATCGACCGTTGGAGGCAGAGAAGGCATTTAAAAAGGTCTTGGAA
Source organism: Deltaproteobacteria bacterium (assembly GCA_021737785.1). Taxonomy (NCBI): domain Bacteria; kingdom Pseudomonadati; phylum Myxococcota; class Myxococcia; species Deltaproteobacteria bacterium. The sequence goes on from JAIPDI010000001.1 coordinate 177,361, forward strand.
ATCAATAACGGACTCGTCCTGGAATCTGATAATGAACTCAAGTCATTGTCGCCTTCCAGATAGCATGTTGACGGATCAGAATCGCAGGGTGTTTGTGGGGCATCAAAAAAATAGTGGCGGCAGATCCGCTGTAAGGCTTCGAGGAAACGCCCTTTTCCTCTTTTTTTTATCCTTTTCCCTCTTTTTCCTCCCTTTTTGCCGTGCCCAGGCCGAAGAGACTCCCAAACCCGGTGAACTCCTGGCTATCGGCGATGCCGATGTTATCAAGGGAAATTCGGCCCTGGCGAAAAAAACCGCCATTGCCCAGGCATTGATGAAGGGCGTGGAAGACTATATTGTTCACCTGCTCGGAAGCCGGAGGGCCGTCAGTCATTTTGAGCGTCTCGCCCAGGAAATCATACCCGCGGCCCGGGAAGAAGTTGAAAATTTTCATATCCTGGCGGAACAGCAGTCTGATGGCAGGTACAAGGTCCTCCTGAGACTCAGGGTGAATGAAGAGGCCATACGGGAACAGCTCCAATCGGCCGGGGTTCTCCTGGCGGAAGCCTCCCCCATCAACGTGCTCTTTCTGGTCTCTGAAAGCAGGGACGGAGACATCTCTTACTGGTGGAAAGACACGGAAAAAGATCCGAGCCTGCGCCCTGTGGAGCTTGCGCTCCATAAGGTCTTTCAGAACAGAGGGTTCACCCCTGTCAACCGCATCCTGAGCGCTCCGGACGCCGGCCGTCTTACCGGCCTCACATCACCTGACCTTCAAGACAAGGATATCCTGAAATGGGGAAGGCTCTTCTCAGCCGATGTGGTCGTCTTCGGCAATTGCACTGTCAACAACGGGGAAGAGATCTCCCTGACCCTAAAGGCAATTGATGTGTCTCAGGGAATCCAGGTCTGCCAGGAATCCATTGCTGACCAGATGACGGCGGCTTCGAGGGGCTCAGATTCGCTCGTCACAGCCCTCGAAGAGGTGGTGAACCGGGCGGCCGCCACCTTTTGCCCGTGCATCAAAGGGAGCTTTGTGAGCGGTGGCGGAGGAATCCTCCCGCTGACGGTCACACTGGCGGGGATGAAGATGCCAAAGGAGTTCTGGCGCTTCAGCGATTTCCTCAAAGAGGAGGTCGTGGGGGTAATCTCCGTGATTCCGTCCAGGATCCAAGGCAATACCATGTCTGCGACCGTGGAATTTCAGGGGGATCGGGATACCTTTATCCACCGGATCCTGACCCATCCAAAGCGTCCATTCCCGTTGCGTTTCGATCCGATTGAACAGGAAGCAGTCATTTTTAACCTTGAGTAATCCGATGTCATGACCATCCCCAACCTGATCACCACGCTACGCATCATCCTGGTCCCCATTTTCATTATCTACCTGATAAATGAGAGATTCCTGGAGGCCCTGACGGTTTTTGTGCTGGCCGGTCTGAGCGACGGCATAGACGGCCTGTTGGCCAGGCTCCTCAACCAGAAAAGCAGGCTGGGGGCCTTTCTCGATCCGCTGGCGGACAAATTCCTTCTCATTGCCGCCTTTGTGGTCCTTGCCTTCAGGGGGTTCATCCCCGCCTGGCTGGCGGTTACGGTCATCACCCGGGATATCCTGATCCTCTTGGGGGTATTGATATTGTTCTTAACCAAACAGAACATCGTTATCCACCCATCGATAGTAAGCAAGATAACCACCTGTCTCCAACTCGGGACGGTCTTTCTGGTGCTTGCCGGGAATCATTTTCATCTTTTTTCAAAGGCCATTCCCATTATTTATGTCGTCACCGGGGTATTGACCATCGCATCGGGACTTCATTATATGCGGTCCTGGTTCCAGATGATGGGTGAAGGATCTCCGGACAATGATGCGCCCTGAAAATAATTCACTCCTACTTCATGACGGTCATCCCCTTGGCAATGCCGCTTCCCTGGACCGCCCTGCAGATGGCGATCTTCTCCTTTACCGTTACCACTTCGATCGTTCCGGCCTTCTCCATGCTCTGGTCCAGCACCTCGCCGGTCTGCGGGTCCCGCAGGATCTCGGTCCTCCCCACCTGGAAGGTCTGGCCCGCGCTGACGCCCTCTCTGGTCCCCCGGTTGATGTATACCCTGTCCCCCTTGACCAGGATCACGGTCCCTGTCCATGGAATCTCCGAAAGCTTGGCCGTAAGGAAACCCACCGCCTCATCGACCGCCTGCTCCACGGCCTTGCCCGCGTTGGTCTTTTTGAAGCCGCCCAGGTCCCCTGAAAACCCATGGCGGGAAACCCCTACGGAGAGACCCGTATCCGAAACCTTGCCGTAGCATTTCTTGGAGGCCAGCACCTGCCCTGTGCTTGAATCGACGACATAGATTACGGTGTTGATTTCAGCCATGCTCGTTCCGGCCCCGAGCCGGATACCGGCAAAACCGATACCGCCTCCACCCCCTTCGGTAGCCTCGGCAAAATGGGTGATATCGCCCTTGACCAGCAGTTGGGCCGGGGTCATCTGCCCGGTGACCACCGTCTTCCCGCCGCCGGCCGTCCTTCCGCTGGCCGCCAGGTCCTGCTCCTCCATGGCCTCCCCCCGCATGTCCTTCTCGCCCAGGACGATGAATCTCCCGGTCTGGGCAAGGCTGTCCGTGAGTACGGCACCCCAGGCGTCTCCCAGATCCCACTGGCCGCTCCAGTTGGAACGGTTTTCGAACTTGGAAACCATGATGCTGTACCGAAGCCCCCCTTCGGCGGCAAGCGCCGATACACAGGGAACGAATATTCCCGCACAAAAGAAGACGATCATGAAAATACATCTTTTTCGAAACATTTTAGACCTCCTTGGTGGTTGTTTTCGGTTTCACAGACTTCTGCCTGCATCACCATTTTCCCCCGCCCGGGCCAATCCGATGGTTGGGCAGGGGATACAGGCAGGGCCGAAGCACGCCGGCCCGGCCCCCCGACCAGATTTCTTACATTATAATTGCCCTGGTTTCAATTGATTTTGGACAGGATCGGTGGAGTATAAGAGGAAAGCCACCCCTTGTCAAAGACCAATAATTTCCATATATTTTACAGGAGGCAACTCATCGGGCAGTCGACTTTCCGTGTAAATTGAAGAGACCTCCCTTGCATAAGTCCACCGGGGGGAAAGACTTTTTTTGGTTTAAAACAGATGATGATCTGTTATAAATAGGGGCGAAAGATCAATTTATACACATGAATTTTGATGGTCTCGTAAAAAATCAGGAAATGTCATTTTTCGTCATTCCGGCGAAAGCCGGAATCCAGTCCCGCAACAGCGGGATTCAATCAGTTACAAAACCTCTGGACCCCGTTTTTCAACGGGGTGACGACTTTTTGCGAATGCATCAATTTTAAAAACCATGGCGGAACCTGCAAAAAAAATCATCTGGAATCTTTTTCTCATGGCAACGGGGAGCGTCATCTGCTGTGTCGCCGTAAACGGGATACTGATTCCGCAGAAGTTCTTCGGGGCGGGATTTACAGGCCTTTCCATCCTGATTTATTACCTCTTTGATTCCATCCCCCTGTCTTTACTCTATCTTGCCCTTAATGTGCCCTTGTTTGCCCTTGGGTGGGTGTACGTTGGCCGCCGGTTTTTCCTTTACAGCATCGCGGGCATGTTCTTTTTCACGGCTGCCCTTCAGTGGACACAGGTGGTCATCCCGATCCAGGACAAGATCCTGAGCAGCATTCTCGCCGGCATCTTCATGGGGGTCGGGTCCGGGACCATTCTGCGTTCCCTCGGTTCGGCAGGAGGACTCGATATCCTCTCCGTCATCCTGCTCAAGCGCTTTTCAATCCGACTGGGCACGACCATCCTCACCTTCAACAGCGCCATTCTCATGGTCGGCGCCTTTCTTATTTCACTGGAAGGCGCGCTGTATACCCTTATATACGTTTATGTAAATTCCTTTATCGTCAATTTCGTGGTTACGGGTCTCAGCCAGAGGAGGACCGTCCTCATTATCTCCCGTGAATGGGAAAAAATCTCCAGGGAGATCATGGAACGGATTCAAAGGGGGGTCACCCATGTGAACGGCCGGGGAGGGTTCACGGGAGAAGAGATACAGCTCCTTTACACTGTGGTCAGCTTCCGGGAAGTGCCCAGGCTCAAACAGATCGCCAGAGGCATCGACCCGAACGTATTTCTGGTGGTGTCGGATACCCTCGAAGTCGTCGGAACCCGGATCGGTAATCAACCCCACTGGTGAGATCCCGAAAATCAATGGCGTTTATTAACATAGATGGGGAGGTGAAAGAATGGAAGACTATGATTTCTTTGAAGATGACGACTATGCCATAGACATAGAGATGCTGCCCGGAGATGAGCGACAGAAAGAGATCCTCACGTGGCTTATGGATTCGCCCCTTGCAGAATCCCTCGAGGGCGGCAGCGCCGGCGACTTCTTCATCCGCCGGGGCGCTCCTGTCCGTCTGAAAGGCGGGTTCATTGTGGAGGCCGTGTCATGGCTGGACAGCGAGGGCTTTGATGAAAGCCTCCTGATCGAAGGGTATACCGTGTCCACCGACTTTCTTGATCACGCCGGGGGTGAAATCATGATCTTCAGAAAGAGGGAGGTGATCGATGCCCCGTTCGAATTCGAGGACCTGTCTTCATTTTCAGCTGACGACATGGAGGATTTTCCAGGCGCCCCGGGCAATCCGGACGACATCCCATTTTGACGGGGAAGTCCATATCCGGGATTGGGGCATCAGGGGATGGGAAAGGTCGATAGGGGATTATGAATTGGGCATGGGTTCCTCTTTTACCGCAGACGCGGCCACGGCGGCCATGACGGCTGCGCCCTTTCCGGATCCGTCCTTGGAATGGACCAGCCTTATTTTTTCAGCCGTTTCGCCGTACAGTTCCTTGAGGACATCCGTCATCCGGGTTTCAAATCCGGGATATTTTTCAAAGAGGGACCCGTCTATGGCCACTGTGTGCACCTCCCTCGGTTCCGGGTCCATCCAGGCGATCACCGCTGAAACGGCCGCTGCGCTGAGCCTTGCCGATCTGGCGGCAACCAATTGGCACACATGTTTCAGGAAGGCTCTATCGTCAAGCGTGGCGTTTGATATCCCCCTGGTATTAAAAAATCCTTCCACCTCGCGCAGATCTGTTGTTCCATCCCTTTCAATCAGGGACATGTGCTCTGTCTTCAGGCTGTCTCTTTCCCCGAAACTCTCAACGGCCCCGGGGGCGTTTGAAAATATGAGGCCGCGCGCTATCGCATCGACTAAAACATGCCTGGTGATTTCACCCAGATACATACCGGACACCATCTTCTCAAAATACATGGCGCCCGGATTGACCGAAGCCTCATCCAACCGGGTATCGTAGGATGTCCGCCTGACCTTATCAAAATTGCCCCATTCCATATTGACGATCATATGCCCTTCAGGGTGTACTCCTTTCAGCTTCCGGATATTGGATCGCTTTTCCCGGTAACAGGCGTTTGTTCCGGTACCCAGTATAACCCCCAGATCACAGGTAGGATCCTTATAAGCTCTGGCCATCAGAGTGCCCACCGTATCATTGGCAAGGGCGGTGACGGTGATGTCACGGATCCTCTTCCTCCTCAATGCCTGGTTCAGGAGCGTCACGATGTCCTTCCCTTCCACACCTGTGGACGTAAAGCCTTTTGTCCAGACAATCAGCTCACCTGCGGCAATATCCGTCTGTTCCACAGGAAAGGAAAAGGTAAAGGCGAGGTCATAGGCCCTTTTTCTGTCCATATTATTCCGGGCCAGAAAGAGGTCAATACACCCGGCAATAAAATCAAAGAGCTGCACTCCTGTCCCTTGCATCACTTTTTTCTGAATGGCAAACTTACTGACGGCCAGGATATCTATCTCCCCTTTTCCGTCAAGTTCGACTGCAAGCACTCTAAAGTTGCTGCCGCCCAGATCCAGTGCGATGAATCGCCCCTTTTCACTTCCCGTGGGTCTGTCCACATATGAAGGCAGCATCTTCAGGGAACTCTCATGGCCGAGAAGCCCTTTCTCCATTTCAGCATGAAAGTCTTTGATCACTCCCTTGATATCGGTGAGTGAGATCGAAAAAAGCTTTTCTGCATAGGATAAAAATGCTTCACCGGGAGGCGGCGAGACTGTCATCTGGATGACTCCATCTGTATCCCTGTCAAGAGTGGTTCCTTTCCATTAATATGGTTCTCATCGTCCTGTCGATTAATATCCTGGGGCGATTGTTCGACCATTCAAATGAGCTCAGGCCTCAGGCATTGGACGCCTTGGGCGGACTGACAATGGCGCGACCCTCCAGAACCATGGTCCCGTCCTGATTGACACAGGTGGTTCGCACCGTTACGCGGTTCTTCTGATCCATGATCTCGATGATCTCCACCCTGGCGGTAATGGTGTCGCCGATATGAACGGGCGCCAGAAAATCGAGTTCCTGCCGGATATAGATGGTCCCCGGTCCAGGCAGGCTCACGCCCAGCAGTCCTGAAATAAACCCGGCCGTCAGCATGCCCTGGGCGATCCGGGTCTTGAAATAGGTCTTTTCGGCATAGACTTCATTGAGGTGTGCCGGGTTGAAATCGCCGGTGATCCCCGCATAAAGATAAATGTCCGATTCCGAGATGGTTTTTCCAAATTCAGCTGTTTCACCAATCCTCAGCTGATCGATTGTCTTCCCGATCATGACGCCCCCTTTCCTCCACATAGACTCAAATAACCATATGGAACTTGACAATATGCGTCAAGACAAAACAGAAAGACGATTCAACGATACGTCTTGACGGCGCATCGTTAAATTGGGTAAGCTTTACTTCTTCCCCTCAGACATGATCGCGATGGGTGGAAGCCCATGGGGGGCCAGGGGAAGGGTCACAAGGCGCACGTGTCGGGACGAAACCCGGAGAAACGGCCCCCGCGCTGAAGGGCCAGATCCGGGTGGGCCCCATGAATCAGACGCGCACAGACCCGGCAACCCTGACGGGCATCGAAAGAAAGGTTCCGATATGACAGGCATGACCCGGAGAGAATCCTTCCGCCTCAAAAACAGGATGCTCTTTGCCAATATCATCTCCAACGCCGTCGGGGTGGTCGTGGTCCTCTTCCTGATACAGCGTACAGGGCTTTCCTCCGTGTTATCCGAGGCTCAGAACGTGATGCGAATCGTTCACATGATTTTTCAGCCATTCGCGTTCATCGTGCCGGTCATCCTGGTCATATGGTACGAACACCCCATACGCAGGCACATTAATCAAGAACAGAGAGGCCACGAAGTCTCCTTTGAGAGCCTGAGCCGGGCACGGCGCAGGCTGCTCAACGAGCCTTTCGTCCTCATCGCTATCGATTTCGGGATGTGGCTGCTGGCCGGGATTGTATATCCCTCAGGCCTGTGGATCTCCGGCGCCCCGCATGCCGTCATCCGTCAGCCTTTTTTCATGAGCCTTTTTATCGGTTTAATCACGACGGCCGTCGCATTTTTCGTCCTGGAGCACGTCCTCCAGCGGGTACTGGTGCCGCACTTCTTCCCCCAAGGCGGCCTCTATATGACCCCCAAAACCCTCCGCATCCGTATCAGCACGCGCATCGGCGCCCTTATCTTCGCCGCCAATCTGGTCCCCTTCTTTGCCATTCTCAATATTGCCGCAGGAACGCTTCACAGTGGCGGAGATGCGACGCAGATTCTGGCGGAGTTGCGGTCCACCCTCTTCATCAACGCCATCCTGTTTATGCTCGTCGGCATCTGGCTGGCCTACCTGGTGAGCGGCAATTTGAAACGGCCGCTGGAGGACATCATCCGGGTCCTCCAGAAGGTCCGGAACGGGCACTTTGACAAAAAGGTCCGGGTGACATCCAATGACGAGATCGGCTATACCGGTGATTCCATCAACGACATGACCGACGGGTTGAACGAGCGGGACCTGATCAAGGATACGTTCGGCAAGTATGTGGCCGAAGAGGTGAGAGACGAGGTCCTCTCCGGCCGCACCCCTTTGGACGGCGAAAAAAAGGAGGTGACCATCCTCTTTTCCGACCTGAGAGACTTTACCCCCATGACAGAACAGAACGATCCCAAACTGGTCATCCAACTCATGAACGCCTACTTCAAGGAGATGGCCGAGGCCATTAAGGAAGAGGGAGGGCTGGTTCTTCAGTTCATCGGCGACGAGATCTATGCGGTTTTCGGGGCCCCGATCTATCGAGAGGACCATGCTGTGCGGGCCTTCAGGGCAGGGTTGAAGATGAGACGCCGGCTGACGGGGCTCAACAGGCAGTTTGAAGAAAAGGGCTGGCCCAGCCTGCGGCACGGCATCGGCATCCATACAGGGGAGGCCCTTGCCGCCAATATCGGGAGCCCGGACCGGTTGTCCTATCTCCTGGTGGGGGATACCATCAACCTGGCTTCGAGACTTCAGTCCTTGACCAGAAAAGCAGGGACCGATATGATCATATCGGCGACGACCCATGCCTGCCTGGACCCTGAAGAGCGCAAGGCCGTTTCATTGAAACGATTGGAAAATGTATCCGTAAAAGGAAAGAGCAAACCGGTCGAGGCCTTTGCCGTTCTTTAGTTGAAAAAAGTTGTCTCCAACCAGAGTCTCGGTTCTTCACCACCGCACACGCATCATCAGGCCCAGGTCACACGGCTGAAGAGAAAATGACACCCTTTTCGCCGAACGGTCCAGAACCATCGCCTGATATTTTTCCCAGTCCTCCTCGGGCCCGGCCGGTTGGGCCAGGATATAGATCTCACCGCCCAGAAAACCGGACCCCGCGCTGATGGCCCCGGCCGTGGCATCTCCGGCGGCGCCGGTGGCCACACCCACCCCGGCATTCAATACCAGGTTCACAAGATGGTAGACCCAGTCATGTCGCTCCGTTGCCCGAACAGCGTTCCCATACAGGAGGTCCTCTGCCGCACCCAGTTTGGCCAGTTTTTCAGCGCGGGTCTCCTCCGGCATCCCGCGGATCGGATCGGCCCCGTAACGTGCCTCTAACGGCCGGAAAAGGAGATCCGCTACGCCGAGGCCCGCCAGCCCGGCCTGGGAGGCAAAATTGACACGGTCAGAGGTTTCGTCGGTGAGCCCTGCGGCCAGGCTGAGGCCCACCACGGCCCCGCTGTTGACGACCATCCAGGACCAGTACCATATCTCGCCATGGCGTTTGTGTGCGTCCAGCCGCTCCTCAATGTAACGGATACGTTTCTCTATTACCGCGTCTGAGAGCGTGACACTATCCATTTCCACCCTGTGCGGAGGTGTGGCACAGGCAGTTACATACATAACGAGAACCCCAACCAGAACCCCTACCCTGGCATGCCCCACATGAAACCTCCGTGACAGTAACGGGTCTATCCCCTAACCGGACCGCACCGGTCCGGCCGGTTATGAGATTCCTTCCAACACCGCAAGCCGCAAGGTGTTGAGCCCGATCACCGCGCCTCTTGTCCGCAGGGTCAAAGGATCACCCCCCATTTCCCACGAAAAGGTCTTGGCGATCCCCTCGCCTGCGGCCGCTGCGCACCCTTTCACCACAGGATGGGTGCCCTGATTTTCTTCAACAAACCCCAAAATTGCAAGACCCACATCCGCTCCGCCCTTCTCCCTCACCCGGTGGGCCAGGTCCAGGGCGGATTCCGGTCCGGCAACGACCCGGTCCTGACCGAGATATTCCGCCACACGTCCCGGATCCGGGATAACGCAGCTCTGGCGCAGCCGCGACCCGGGGACGGCAAAAAGCCGTTCTGCTGCCAGCCCGCCGGTAAAGGTCTCCAGGAGGGCCAGGGTAAGCCCTCTCAGGCGCAGCAGCGAATGGATCACACCTTCAAGGGTGTCGTCGCCCTGGCCGAAGATCTTACTCCCCAGTCGGGACCGGATCTCGGCCGCCACCGGATCAATCAAGGCGGCTACCGCCTTATCTCCGGCCGCCACCGCCGCAATCCGGATCTTGATCTCCCCCTGAGCCGCCAGGAGCCCCACTTCAGGGTTCTCGCCCGGTTTAATGAGGTCCTGAATCAGCCTGTCCACCCCGCTTTCCCCCAGGCCCACCACCTTCAACACCTGATAGCTGACCCGGTGGTCCAGAAGATTAAACCGGTTCCGGATCCAGGGCAACACCTCGTGGGTCATGAGGTACCTGAGTTCCCTCGGGACCCCGGGGAGGCAAATGACCGGTCGTTGCGCGATCTGCGTAATAAACGCGGGGGCCGTGCCCACCGGGTTGGATATGGCGATGCTGCCGGCCGGGACATAGGCCTGTCTCCGGTTGTTTTCAGGCATTTCATAGCCGTATCGACGAAACATCCCCACGATCTCGTCCATGAGGGTCTGCCGGTATTCGAGATCCACCCCGGCCACTGAGCACACCGCCTCCCGGGTCAGATCATCCAGCGTCGGTCCAAGACCCCCTGTGGTGATCACCAGATCGCACCGGCCGGCCGCAGAACGGATCACCTTCTGCATTTCATCCATCCGGTCGCCCACCGTTGTCCTGAAGCGGACGGCAATACCCAGGCCGGACATTTCACGGGCCAGATAGACCGTATTGGTGTCTTCAATCTGGCCTAACAGCAACTCACTCCCGATGGTGATAATTTCGCATGTGGGAGCGTTGCCTGAATCGGTTCCGAATGAATTACCCCCCATGCCTGCGGGTCCCTCCTCACACCTCACGCCTTGCGCCTCACGCCTTATCCCTTAATAATAACTCGATTTCCGCCTTTTCTCTCTCTTTCCCAGGACAAGACCGAAGATGAGGCCCACCAGCATCACTGCGCCCCCCGTGAGAAACCATGTATTCCGCTGGGAGGACTTGAGCGTTTCGTTTTCCTTGCTCAGTTCTTTCGCGGTCGCAAGGGCATCCTGCATCCTCTCTTGTGCAATGTCATACTTCTCTTTGAGTTGCAGGAATTCACCGGCCTCCTCTTTCAGGGTCCTGTATTTCTCCTGTATATCGGCCAACGCCCGCTCGGTTTCCTCCAGCTTTCTTCCCATCTCCTTTCGTTCATCGGTCAGGGTTTGCCATTCCGCCTCGAGACGGGTTGATTTCTCTTTAAGCCTTGCATTTTCCTTTTCCAAGGACGCGGCCCGGATTTCCCCCGGGACACGCGAAACCAGAAATCCGCTCACCACCCAGCCTTCCTTATTGTCCCATTTGGGTCCCAGGAGCCGGACACGGCTCCACCCCTCCTGGGAATCCAGGATCTCGACGGGCTCATCCTGGGGGAGCATGGCCAGGATCTTTTCCTGGGTGCCCGGACCGCTTCGCAAGGTAATCTTAGTGGGATTCAGTACATAGGCCTTCTCAGCCCGGCAAGGGACCGAACCTACGAATATGCATAGACTTATACCAAAACCAATAATCCATCTAGTCATTTTGTCCGCCTTTTTCTTTTCGTATCACCCGGATATCGGTCATCAGGGTCCCGGGGTATTGTCCCCGCTCGTCTTTTTCAAGATATTTGACCATATCCCATACGGTATTTAATGCAATGCTGACCCCTACCAGGGCCTCCATTTCAACCCCTGTCCGGGCCTGGGCTCGGACAAGACATCGGACCTCCACCCCGTCATCAATGATTTCAAATCCCACCTTTACCGTGTCCAGCGGTATCTGATGACAGTGGGGAATCAAGAGATGGGTCTGCTTTGCCGCATTCATGGCAGCCACCTCAGCCACCAGAAACGGATCGCCCTTTTTGATCTCCCCCCCCGCTATCTTCCGAAGCGTACCCGAGGCCAGATGAATCCTCCCTCCGGCCTCTGCCTGGCGCCGGACCACCGGTTTCTCTGTGACATCCACCATGCCCATGTTCTGTCATCTCCAAGTTATCGGTTAAAATTTAAAATCCTCTTCCCGGTTGGAATAATGGAATATTGGAATGTTGGAATACTGGAATAATGGAAGGTTGGAAAGGAACCTGGATCGCCCAGGAAAGGTTTTTTCCTTAAACCCATTATTCCATCATTCCATACTTCCATTATTCCAAATTAAAGACGTCACCCTCTCACAATCATCTTCTTGTTTTTCGCGACAGAAAACCTGGCGATAAGCACCTAAAGTGAGCTAATGTGACCAAAATTGATCCCCGGGGTCCGGTATCCAGCATCCGGCTTAGATGGCGATATATTCCCTCTTACTGGCGCCGCGTTTCTTGATCCGGTCCACGGTATCGATCAGGGCAGGAAACACATGTTCCCGGGTGTCTCCCCCTACGACCACGGCCATGATGTCGTCACCGACGGTCAATCGTCCGGGCTCCGCCGTCTCAATCAACACGTCCACGATACCCGGCATTTTCTTTGTTTCATCGGCGATTTTTTTGATTTCATCCTCATCGAACTCGATTTCGATGGCATTCACCCGGTCCCCGCTCAGAGAGGTCGCCCTCACCACGCCCAGATGGGTTGCGATCATCCCCATATCCGGATAAAGGGAGTGTTTCTTCATGGCTTGAATCATTCCGGTCAGGTCCATGGCATCCTCCTTTTTGGTAAAAATAATGTGAAATAAATGAACTACCCCGCCGCAAGCAGCGGGGTATCAAATAAATTCCTGAATCCCTCAATCCTTGAATTCCTCAACCCCTGAATTCCTAAATGCCTCAATTCCCGAATCCCGATGTTCTGCCTCTCCAGTCCTATCCGAGTCCATCCCATTTAATCGAAACAACCTTTTTGTCAAATCCAGATAGGTGTTCAGCGTTGATCGTCCTGCCTTTGCCTTCAAGAAGACGATCGGATCATTCAGCACCTTTTCGACGATGGATCGGGTGAGGGTTTCTACGGCCTCGTGCTGGATCGGCGTGAGCTGATCCAGGGCAGAACGGCTCTTGGCGAATTCCGCCTGAATAATCGATTCCGCCTTGTCACGCAACGAAACGATCGTGGGAACCACGGCCAGCGTCTTGAGCCATTTTTCAAATTTGCCGATCTCTTCCTCGACGATGCGTCCGGCTTTTACCGCCTCTTCCTTCCGCTGCGCCATGTTCAGCGCAACCACGCCCCTGAGGTCGTCGATATCATAGAGATAAACATTGGTCAGGTCATTGACTTCCGGCTGAACATCTCTCGGAACCGCAATATCAATAAAGAAGAGGGGGCGGTTGCGCCGTTTCCTGAGACATTTTTTCACCTGCCCCTGGGTGATGACATATTCCTTGGAGGCGGTGGAGGTGATCACAATGTCCACGTTCAGAAGTTCTGAATCGATTTCCTCAAAGGAGACCGCCTTGCCATTGAAATTCCCTGCCACCTCAACCGCCCGTTCAAAGGTCCTGTTGGCCACGATGAGGGAACTGACGCCGTTCGTCAGGAGGTGTCTGGCCGCCAGTTCCGCCATTTCGCCGGCCCCCACAAGGAGGACCTTTTTCCCCTCCAACACGTGAAAGATCTTCTTGGCCAGTTCAACGGCCGCATAACTGATGGAGACCGCGGCCCCGCAGATCCCGGTCTCGGATCTCACCCGTTTTGCCACATGAAAGGCCCTGTGCATCAGCCGGTTGAGGATAACTCCGGAAGTCTTTTCCCTGGTGGCCAGGGCATAGGCCTCTTTGATCTGGCCCAGGATCTGCGGCTCTCCCACCACCATAGAGTCAAGGCTCGAGGCTACATTAAAGATATGCCTGACCGCATTCATATCTTCCAGGGCATAGAGGCACGGCACAAGGTCCTGGATATTGACCCCGCCCAGTTCGGCCATTAGTGTAATAACCGATTCCTTGGCCGCGTCTGCCTCATCGACTACGAACAGGGCCTCCACCCGGTTGCATGTAGAGAGGAAAAGCCCTTCCCGGACAACCTCCAGATTGCGCATCCGGGTCAAGACCTCTCGGGTGTTGTCCGCATCTCCACCGAGACACTCTCTCAAATCAACAGGGGCAGTCTCATGATTCATCCCGATGTCGATAATTTTGAGCATGGTGCTCACCGCGCCCCCATGCTGCTGAAACTGTGATATCCCCCCATCAGGAGACTGGCCCCCACAAAGGTAAAAATCAATACGCCGAAACAGACAATCGACATAACGGCCGCCCGTCGACCCTGCCACCCTACGGCAAGCCTCTGGTGAAGAAGGGCCGCATAGAACAACCAGGAGATCAGGGACCACACCTCCTTGGGGTCCCACTGCCAGTAGCGCCCCAGGGCAACCTGGGCATAAATCGATCCGGTAATCATGCCGAGGGTCAGGAATGGAAACCCGTAGACGATGGAATTATAATTGATGGCGTCGAGCGTGGCCAGAGAAGGGAGCCGGCTGTACATGGAACCCAGACGCTTCTGTTTGATCTGCCGTTCCTGGATCAGGTACATGACGGCTGCCAGAAACGCGATAGCCAGGAGCGCATCCCCTATAAACACGGTCCCCACATGGATCGTGAGCCAGATGCTCTTGAAAAGGGGCTTTACCGGTCCCGCGGTCCAGGGCATGGCCGAAGAGATGATCATCAGGAAGGCCGCCAGAGGCGCGACAAATGACCCCAGGACCCTCAACTTGAACCGGGCCTGCACAATGAGATAAACACCCGCAAGAGTCCATGCAAAGAACGAGAGTGCCGACCTGAGATCCAGGACCGGGGCCGTCCCCAATTGATAGTAGCCATATCCCAAAAACAGCGTATGGAACACAAATCCGGCCACCAGAATCCAGTAGGAACACCTGAAGGCCCATTTCTGCTGTTTGATGATAAATACCGTAAATCCGCCTGCCGCCAGGAGGTAGAGGCCAAGGGCCAGGCTGAACCAGGGCGATATCATGGGAATCCTAACCCGGACAAACCGGAATCAATCCCGCCAAGGCGGGACTCACACAAGGACGCGAAGACACAAAGTTTTTTGACCCCATACATCTGGTGGTCTTCTTCTCTGTGGGCGCTGCTTGCCCAGTGAAACCTCTATCTGCATGTTTCACTCGGCGCGGCTCTGTGTGATAACATATGTTTATGCAATCCTCCCCGTAATGCATCCCATATCCATATCCGCCGGAAGGATCCGTCTGAGGGTTGCGGCGATGGTCTCCCTGTCCCCTTGAGCCAGGGCCTCGATAAGGTTGCTCTCAACCATCTCGTGAAATATCCGGCTGTTCTCCTCCTGGGGGAGTCCCTTGGCCAAGAGCCTCTTGCGCAGGTCGCCCATCAGGTTGAGAAAGTCCGCATACTCGTCCCCGAACTGGGTCTCGAGCCTTTTGCGGATCTTTTTGGAAAGGGCCGGGCTCTTCCCGGAGGTGGATATGGCGATCATGAGATCTCCCTTCCGGACAATGGACGGGACAATAAAGGTGCAATCGGCAGGCTGGTCCACGGCATTGATCAGAAGTCCCCTGCGGCGGGCCCCCTCGCTGACCCGGTGATTGAATTCCATGTCATCTGTGGCCGCGATCACCAGAGAGACATCATCGAAAAAGCGATCCTCCATCTCCTCGCCTAAAAACTGTATTTTACCATTTTCAATCAACCGGTTGAGTTCCGGAGCCAGCTCCCTGCTGACGATAGAGACCTTTGCCCCGAATGCCAGGAGGGTCTCCACCTTTCTCCGGGCCACGCCCCCGCCCCCCACCACAAGGCCCGCCATCCCTTCAAGCTGCAGAAATATCGGATAATACGCCATTACGTTAACCCCAAATCCTGAATTCCTCATTCTTAATTCTTAATTCTACACATACCGGTCCACCATGTCGGTAATCAGCTTTTCGACCCCCGTCATCCCCTCTTTGGCCTCGATATCCTGCAACAGACCCTTGAGCTTTCCATAGGTGATGGGATCGTGTTTCAGGTCATCGGTCGAGCCGTACGTCCCCCCTCGCCTTCCCAGCCGGTAGATGAGCCGGTCCATATCTGAAAGATCCTGATATCGCCGGACCACGTCCAGCATCTTTTCCTTGTCTTCCGGCAACTTGCCCGAGACCTCCTCCAGGAGGTTCATGATATGGTCGCTGGTCACCATGCTGGTAATCCCGTCCAGCGTCTCGATAAAGAGCTTTATCTCCTCTGCGATCATGTCGTCGGTCTGCATGGTGAACGTCCCGTCCATGAGACTCTCGTACAAGGGAACCCGGCTGGGGATCCGCAGGCTTCTGAGCCGGATAAAATGGGGATTGATCTGATTTAAGGCCTTTGCAGTGGCCAGGGCGTGCTCCCGCCACATCTCCTGCCCCCCCAGTCCGGGCATCACATATTCCGAGAGTTCCATCCCCGCTGCCAGGACCTTCTGTCCGGCCTCTATGTGCTGGGCACCCGTGACCCCCTTCTTCATCAGCTTGAGCAGCGGGTCATAGGCGGTTTCGAGTCCGATATGGATCCTGTCCAGACCGGCCTGACGTATTTCCGTCAACGACGCCACCGACTTGCGCACCACCGAACGCGATCGGGAATAGGTGGTGACGCGTATGATCTCCGGCAGTGTCTGTCGCAGGAACTTGAGGACCTCCACCAGGTCGCTGGTCTTCATGACCATGTTGTCCGCATCCTGGAGAAAACAGGCGCCTGTCCCGTAATAGAGCCAGATGGCAACGCTCCGATAGGCGTCGCTGCGACCGCCGTTGCCAAGGATGGAATTGATCACCGCGTCATTGACAGCTCCGCTGTATCCCAGATTCCATGAAATCGCCCGGATATCATCCACGATATCCCGTACGGTCAGAATGTCTGCCTTGATCTCGTCCACTGTGCGGAGGGAAAATTTCCGCCCTTTATAGACCGGGCAGAATCGACACTGGTTCCATGGGCAGTTTCGGGTCACCCGCAGAAGAAGACTCCGCGCCTCGTTGGGCGGCCGTATCGGCCCCTGCTCAAAACGATATTCCTTTTGTCTCATTTTGCATAACCTCTCTATATTTCCGGGTCAAAACTTTATCACTTATGCGCCGACCTTTCAAGATATTACCTGTTTTCCATTTTTAAACCCTCTTCAGGAACCTGCCTCCGGACATTTCCGGCCATGAGCTCCATGAACAATTCTCATTTAGAAAACGCAACCGGCAGTTGAATCCTCAGACGCTGACCCTTCTGCCGATGAACACTGCGATTTTGTCTTTGTGAGAGCGCTTCGGGAAAGAGGCTTGGACGTGGATGGGATTGTGGAGGTGGTGCCTGGCTCATCGGATCTGAAGGTCCTGGGCGCAATCCATCCTCAACTCCACGGAAACGGGCTGTGGGATACCGGATGCAACCCGCCCTTTTCATAACGGTCAAATCGGAAAGGTTCCAGCAGCCTCTGCTTCCGCCCCAGAACCTCTTTGGCCACCAATTGACCCACGCCGATCATCTTGTAGCCGTGATTGGAGTCGAGAATCATGTAACAATTCTGCCTGAATACATCAAAAACAGGAAAATTGTCAGGCGTAAAGCAGCCCAGACCCCCGGAGGGCTCATCCTTGTAATAGCGGTACTTATCCTCGTAGCGTTTTTGACAATGGGCCAGAGCAGATGTCCACATATGAACGAATTCCGGTCCCACCACAAAATCGGGGGAATCAATGCCATAGGGATCCACATCCGGATCGCCTTCCACCACATAGGGCGCCGAACCACCCTGGATGCCACCAAAACGGCAGTCCGGCTTGTAATAAATTCCCCACGGTTCGTCAGTAATTAGTGATCCGTCTTCACTGGAATAAAGGGGTGCATCCGTGTCCACATGGATAACCGGGGGTAGATTGCCCAGGTTATCATTGCCGAAGTCCGGGTCGACTCCCAGGGTGCCTTCCACAAGACACCAGTAGGTCCACATCTTTACATTTTCGTGGATGACGCCGTCTTTATCCCGAACAACAATCCGGGAAGGGAGATCGAGCATATTCCAGAATGTCTGGGCCCAGGGCCCCGGTCCTATGATCAGGAACTCGCAATCAATGCTCCCCTTTACGGTCTCCACGGCGGTTACAGAACCCCCGTCTGTTTTGAGACCCGTGACCCCCACTCCTGTGAGAATCCGCACCCCTTCCGCTTCGGCCTTGTCTGCCAGCCTGTACAGAGATTGGGTGTTGTGGGCATAGCCGCCTTTTTTTTCATGTAAGACGGACGTGATGTTCTGGGCCTGCCAGTCGTGGAACACATTATCCCGCATATACTTCATGCAGTCCTTTTCCCCTTCCACGAACTCGGAGGGATATCCGATGGCTTTTTGCTGACTGTAAATCCGCGCCACATCCTCGTGCATGGCCTCATAGGATATCTGCATGTATCCGATCGGATAGTATCCATAGGCTTCTTGATCCTCCTCCCACAGACCCACACTATGGGCCATAAGTTCCCGCATGGCCGGTTGGAAATAGTTGTTTCGGATGACGCCGCACGCTATGCCGGATGCCCCGGCCCCGATGGCAGACTTGTCTATGACCAGGACATCCTTCCCGGAGCCGGACCTCCCGCCTTTCAGTTCTTTTGCCAGGTGCCAGGCGGTGCTGAGCCCATGGATCCCCGCACCGATGACGATGTACTTGTAATGTGCTGGAAATGCCATATTCGGTTGCCTCTCTTTCTTTCTATGCAGATTGGGTTCAAAGATTCATGGTTTCCCGTTCAAAGCGCGGGGATTCCTAGCCAGGCCTTCTTAGGGCGGATCACGCTCGACGAAACTCGGCCAAAAGCGGTTCAGCAGTGAGCACAGGGCCGAATGGACGCTCGTCAAGGCCCCGCATCGGCAATTGGCCGTCAATCTGTCCTGTGACATCGCCGCCCCTGCTCACGGCCTTGGAAACATTGGGAAATCCGATAGCGCGGGTCAGACGAACGACGGCACGGGATCTCTCGTTGTCTTTGAGAAGACATCCCTCATGCCCATCATTCGTATTAGGTTATGACGGTCATGACGGCAGGTAAATGGGGGCATTTGAGTATCTGGGTTGGGAAATGACGGTATTTCGATTGCGTGGGATATTGGGACATCCATTTGTAATTAAATAACTTGATCAAGCGAATAGGGTTTGGTATCTCTTGAGAGAGTGACCTGTATAGCAGTGCCTGAACGAAAATCCCGTTCAGGCACTATTGAATATTCAAGAATTGAAAATTGATGGAACAAAATTTACATTAACAGAACCTCTTCTCATAGTTCACTGTTTCTTGATTTTTCGGGTTTCCGTTCGGGTACCAATTATTAAAGGACACCCCTGAGACGGCTTAACAGCCGCAGACAAAAACGCCTGGTGCAAAGCCCAAGAACCCAGGCGCGCATGGGGATCTCTTTTCAAGAAGCTGCATTAATATGCGTACTAACGCTCGGCGACCGCCCCAGGGCTTTCTATACCTGTTATGGAAAGGCAGCAAGAATGACCATTATATGAAAGCCTGTTCTTGGGGCTGTAACGAACGGCAGTTTAAGCCATGCTGCCGTTCCCATGAGCAGTTGCAGGTTGCTCTTGGAAAGAGACCCCACGCGGGCGGATGAGGCACCAACTCCTCCGCATCTTGCAGAGAAGTTATAAACAAGGGATCTAAAATTGGAAAGGAGGACCTTGCAGATGATTTCCGGATCTAAAGGCAATCATGCATCGCTCTCGGAATTCGAGACAAAGGTTGCATCCGAAATAGCCGTCTGGAGGCAGGCCGAGTGGGGTGACATGCGCGTGGGTTACGAAACATATTTAGCGGATTTCGACGATGCGGAGCTGCTCAGAGGGCTCCCGGATGATCGATGTCAATGCCCTCACTGGGGATACCTCTTGACGGGACGAATGACGGTTCGCTATGCCGATCATGAAGAAGTGGTTAAGGCAGGAGAGGTGTATTACATGGCCCCGGGGCACACCATGGCGGTTGAGGCCGGCACCGTCCTCATTGAGTTTAGTCCCAAAGAGGAGTTCCGAAGGCTGACGGAGATTGCGGAAAAGAATTTTTCCCGGATGAAAAAGGCAGACGCCTAGCCCCGGTGATACGGCAAACCCATAGCGATCCGACACCGCACTAATCCGAACCGGTAATTCCCTTTCGCGCCATTACCGTTTGGTGACCCCTTTTAAGGCTGAGGAACGAAATGAATCGAGCATTACTTATCATAGATATTCAAAATGACTACTTCCCCGGTGGCCGAATGGCGCTTTCCGGCATGGAGAAGGCTGCCAATAATGCCCGGCATGCCCTTGAGCTGTTTCGTGCCGAGGATTTGCCGATCTTCCATGTCCAGCACGTATCAAATAGGGCCGGTGCAACTTTTTTCCTGCCGGAGACAGAGGGTGTTAAAATACACGAGAGTGTCACCCCTCAAGAAGGGGAGGCGATAATCCGCAAACATTTTCCAAATTCCTTCAGAGGGACTTCTTTAAATGAACAGCTGCAGGGTCTTAAGGTGGAAAACGTCGTTATTTGCGGTGCAATGACCCACATGTGTATCGATTCCACAGTAAGGGCCGCTTTCGATTTGGGCTTCGGCTGTCTTGTGATATCGGATGCTTGCGCAACAAAGGACATGGCGTTTGGCAGGGTAGCCGTTGAGGCATCGCAGGTGCATGCAGCGTTCATGGCGGCGCTTTCCAGTCCTTTTGCTCAAGTTATCAGGACGAATGAGCTTGAAAGTCATCTGATATAATCGTTTCTTCCAGCGGATCGCATGCCGCGCCCGCTGAACATAGATTTTGACCCACAGGGTACACAATGGCATCCGTTTCCGAAGAAGTCCTGTTACTGACGCAAGACCTGCTGCGCTTCAACACGATTAATCCCCCCGGACAAGAGAAAGCATGTGTGGATTTTCTCGCAGAACGCCTTGAAGGGTCGGGTTTCGAGGTGGGGACCTATGAGTTCAGTGCCGGAAGGCCCACCCTCGTTGCTCGCCTTCGGGGAGGCGGGGAAAATCTGCCGCTCTGCTATGCCGGGCATATAGACACAGTCCCGCTGGGGGACTCACAATGGACCCGGGATCCTTTTTGCGGAGAAGTCGACGGAGACAAGCTCTATGGTCGCGGGGCCTCTGATATGAAGGGGGGCATCGCTGCGTGCGTGGTGAGTGCACTGGAAATGGCGAAACATCCCCATCGTCAGGCGGACATCCTTCTGGTGATAGCGGCGTCCGAAGAAACGGGCTGTGAAGGCTCGGCCTATGTGGCGTCGTTGAAGGACGTGCTCGGAGAAGCCGGCGGTCTCATCATTGCCGAACCGACTTCCAACAGACTTTTCATCGGCCACAAAGGGGTATTGTGGCTCGAACTGAAAACAAGAGGTATTGCAGCGCACGGTTCCATGCCCGGACAAGGGGTAAATGCCATATATGCAGCGGCTGAGGCTGTACTCAAGCTAAGAGACGCCGACCTGGGGTATCCCTCCCATCCGGTTCTGGGCGCCGCTACGTTGAATGTGGGGACGATTGCCGGCGGAACACGGATAAACATTGTGCCCGACCAGGTTTCGATTCAGGTCGATATTCGTACGGTACCTGGAAGGACCTCAGATGAAACCATCAGCGATCTCAAGAGGGTCCTGGGAGCGGACGTCGAGATAAATTCCCTGTTCGATCTTGATGCGGTAGCTACTGATCCGGACAACAGATGGATTCAAGAGGTGTCTGCAATCGTATCGCGCTATTCGGATAATCCTGCTCCGCCCAAGGGCCTCCCCTACTTCACGGATGCAGCCGTACTGACTCCGGCATTTAACTCGGTTCCGACGATCATCCTGGGTCCCGGCGAGGCCGAGATGGCTCATAGAACAGATGAATTTTGTTTCATTCCCAGGCTTTTTGAGGCGGTTGAGATCTACTCGGAAATTTCCCGGCGCTGGTGCAAGGTGTCAGACGCATAGAAGACGGATCTCCCATTCACAGCCACACCGCGCAAAAATCACCGCGGGAATCCGGCACCGGCGTCGCTGTTCAGCTTCTAAAAGTATCTAAAGCGGATAACCCCAACCAAAGAGGCTCTCGAGTGACGTCACCCTCTCACAATCATCTTCTTGCTTTTCGCGACAGAAAACCAGGGAAAAAGGTGCTAAAATGGGGATAACCTCTTGCTCGGAGAAGTAAACCCCCTGAATGTCATCGGACGGGAAACAATCCGTCTTTGGGCTGGGGGAGACATATTTGGGTCTTTACCATCTGAAGATGCAGCTTAAGAAGAAGGTGTTTCAATGAAAAGAGACAAAAATGAGATCATGGATATGGCGTTTAGCATAGCCAAACAATATGAGATGACCTGCGGCGGATGCTCACAATGTACCCTATCGGGAATCTTAGATGCCCTGGGGATAAGAAATGACGACATTTTCAAGGCGGCTACCGGTTTGGCGGACGGCGTCGGCCTGACAGGTGACGGCCATTGCGGCGCTCTTTCCGGCGGCGTCCTTGCTATCGGCTATTTTTTCGGGCGAGACAGAGGAGACTTCGACAATATAATGAAGTTGGTAAAAGCGAATCTTCTCTCGAAAAGACTGCATGATCGTTTTGTGGACAAATATGGGACCTGCAGATGTGCCGACTTGCAGACATCACTCTTGGGCCGTTTTTATAATCTGTATGACCCGGAGGAAATGAAGGCCGGCATCAAGGCCGGTTTGCTGGAGACATGCTCCACGCTCGTAGGTGAAGTGGCAAGAATGACCACCGAAATAATTTTGGAAACACGGGAAAGGGATGCAGAATAATCCATACCGCCCGAGAGCATCCGGACGATGTATATTATTCGGCAGTTGACAGCGAAGCCGAACTGGCGGGAGCCAAAGAGCTTGTCGCCCTCCGAGAGGAACTGGTCGCCTTGCGCGAAGCCATTCACACATTGTCTCGACGGTCACCGGAGGTGTGAAGCGTGGTTACCATTGAAGCTTGAAGGCGTTTTTCAACATGTAAACCGGAGGTTCGCACCTCTGAATTGACCCGGAGGCGCAGATCCTCCCTGTCGGTACATTGAAATATGCGATACGCCAAGATCACCCTCTATGTCGGCACCAGCGGTTATTCATATAAGGAATGGAAGGGGATCTTCTACCCGGATTCTATTCAGGCCGGCCAGATGCTGCATTTTTACGGTGAGCATTTCAAGACTGTCGAAATCAATAATACCTTCTATCGCATGCCGACCATCCCTCTCTTGGAATCCTGGGCCGATGCGGTTCCTGCGGATTTCAAATTCGCGCTGAAAGCCATGCGCCGGATCACGCATGTCCAGAGACTTATATCCGTGGAACAGCCACTGGCGCATCTGCTCGAGATTACAAAAACGCTCAAAGATCGTCTGGGTCCGCTGTTGTTTCAATTACCACCCGATTTTAAAAAAGATACGGATCGTTTGCGTGATTTTATGGATCTGTTCCCAGCGGAATGCCGAGTTGCTTTTGAATTCAGACATGCATCCTGGTTTGATGATGAAACGCTTAGACTCCTCCATGATCATGGGAATGCGCTGTGCATTTCCGATGCCGGAGAGGACTTTGATACTTCTTTCGCACTTTTTGGAGATTGGGGTTATCTGCGGTTGAGACAACCCGGTTATAGTGATGCGGACCTGAAGACATGGATTAACCGGATTCGGGATCAACACTGGCGGGAAGCATACGTCTACTTTAAACACGAAACAGAGGGCCCTCTGATTGCCGAAAGGTTTCAGGAGCTGGCCGATCCGGCCTACACCCCTCCCGGGCGCCGGTGACAGGCAGGATAAAAAACCGCGACTCCAAACCCACACAGGAGGGCATTTTCCCGTCAATGCATATTACACTCATTGAACCGTTTTTTACCGGTTCTCACGCTGCTTGGGCGACAGGATACGCTCGCCATAGTAAACACACTGTTGACATTCTGAGTCTTAGCGGGCACTTTTGGAAGTGGCGCATGCATGGAGGCGCTGTCACACTGGCACGGAAATTCTTGGCGTCCGACGCGGCACCGGATTTGTTGCTTGTTACCGACATGCTCGATCTGACAACTTTTCTGGCCTTGACGCGCCGAAAAACCGCCCACATCCCTGTGGTCCTCTATTTTCACGAAAATCAGATATGCTATCCCTGGTCGCCTACGGATCGAGATATTTTGCAGAAGCGCGATCACCATTATGGATTTATCAACTATTGTTCTGCGCTGGCAGCAGATGCCGTGGTGTTCAACTCAGCATATCATTACAACGTCTTTTTCCGCGAATTGCCACGCTTTCTGAAACAGTTTCCTCCTCCTCATGAGGAAGGCACCGCAGACATCATCCGAACAAAAAGCAGCGTACTCCATCTGGGACTGGATCTGCAGAAATTTGATTATGCCGGGTCGCATCACACGCGCGATGCAGACATGAATCAGGTCCCGCTCATTCTCTGGAATCATCGCTGGGAATATGATAAGAATCCCGAAGAGTTCTTCCGGGCCTTGTTCCTGCTTGATGAGCAAGGACTGGACTTTCGGGTGGCGATTCTTGGAAAATGTTTCGACCAACATCCCCCTATTTTTCGCACCACGCGCGAGAGGTTGCGGGACAAAATCGTTCATTACGGATATGTCGAAGATTTTGCACACTATGCCCAGTGGCTGCAGGGTTCCGACATCGTCCCGGTGACATCGCACCAGGAGTTTTTCGGAGCAAGCCTTGTTGAAGCCGTATATTGCGGGGGGCACCCCATATTGCCGACGCGCCTGACCTATCCGGAGCTGATTCCGTATGAAACGTACCCTGACCTCTTTTATGAGACATTTGAGGAGCTGGTTGAGAAACTCACAGGGGCTCTGCACGGGATTGGCAAGATCCGGGAACAGTCTTTCCGTCACTGTGTTGAGCGATATTCCTGGCAGCATATGGCTCCGAAGTATGATAGGGTATTTGGTGCTGTCTGAGTTCGCTGAATAAATAAAACGGCAAGCAATTTATGCAGATTGCAGGTTCGATTGAAATGTTGGAAAAGTGGAGGAACGGGAAGAGATTCCATTACTCCATCCTTCCATTATTCCGGCCCGTTGTCCTCGCCGGGACTGTAGATCCTATTCAGGTCCACGGCTGCGCCCCGAACGACGCTTTTGCCAAAACCCCGGGACGCCTGTACGGCATCCGCCGGGAAGGTATGGTGCTCGGCCTGGATCACAACCCTGTTTGCATGGAGGAGAGACGATGCCTTTGATTACCCTTACGGCCGGTATAGGATGCGGTATCACGGGTGTCGCCGGAGAGGTCGCCCGGCGACTTGAGATCGATTTATTCGATGACGAACGTTTGCAAGAGGTGGCGGTGGACATGGAGTTTTCATCGCAGGACTTAAAGGCCTTCGATGTGAAGGCCCCGGGTCTGCTGGACCGGCTTTTTCGCCGCAGCCCCGAAATCTATGACGAACTGATGGCGGCCGTGATATACGAGGTTGCCCGGCGCGGCGACGGCGTCATTATCGGCCATGGATCTTCTTTCTTTCTAAAAGATTTCAACTGCGCACTCCATGTTCGTCTGCGCGCTTCCGATGCATTCCGCACCCAGCGCGTTGCCTCCCAAAGAAAGATCGAGCCCCAAACCGCCGCAAAACTCATTGCCAAGCGTGACACCGATCTCAAGGGATTTCTGCATTTTAACTTTAAAATCGACTGGGATGACCTTTCGTTGTACGATCTGGTGATCAATGTCGAAAAAATGGGGATTGACGCTGTCGCCGAAATGATCGTTCATCTGGCCGGAACGACCGCCATCGCTGCATGCAGCCTGAACGCGCAGCAAGCCATGGAGCGGCTGTCGCTCTTAAACAGGGTCGAGGCGGCCCTCAGGAAGGCAAACATCAACTTGCAGGAGCTTGAAATCGAGATTCCTGACCCCGGGGTGGTGAAACTGACCGGTTTGATCGACCCAATGCGAACCGTCGCCGGCGTGACCGAAGTGATTAGGCAAGTGCCCGGCGTGGCAAAGGTGATAAGCGACGCCAAAAGGCATCCGTTGCCCGAATTATGACAAGGTGTGCAGGCGGGCCCATACCCAAGTATCTTAAAGGTGCACAAGTCCAATCATTAGTCCAATTCAAGGTGCTAAATGAGAATGCATTGAGAGCCGATAATTCACAAAGCTAGGCTGGAAACACGTTATGGAGGATCTTATGAAATTGTTAGTGGTTTACTATTCGATGTATGGGCACGTCTACCAGCTCGCACAAGCAGCCGCTGAAGGCGTTCGGTCGGTAAGTTCCTCGGAAGCTGAACTGCGCCGAGTTCCGGAGACGCTTTCTCAAGATGTGTTAAAAAAGATGGGCGCGATCGAAGCTCAAAAGCAGCAGGCCGATGTGCCTGTCTGCACCGTGGACGAATTAGGTCAAGCTGACGCCGTAATATTTGGGACCCCGACCCGATTCGGCAATATGTGCGGTCAGATGCGCCAGTTTCTTGATGCAACGGGACGGTTGTGGACCAGCAATGCATTGGTGGGAAAGGTGGGAAGCGTTATCACGAGTTCTAACACCCAGCACGGAGGCCAGGAATCAACCCTCCTGAGTTTTCACATTACTCTTCTCCATCAAGGCATGATAATTGTTGGATTGCCCTATTCATTTCAGGGGCAAACGACTATGGAGGAAATCAGCGGTTGTTCTCCATACGGTGCGTCCACCATCGCCGGGGCTGACGGCAGCCGGCTGCCAAGTCCCAACGAACTGGCGGGCGCGCGCTATCAGGGCCGGCATGTGGCGGAAATCGCAAAGAAACTCGTGGCGTGAGCAAATGACTCTTCAGACGTATGGCTGATTTTTTGTTCAGGAGGACACAGTGGTTCAAAAAGACAGCGGTTCAGGGCCATCCAGCCTCGCGGAGTGCGCATTCGCGGATCACGCGATAATGCCTAATCAGAGGACATCTCAGCCCGCGCAGTACTGGTTATTATGGCCTCACAGGGTTTGAAGCCCTTCGCAAGTGGCGGCTGTGTACGGAAAATTCGCAAAATTGATACATTGGGTGTATGATATGAGGCCTGTATCTGAAAGGTGTGCGCATGGACCCGTCAATGACAAGAGAAATCAGTTGCCGGATTACCCGAACCTTGCTGATGTATGTTCGCGAGGCCAACAACGGTTCTCTCGGCCATCTCCTGGATGGGCTGGAACTTGACGAAGCCTACCTCTTAGACCATAACAATTGGGTTTCCCATGCTTTTCTGCAAATTCTCTACCATCGAATGATCCATATTCTGGGCGACGAAAACGCGGTCTATAATATGGCGCTCGCCTCCGAGCGTTTTCAGTCCCTCGGCATTCTGGATCGAATCGCCCGGCTGCTCGGGAGCCCAAAGCTCATCTATTCCCAGGCCCCCAAATATAATAAGATTTTGAAATTGAACGGGGACGTCCACATCCATGAACTGACTGATTCATGGGTGGTTCTGGAGGACCGATATCATAATAGTGCGCAGAAGACCCGGTATGACTGTGACTATACACGAGGTATATTAACCGGCATACCGACCATCTTGGGCATGCCGATTGCGCACGTGGAAGAAATCGAATGCCAGGTGTCCGCCGACACGTACGGTACCCGGATATGGCCGGAAACGCCCGCCTACGGCTGTAAGGGATGTCTATACCGCGTCCGGTTTGATTCCCGCAGCCGGGCACCATTCTGGAAGCGGCTGTTCCACCGACAGCGGATCTACCGTAACGCCGTGCAGGATCTTCTGGATGTCAATAAGCGAATTCAGGAAAAATACGATGAGGTTAAAACGCTCGCATCCGATCTGGAGGCCGCTAACAAGCAACTGATTGAATCCAAGGGACAACTGGAATCCAAAACCGCTGATTTAGAGGCCTCGGAGCGTAGGTACCGACTCTTGGCGGAAAATGTGACGGACATTATCTGGACTCTCAGTCTGGAAACAATGGAGTTTAATTATGCCACTCCGTCGGTCCAGAGGATTACCGGATTCACTCCGGAAGAGACCGTAGGACTGACCATGAAAGATATCTTAGCGCCCCGATCGCTGGAAAAAGCGACTGAGGCCCTGCAGCAGGATCTGGACAGGGAGGGGAAGAAAGATGGCACTGCGAATAGATCGCGGACCATGGAATTCCAGCAATTGTGTAAGGACGGGACCTACGCCTGGGTGGAAACAACCATGTCCTTTATCCGGGACAGAGAGGGACGAGCGGTGGGGGTCCAGGGCGTTTCACGGGATATTTCAGAGCGCAAGCGGGCCGAGGAAGCATTAAGCGCCGAGAAGGAACGGCTCAGGGTGACGTTACAAAGCATCCGCGACGGGGTGATTACCACTGGCCGGAATGGGCGCATTACCCTCATCAACCCTGTCGCTGAGAAACTCACCGGTTATACTGAAACCGAAGCCCTCGGAAAACCCCTGCAAGAGGTTTTCAAGACAGTGGACGATGGCACCGATCCTTTGCGCAACTCCCCCGTGCAGAGCAAAACCGACAGTCATACGTCCGTCGGTTTTGCCGATGATAGGGTCATGATGAACAAAGATGGCAGAGAATGTATCATCGCACACAGCGTCGCCCCCATATTGGATATTGAAAACCGTACCCTCGGATCGGTACTGGTATTCAGAGACATCACCAAAAACCGAAAAATGGAAAAGGAAATTTTGAAGATCGAGAAACTTGAATCCCTG
Source organism: Deltaproteobacteria bacterium (assembly GCA_021737785.1). Taxonomy (NCBI): domain Bacteria; kingdom Pseudomonadati; phylum Myxococcota; class Myxococcia; species Deltaproteobacteria bacterium. Next base: position 205,796 of record JAIPDI010000001.1, read on the forward strand.
GGGGTACTTGCAGGCGGGATCGCACACGATTTCAACAATTTCCTGTCCGGGATCATCGGGAATCTCTCTTTAGTAAAAAATGAGATCGACCCGGCGGACAAAATTTTTTCCAGATTGGAAAGGATGGAAAGGGCCGCCTTGCTTGCCAGGGATTTGACTCAGCAACTCCTTACCTTTTCCAAGGGGGGTGACCCCATAAGACGACCCACGCGATTGGCGAATCTGATGAAGGAATCGGCCATGTTTGCCTTGAGGGGGTCGAATGTCCGATGCGATTTTTTCTTTCAGCCGGATTTGCTTGCCTCGGAAGTGGACGAAGGCCAGATATCCCAGGTTATCCATAACCTGATCCTCAATGCCGTTCAGGCCATGCCCGAAGGCGGGGTGATTCATGTGCGGGGAGAAAACATCCATCTCCCTCCCGCCAATGAATTGGCGCTGGCAGAAGGCGAATACGTGAAATTGACCATTCAAGACCAGGGGACAGGGATAAAGGAACAATATATCAAAAAGGTCTTTGACCCTTATTTTACAACCAAAGAAAAAGGGAGCGGGCTGGGATTGACCGTGGTATATGCCATAATCGATAAGCATAAGGGCAGGATCACCGTCGATTCGGAGCCTGGATCCGGAACAACATTCAGCATCTATTTAGCCGGCGTCCATGCAATAGCCTCCGAGTCCGAAGCTGCCAAACGGGTTGTCACTTCGGGCATCGGCAAGATATTGGTTATGGACGACGAGGAATTTATTCAAGAGGTGGCAGCGGAAATGCTGCACCAGATGGGATACAGGGCAACGCCGGCAAAAAACGGCGAAGAAGCGATACGGGTGTACAAAGAGGCGTTACAATCCGGTCGGGCATTTGATGCCGTGATCCTGGATTTAACCGTTCCAGGGGGCATGGGGGGAAAAGAAACCCTAAAGGCCCTTTTTGAAATGGATCATGACGTTAAAGCCATTGTATCAAGCGGGTATTCGAATGATCCCGTGATGTCCAATTATCGCCGGTACGGGTTTCAAAATGCGTTGAAAAAGCCGTATCGAATGGCAGAAATGAGCGCAGCGTTGAATTCCATTTTGGTAAAATCGCCAACATCTTAAAAGGAGGAGTCTTATTTATGGAGTACAAGAATATTATCGTTGAAATCGGGGATGATTTTGTGGCGGAGATCACGCTCAACCGGCCGAAAAACCTCAATACCTTCAATGTTCCGTTGGCCGTGGAACTCAGTAATGCCTTTCAAGAACTGGATTCAAAAAAGGAGGTGCGGGTCGTGCTTGTCAAAGGGGCGGGCAAGGCCTTCTGCGCCGGCATCGACGTGAGCGATTTTTCCCAGAAAAGCACCATGGAATATCGTGACTGGATAGACTGTATGGAAAACCCTCTGGTGACCATAAGCCGGATGAACAAACCGGTTATCGCCCAGGTGCACGGGGTTGCCACGGCAAACGGTGCAGGTCTGGTGGCGGCTGCCGATCTGGCTGTTGCGGGTGAAAACACAAGATTGGGTCTGACCGCCATCAATGTGGGGCTAAACTGCATTGGGCCGGTCGTTCCGGTGAGCCGGTCCATCGGGAGAAAGCGCGCCCTCGAACTGCTCTTCTACGGAAATTTGATCAGCGCCCAGGAGGCCTTGAATATGGGGCTTGTGAACAGGGTCATCCCCGAAGCCGACCTGGACAGGGAAACCCGCGACTGGGCCGCCCTTCTGGCCCAGAAAAGCCCCATAGGGCTTCAGATCGCCAAGAAGGCCTTTTATGCAGCGGCAGATCTGGATTACTATAAGGCGTTTGAATATATGAACGAGGCCTTTGCCCGTCTCTGCTCCACTGATGACGCCAAAGAAGGGATCAGCGCATTTTTGGAGAAGCGCAGCCCCCTCTGGAAAGAAAAATAGCGTTTACGGATAAGGTCCTCTACAGTCCAAAGTTCTCGTAATGTATTGATTTTATTGAATGCATAAATTCCAGGCCGTCATTCCGGCGAAAGCCGGAATCCAGTATCTTTTTGATAAGTTAAATGTTCTGGATGCCGGTCGAAGATCCTGCACTTACGGGGATCAAGTCCGGCATGACGTGAGAACTTTGGACTCTCAAGATAAGGTCGCACTTCGCCGAAAAATCGAGGCCATGGAGGGATAGGAGGCGCACGCGCTGCAATTACACCGGAAAAGGCTCTCTCCCCGTCTCATGCGAAAACCGCTTCTGGGCGGCGAAGGGCCATGCGCTGGGTCACCGGAGGGCATTAGGGACCCCCTGGAACGAGAAAAACCTCTTACTCCCATCCCTGGTCGGATAAAAAATCTTTGATTCGTCGGAGAAAATCGGAAGATTCCTTCAGGTGATCAAATGGATTCCATGGCCGAGAGTTCGGCCGAGACAAGCCGAAGCCGCCGGCTCAATCCTCTGGCCATGGCATGAAGTAATCGGGTTCCTACCTGAACGTCTTTCCGTATGAGTTCCTCAATATCGTCCATCTGAATCGCATATAATTCGCACTCCTCATCCGCCACTGCACGGGCCGACCGGACGGAACGTTCCAGCAGCGCCATTTCACCGAAATAAAGCCCCGGTCCCAGGCTCGTAAACCGGGTGTCCTTTTCCGATCCGGATGATCCCAGGATACTGACACACCCCGACGCGATCATGTACACCGTATCTCCTGGTTCCCCTGCTTCAAATATCGTTTCCCCGGCCGCGTACACCTGCTTTTGCATAATGGCCCGGATCTTGATCAGATCTTCGGGCGTCATATCTTCAAGCAGCGCAAAATCTGAGAAATCCAATGGACCAAGGTCTGCGGTCGCTTGGGGAACGAATTTCCGGATCAACCGGTTTTCAGCCGCTTCCATGGCCCGATCCAGATCCGGAAAAATGTTTTCATCCCCGACACTTTTCATCACCCCCAGGTCTTTGAGGTATAATATCATCTTCTCCCGTCTGCGGCTGCCTCGGATCAGACTGGAAAGCATGAAGGTGTCGCCGTCTGCCCTGATGTCGTCACAGATGCGCTTGATCAGTTCGGCGCCCGTAATGTCGATGGAATCCACCCGTTTCAGGTCGAAAATGACCGTCCGGGTATCTTTCATCTCCGCTTCCACATCGTCGGAGAGCCTGTCGGCCGTTCCAAAGAACAGATGCCCGGACAGTTCATACACCAGAATTTCGGTCCCATGTTCCTTCAGAACAAGGGATTCCGCTTCGGTCCGAATCCTTTTGGAATGGATGAGATCGCACCGAAACTTCTTTCGATAGACTTTGGCGTTGATCAGCTCCCGGATGAAAAGGATTGCAGCAATCAGAAAACCGATGCCGACGGCAATCATCAGGTCCAGTACCACGGTAATAATAGTGACCACGCCCACCACCACAAGGTCCTTCAACGCCGTCTTCTTCCGAATCAGGCTGAGACTGTAGGTGTCCAGCATGGATATGGCGGTCACCATCAGTATGGCGGCCAGGACACTCATCGGAATCCAGCCTGCGGCGGCTCCCAGGGCCACCAGGATAAAAAGAAGAATTACCCCGTGAAGCATTCCCGAGAGACGTGTACGGCCGTTGTTTTGGATGTTCACCACCGTTCTCACCGTGGCTCCGGCGCCGGGCAGGCCGCCGAAAACGGCGCTGGCGATATTGCCGATACCCTGGCCAAACAATTCGCGGTTGGAGTGATGCTTGGTTTTAGTGCTGACATCCGCCACCAGGGAGGTGAGAAGCGAATCGATGGCGCCCAGTATCCCCAGGGCGATTGCGGGCCCGATAAACGTGACCGGGTGTTCAAGAATGAGTCCTGCAATGTCGGCAAGAGAGATGGCGACGAACCCGAAAGGGATGGGAAATCCGGTGGGAATCGCGCCGATGATGAAAGGATTTCCATCAAATTGGTCCAGTGCCGGCACCATGGTCTTGGCAACCAGGAGAAAGATTCCGGTTCCCAGGATCAGGCCCGCGAGGGATGCCGGGATCTTTCGAGTGATTTTTGGAATGAGAAGAATTGCGGCAATGGTTGCCAGGCCGATGCCCAGGATGGGAAGCACACCGATGTTATGGTCCAGGAGCGTGGGAGAAAAGGTTCCTTCAGGACCGAAAAACGATTTGATGCCCAGCATCGGCGCGATCTGTCCCATAAAAATGATGACGGCGATACCGTTCATGAACCCCGCAATCACAGGATAGGGAATGAATTTGATGAGGGTACCACAGCGCGACAGACCCATTAATATCTGGACCAGTCCCCCCATGCAAACAACCACGGCTGTCAGGGTCAGGATCGCGGAAAGGGGATCGGCGTGCCCGAGTATTGCCGGATGTTTCATCAACCCTACGATAAAATCGGTAATCACCACCGTCATGGGGCCTGTGGGGCCGGTAATCTGAGATGCGGTGCCGCCGAACAGGGCCGCAAAAATTCCGGTAAAGATGGCCCCGTACAGCCCGGCCGTCGCCCCCCTGGCCATGGCTTCAGGTGTTCCGATGGACGCAAAGGCAGATACGCCGAAGGCAAGGGCCAGGGGAAGGGCGATCACTGCTGCGGAAAGGCCTCCGGAGATATCCCCTTTCAGATTGTTGAACATGGCGTTTGGCATGATGCCTTTTAACATATCCCCAATACGCCCGCAATTACAAAACCTCCAGCAATACCATATTCGCTATTGCCCTTTTAGATAATCGGTATGCAAAATCCTGAAGCGGTCGCCGGGTGTCACGGTCCTAATCTTAATGCAACTTAGAAGGAGCGCTCAACCGCCTGCCACCAATTTTCACATGGCTGACGTGTTGCCCAATTTTCTTGAAAAATAGTGCCTTTTTGCAAAGAAAAAAATGATTGACAAGTATCAAAACAAAATATAAATATATCAAACAAAAAAAACAAAAAACACAAATCATGAAAAAAAAGGCCTTTTCAACTTCCGATATTGCCCGGATCTGTCACCACTCCAGAGAGACAGTGAAGCGATGGCTGGAAAAAGGGGAGATTAAGGGCTATCGGGTCGGCACATCAGGGCATTGGCGAGTCCTCCCCAAGGATCTTGCCGCCTTCCTCCATGATTACAACATCCCATTTCCAGACCCCTCAGAAACAGGATTCCATCTGAAAGACATCACCGCCACGGATGCCTTTCCCACCTTTTGCTGGGAGTTTTTCAAGAACTCGATGAGCGATCACGTCCGCTCCGATGGAAGGTGTGAGGATTGCATGGTCTATAAGACCAAATCCCTCAACTGTCACACCCTAAGAAAGGAAATAGGCCACAAAAAGATCTTTTGCGACCATTCTTGTGACAACTGCGATTACTTTCTCTTTCAGCAAACGGAGATAGCACCCCAAGCCTGACCAACAATTTGGCATTGAATCAATGAACTGACAATCCATCCAACCAATAGGCAGGGATCAAAAGTCTGGGAGAGGAGGTGATGAATTCGTACTCCGGGCAGGGGGCCTGAATCGGTTCAGGCAGTGTGATAACTTCATTATGGGGAGGGGAAGGTATCATGAAAGAAATCAGCAGAAGAGAGTTTTTAATGGCATCCGCCGCGGCAGGCGCCACATTGATGGCAGGGCCGATCTTAAGAGGAGGCCCTTCAGTGGCACATGCGTCCGTAAACATCCCAGAGGTTGACAAGCTGGTCATCACCGTCATTACCGATAATTACTATGATTGTCTCAGGTGGAACTACAAGATCGCTAAAAGACAGGTGAAATGTCCAGGTGCCGCCTCTATCTGGAAGGGATTTTCTTTCCACGCCGAGCACGGCCTCGCCTATCACATTGAGACGGTCGTCAATGGCAAATCCAACGCATTCATGTTCGATTACGGCATGGATCTCGAAGGCGTCAGCAAGAATATGGAGATATTGGGGATCGACTTGAATAGGATAGAAGCCCTCGGATTAAGCCACGGCCATTTGGACCATTGGGCAAACCTGATCCCCATGCTTAAAGCCAATGGCAAAAAGATTCGAAAAGGGATTCACTTATATGTGGGAGGGGATGCCTTTGACAACAAGTTCGTCAAACTCCCGCCGGTCTATACGCCCCTGGATGGAGTCGCCGATCTCGGACAGCTGAACCGACCGGAGTTAGAGTCCCTGGATCGTGTCAAGATTGTTGAGGTAAAGGAACCGACGCCCATTGTTCCCGGGGCCTATCTGACAGGAGATATCGAGCGGGTGACGGAATATGAAAAGGGCTCGCCTATTCTTATGGTCAAAAAAGGCGATCAGATGGAGCGTGATTACTTTGCGGGAGAGCAATCCATAATGTTTAATGCCAAAGGCAAAGGTTTGGTGGTCCTATCCTCCTGCGCCCATTCAGGGATCGTTAATACGGTAAAACATGCTCAGAAGGTCTCCGGGATAGATAAGGTTCATCTGGTGATCGGAGGGTTCCATTTGACCGGCGCCAAACCGGAGGTGATCCAGCAAACGATTGCCGACATCAAGGCCGTTTCCCCGGACTACATTGTCCCGATGCACTGCGCAGGGTTTGAGGCCATCGCAGGATTCCAGAGAGAGATGCCGGAGCAGTTCATCATTAATGTTGCAGGGACGCGGTATGTTATTGAAACTTAGAACGGAATAAACAGGGGCGTTGAGGTTCTCCCTGCCTCAACGCCTTATCTTAACGCAATGTTGGATGCAACGTCTGAAGTCAAAAATTGGAGGGAGTGTCTAAAATCGGTGTACCTGTGGGTCAGTGAATCGCGGGGCTTCCGACCTCGTGCCCTTGGTCGTTTAACAGGAATGCCATGATGAGTTCCAAGGTGAACGGGTCGACACTTGTCTCATGCCAGCCCATTCCCTCTAACCTTCGGTTCACCTGATCGGTGGTAAATTCACCCCTGTCGCTGACAACGATGTGCACCACATCTTCAACGAGCCTGAGGGTCTCCGGTCCTGAAAATCCTTTGCAGAAAAGCGTGTAGAACAGGCAATCGACAATTTCTTCCATTTTATGCCTCCTGGACAGCGATCAGCAGGACGGTCGCCTCACCCGCCACTCAATGAACCGTCTCACCGATCCAGAAGTTTTACTGGAATCTCATCTGCGACGGGACCATCGAAACGTCTGGAGATAGACGTCCCCCTCTATTTTTCAATATTCCCTTGACCTTCCCTTTCAGCTCATCCAGATTTGCTTTTTTGATGACCATATCGTCTGCGAGCGACTGACACCCCCCTGTTGAGGCGGAGTAGGCGGTGCATAGAATGCCGGGCACCCGATACTTGGATTTCTGCACCTTTTTCAAGAACCTCTGTACATCCGGATCTTCCATTTCGCTGTCCATCACCACCAGGTCCGGGTTCTCTTGTTCAACCGCCGTCATTAAGGCATTCGGTCTGGTTACGCTCACCACGTCATAGCCTTCCTCAGTCAGCTCATCCTTATAGATTAAACAAAAGGCTTCTTCGCGATCTGCCACGAGGATCTTTATCATAGCCCACCTCTTTCTCAAAGTCCGAACCCCCTCTACCTTTACAAGACAAGAGAAGAAGGAAGATCGGAATGAAGACAAGACAGCTCTGTTGAGGCACATTGATGCACTTCGACGAGACAGGGCAGCTCCTGACTTTCTTACAAGCAAAGGACATACCAAGTCGACACAAGTGGGTTAATCTATTGATATTAAAATGAAATTTTATTTTGCGGAGGGAAGGTAACGGGAAGGATGAAGGATTTTTCCTTCAAATTGAAGAAATCCGAATGGGGCGATAAATCTAACCCTTTGAGAACACAGTGGGTTTTATGTGAAGAGAATTTCCTACACCACGCCTTGCTTTCCTGAAAGGGGGGATGTAAAATGGTGGTGAATGTGCATCTCGGAATCCCTGGAATGCCTTAAAGCGGGGCGGAATTTTGCCGGACTATTCACAATTTGCAACGGGCCACGCTCATCCTGACCCGTTGTTCCACTGCACACTAACCCTTCCGTCATTCCGGCACGGTTTTGGCCGGAATCCAGGAATGCGCCGGAGTGGATTCCGGCTAAGGGCATGCCGGAATGACGGGACAGCAAACAGGCGTTTTGGTTGCGGGCATCCGTGTTAGGAGTTTATTTGGCCTCAATATGAGCAGGCTGAATACATAGCAAAAGAGATGAAATGTGAAGCATGCCACCTTCCGGGCGACACTATGGCTTTGGATAGCCCTGTCCATGCTGCCGTGGATATCGGGGTGTTTTAACAGTAGTTTTTATTACCCCAATGATACTGTTTACGAAACCCCGGCCGCTTATGGCTTGCCCTATGAAGAGGTCTCATTTGAGAGCCCGGACAACACCCGGTTGCATGGATGGTTCATCCCGGCGACAGGGACCCCGGCCGGGACCATCATCTATTTTTACGGCGATTTTGCGAATCGAACCTACTATCTAAGACACATCCACTGGTTTCCACGGCACGGATTCAATGCCTTTACCTTTGACTATCGGGGATTCGGGGATTCTGAGGGCACTCCGCATCGATCCGGCATCTATAACGATTCTGTAGCCGCCATCCAATATGTTCTGGCCAGACCCGACATTGATCGCCGCAATGTCTTCCTCTACAGTCAGAGCCTCGGCGCTGTTTTCGCTATTGCAGCCGTGGCCCAAAACGACTTCTCCGGGATTCGAGCCGTGGCCGTAGAAGGCGCGTTTACCTCCTTCAGAGCGGAAGCCCGCTATATGATGATGCATGAGAGCCAAAAAGTTATCGGCCGGGCCTCCTGCCTTACCTGGCCGATCCGACCGGTCACCTTTATAGGGGTCAGTGATGCTTACAGTCCCATTGACCTCGTCGACCAGGTATCGCCCATTCCCCTGCTGATCATTCACTGCATCTCGGATACTGCCGTCCCCTTTGATCATGCTGAACAGCTTTTCGAACGGGCCAAGTCACCTAAATATCTCTGGTCTGTAGAAGGTTGTGAACATGTCCGACTATTTATTGAATCGGACTTATCAGACAAATACCGCCGGATGCTGGCGTCCTTTTTTAAAAGCCATCGCAGCGAATCCCCATAGGTTCTCGAGGGCCTTTCCCCTTATTCTTTCTCACAACCAAAAATATCCACAAGGCGTGTACCAATATCTGCTTCATCCCCTCTGAGAGGGATATGAAAAGAAAATCGAGGATCCGGATCTTTTTCCTTGACTGAATAAAAAATATTCAGTTATATGAATCTGACTCAGATAGCTGAACAATATTTAAGGCAGGGAGTGGCGTCCTTGGGCATTGCGGAAAGAAAAAAGCGCGAAAAGGAAACGCAGCAGCGGGTGCGCCGCGAGCAGATCCTGGATGCCGCCAAACGGGTCTTTCACACCAGGGGATTCAGCGTGGCGACGGTTGAAGATATCGCCAAAGAGGCCGAGCTGAGTCCTGCGGCCCTCTATCTCTATTTCAAGAATAAAGACGACATCTATGTATCCCTGAACCTTCAACTCTTAGAATACCTCTCCGGCAGACTCGAAGGCCTTTCCCTTGAACCGGACATCGATGCAGAGGAAAAGATCGCGGTCCTGAAAGATCTCCTTTCCGATGTCTACGATTTCGACCCGCTTATCCTGATCAATCTCTTTCATCTCCAGGCCAGCGATGGCCTCGAAAACCTGCCGCCCGAGCGGCTTTCCCAGCTCAATGCATTGGCCGGCAAAAGTCTCCAGAGCCTGTCCAGGATATTTGACCAGGGCAAGGCTGCGGGTCGCCTTGCAGGCTATCCCTCCATCGCCCTGGCAGATATCGTGTGGATCATCTTTACGGGTGCGGTCCTGTGGGAAGAGAGCAAGCGAATGATCAATCCTGAGAAGAATTACCTGAAGTCAACCCTGGACATCGCCCTCGATATTTTCAGAAAAGGAATTATGAACCCATAACACCGGCTGACAGGCTGTCTCATGAGCCACCTGCAAAAAAAGTCCGAACCGGTCATTCGCATCCGGCGCCTCTCCCTCAAATTCGGGGGATTGCAGGCCTTAAGCGATGTATCCGTTGACGTCCGGGCCGGAGAAATCCTGGCCATCATCGGTCCCAACGGGGCCGGTAAGACCTGTTTTTTGAACTGCATCAACGGGTTCTACCATCCGTACGAGGGAGAGATCCTCTATCTCGGCAAGGACCTGACCCGCCTCAAACCCCACCGGATAGCATCTTTGGGCATTGCGCGGACCTTTCAGAATATCGAACTCTTCTCCGGGCTCACGGCCCTGGACAATCTCATGTCGGCCCGGCACATCCACATGCGCCACGGTGCCCTCTTGGGGTGCCTGTTTTTCGGTCCCACCCGGAGGGAAGAGATCTCCCACCGGGAGCGGGTGGAGGAGGTCATCGATCTGCTTGAAATGGAATCTATCCGAAAAAAGACGGTCGGGTCACTCCCCTATGGACAACGAAAAAAGGTGGATCTGGCCAGGGCCCTCTGCATGGATCCCTCTATCCTCCTCTTGGATGAACCGATGGCCGGGATGAACGTGGAGGAAAAGGAAGACATGGCCCGGTTTGTCCTGGATGTCTATGAACTCAAAAAACTCCCCATCGTCCTGATTGAACACGATATGGATGTGGTCATGGATATCTGCCACCGCATCGTGGTACTGGACTTCGGCCGCAAACTGGCGGAGGGCCGGCCCCAGGAGGTCAAGGACGATGAGCGGGTTATCCGCGCCTATCTGGGGGAAGAATAGATTGAAACAGAGTGAGGCGCCATCTCCGATGACCGTGGATACACTGCCCAAAGCCCTGAGGGAGAACGCACGTAAATACGGCGACCGCAGGGTGGCCATGCGGGAAAAGGACCGGGGCATCTGGAAGGAGTTCACCTGGAAAGACTATTTTCTCACGGTCAAGCACTTCTGCATGGGTCTGGTCCATCTCGGCCTGGAGCGTGGGGATAAGGTATCGATCCTGGGGGAGAATAAGCCGGAATGGTTCTGGGCCGAATTGGCGGTCCAGTCGGCCGGCGGTGCGGCTGTCGGCATCTTCACGGACTGCCTCCCCGAGGAAGTGAAATTCTATGCGGCCCATTCGGATTCCGTCTTTGCCGTGGTGCACGACCAGGAACAGGTGGACAAGTTTCTGGAGATCAAGAAGGACGTTCCCAACATAAAAAAAGTCATCTACTGGGACCCCAAGGGCCTTTGGTCCTACACCGACCCCATTCTTCTCTCGTTTGATGAGGTCGTGGAACTGGGAAAACAGTATGACGTCAAGGAGCCAGACCTCTTTGACCGGATGGTGGATCAGGGCCATGGGGACGAGATCGCCGCATTCTGCTACACCTCCGGGACCACCGGCCTCCCCAAAGGGGGTATGCTGAGCCAGAGATGGCTGGTGGAATCCGTAAGGGAATGGGCCCGGCTGGACGGATGGTATGACAAGGGATACGAGTATCTCTCTTTTATCCCCCCCGCCTGGATCACAGAGCAGGGGATCGGGATCGCCGGGGCCATCCTGGCCCCCATGGTGGTCAATTTCCCGGAAGAACCGGAAACCGTCCAGGAAAATATCCGGGAAATCGGACCGGATATCCTCTTCTTCGGCGCCCGGTTGTGGGAGAACCTGAACCGGATGGTCCAGGCCAGGATGATCGACTCGACCTATTTGAGACGACTCATCTACCGCCTGGCCCTCCCGGTGGGGCTCCGAATGGCGGGGATGAAGGGGAGCCAAAAAGGGCCGGGACTCCATTGGCGGATCCTCTATTTCCTGGCCTATCAGGCGGTCTTCCGGCAGCTCAGGGACCGGATCGGCCTTTCCAACGTGAAAACGGTCTATTCGGCCGGTGCAGCGGTGAGCCCGGACATCATCCGGTATTTCAAGGCCCTCGGCATCGATATCCGTCTCTTCTATGGGAGCACCGAACAGGGGGTCATGAGCATGCCGAGAAAAGGGGACATCCGGCCGGAAACATCCGGTCCGCCGGTCCCCTGGGTCAAGGTGAAGTTGTCGGATGACGGAGAGATTCTTATTAAGAACAAATATCCCTATTCCGGCTACTACAAAAACCCTGAGGCCACGGAAAAAATGATGCAGGACGGCTGGTTCCGCACCGGTGATTTCGGCCATCTGAACGAAGACGGTCACCTGATCGTCATCGACCGGATGGACGACCTGAAAGAGCTTGCGGGAGGAAAGAAATTTTCGCCCCAGTACACCGAGGTGAGACTCAGGTTCAGCCCCTATATCAAGGACGCCCTGATTATCGGGGGCCCGGACAAGGAGTATGTGACCGTTCTGATCAATATCGACCTGGACAACGTGGGGCGATTCGCCGAGGCGAACCATATCGCCTATACCACCTTTACCGACCTCTCCCAGAAGAAAGAGGTGATCGACCTGACTAAGAAAGAGATCGAAAAGGTCAACGCCACGCTGCCCGGCTGGACCCGTGTCAGGCGGTTCGTAAATCTGCACAAGGAATTTGATGCGGATGAGGATGAACTCACCCGAACGAGGAAGATGAGAAGGACATTTGTGGAAGAGAGGTACAAAGACCTCATCAAGGCACTCTACGGGGATGAAGCGGCCTATGAGATAGAGGCCACCGTCACCTACCGGGACGGCCGCAAGGGTACGATGCACACCGCCATCCAGGTGACCAAGGTAGAAGGTTGACTCATGATTGAATTTATTCAGCAGACCGTCACCGGCCTCATGACAGGGAGCCTCTACGCCCTGGTGGCCGCGGGCATCGTCCTGGTGTACAAATCGACCCACGTGGTGAGCCTGGCCCACGGCCAGCTGGTGGCATTCGGCGCCCTTTTCTTCTGGCTTTTTTTGAGCGGGTTCGGTCTCCCCTTCTGGGTGGGACTCATCCCCGCCTTCATCCTGACCGCCCTTCTGGGACTTGCCATCGAACGGGTCGCCCTGAGGCCCCTCATCGGGCAGCCCCTCCTTGCGGCGTTCCTCATGACCTTTGCCATCTTCATCGCCCTGGAGGGGGTCTTTGTCCTCTACCTCAAGGGTGAGACCCGGACACTTCCCCACTTTCTTCCCGGCGGAAATCTGGCCCTGTCCGGCCTCTCCATCCCCATCAACCAGTTGATCGGTTTCTGCGTGGCCCTCCTCCTCTTCGGGCTCCTGTCCTTAATCTTCAAGTATACCAAGCTGGGGTTGGGAATGCGGGCCACGGCAGAGGATCATCGGCTCGCCCAGAGCACGGGGATCGTGGTCAAGAATATCTTCTCCTATATCTGGATCCTTTCGGGGATCGTTGCGGCCATCGCCGGGATCGCCACGGCCAATGTGATGGACATCTATTATATGCTCCCCTATATCGGGATCAACGGGCTGATCGTGGCCATCTGCGGGGGCCTCGATTCCCTGGCCGGGGCCCTGGTCGTGGGGCTCCTCCTGGGCGTGGTGGAAAACGTGGGCGCCGCCTACCTGGACCCCCTGGTGGGGGGCGGCATCAAGGATGTGGCGGGATATGCGGTGCTCCTTCTGGTATTGCTGATCAGGCCCTATGGCCTGTTCGGACTTGTGAAGATTGAAAGGATATAACCCATGAGGCCCTGCGGCGTATTTGACAAAAGCTATGCCCTCGACATGGCTATCATCCGAACCTGGCAGCACTGGGCCATCCTCCTTTCGGCCCTCCTGACCCTCTACCTGTTCCCCCTGTTCGGATCCTATTATTTGGTCAGTTTTATCAATCTCCTCTCCATCAGCATTATTGTGGTGCTGGGGCTTCAGATCGTCAGCGGCTTCTGCGGCCAGATATCCTTCGGCCAGGCGGCCTTTATGGCGGTGGGGGCCTATACGTCCTCGATCCTCACCATCCGATACGGCGTCCCCTTCTGGGTGGCCCTCCCCCTGTCAGGCATCATGGCCGGGGCCGTCGGCATCATCGGCGGGGCCCCGTCCCTTCGGATCAAGGGGATGTATCTGGCCATGGCCACCATTGCCATCCACTTTGTGGTCATCTGGCTGATCCTCCATATGCAGATCACCGGGTCCTTTAAGGGCCTCTATCCGATGCCCCCCAGCATCTGCGGTTTTGAATTCGATACGGATGAACGGATGTTCTACATTATCGTGACCGTCATGATCATCATGACCTATGGGGCCAGGAACCTCATGCGGTCCAAGGTGGGAAGGGCATTCGTGGCCATACGGGACAACGACCTGGCCGGTGAGGTCATGGGGGTGAATCTCTATTATTACAAGCTGCTGGCCTTCTTCATCTCCTGCTTTTATGCGGGGGTGGCCGGGTCTTTGTGGGCCCATCTCATCACGGTGGTCAATACCGAGCAGTTCACTCTCCTCCATGCCCTGGAATATGTGGGCATGCTGATCATCGGCGGCATGGGAAGCGTCCCGGGGGTGTTTTTCGGGGTCCTTTTTATCAGGATCCTCAACGAGCTGGTCATGTTTGCGTCTCCTGCATTAGCCAAGGCAGTTCCCTGGCTGGGGTCGTCGCCGGCCGCGTCCCTTGGTCTGATTGCCTTCGGCCTTGCCATGGCGGTGTTTCTGGTCTTTGAACCGAGGGGTCTGGCCCATCGCTGGGAGATCTTTAAGTCGTCCTACCGGCTCTACCCCTTCGCGCATTAGTACTGGTGTTCTGTGATGAAAAACAAGAGAATATGGCCATCCTTCCACTGCACGCTTAGCCTTCCGTCATTCCGGCACGATTCCAGCCGGAATCCAGAAATACGGGGGCCTGGATTCCGGCTAAGGGCATGCCGGAATGACGGGACAACACCAGCCGTTTTGGTTGCAGTTATCCGCTTTAGAATATTCGGCGGTAACTTCTCTGCACCCTGCGGAGAAGCTGGCGCCTTGTCGGTAAGCGCGCGGGGGTCTCTTTGAGAGATCTGCGCTTCGCTTCGAACGGAAACCATTAACGGGCAACGAGTAACCAGTAACCAGCAACCAGATACGAAAGGAGGATGTCATGGGAAAACGATTGGGAATGTTTCTCACAGTGGTCCTGATTATCAGCCTGGGTGTAGCCGGCCTGACAGGGTTTGCGTCTGCAAAGGAGGTCGCCTACCTGAGCCTGGCCGATTACACAGGTCCGATTGCCGGACTGAATGTCCCGGCTGATATGGGACTCGAGGATTTTATCAAAGAGGTCAACGCCAAGGGCGGGGTTGACGGGGTGACCATCAAGTTCATCGGCATCGACACCCGATACGATGTGGCACGGGCCGTGTCTGCCTATAAACGGTACCGGAGGACCCCCCGGCTCCTCATGGTCAACTCCATCAGCACCGGCATCGGCAAGGCCGTGGCCCGACTTATCGAACGGGACAAGAGGGCCCAGTTAGTCCCGGGAGACGGGGAGTTTCAGGCCCATATCGGCCGGACATTCCTCTGGGGACCCGCCTATCAGGACGCCTTTGCCGCCACCCTGGACTGGATACTGGACGACTGGAAGAAAAAGGGGAAGTCAGGCCCCCCTGTGGTAGGATACATCAGCTGGGACAACCCCTTTGGACGGGAGCACCTCAGAGGCGGCAAAGAATATGCGGAACAAATCGGCATCAAGTTGCTTCCGCCCGAGTTCTTCCCCCCCGGCACCCTCAAACATGATGTCTATCTGACCCGGCTGGCCAATGCGGGCGCCAACTACATCCACACCGGAGGGGTCGATCCCACGCCCACCAATGTCATCCGGGACGGGTTCGGCCTGGGCCTGACAAAGACCATCCAGTTTACCACCGATTACTGGGGACCGACCGCACTGGGCATAGGGGTTCATGCCGAGGCCCTGGAAGGGACGGTGATCACCTCATTCTTCCAGCGGGGGGAGGACGCCAGGAACAATGCTTTTGTCACGGATCAATGGAAAAAATACAGGGGCTCAATGGACAAGTTCAATGAAGTGTATGGGATGGGGATGTCCTGGGGCATGACCTATGTGGCGGGCCTGGAAAAGGCCCTGAAGGCGGCAGGATACGACAAACTCGAGGCCGACGACATGTACAAGGCCTACCAAAAACTGACCGGAATGGAAAAGAATGGCATCCAGGGGCCCTGCGCCTACAGTCCCAAATCCCGGTTAGGGAGCAAAGTGGTCAAGATCTACCAGGTCAAGGCCGGCAAGATCGTGCCGATTACGGATTGGCGGGAAGCTCCCAATGCCGTCGGCCTTCACAGTTTCAAATAATAAAAAAGGAGGCTCATGATGAAAGCACTGAAAATCGTCACACTGACACTGATTTTGCCGGGCCTGGTCCTGGGCGCCCTCTCATGGGCGGGAACGGCATCTGCTGCAGATGCCTCCCTTGAGGTGGTTCCTGCGGAGACCTTTCTCTCCCCGGCCCTGATCAAACAGCCTGTCTCCTTCAAGGGGAGCGGATTCGCACCCAATGAAATGATCACCATCGAAATGATCCTCCCGGAAGGGGTAGCGGTCAAGGGCGTCAACAAGGGAGAAGACGTGGGCATTGCTGTGGCCGACGCAGATGAAAAAGGTTCCTTTACCGCGGCCATGCAACCCACGGCGACCCTCAACTGGTTCTTTCAGGTCGGATGGACCCCGCTTCTGAAGCCTGACTTCAAGCAGGCGAAGCCACTCCCACCGGGCGACTACAAGATCCGGGCCACGGGGCTCGATTCCGATACGGTGGCCGTCTCAACCCTTAAAATCGTCCCCCCGCCCAAGAAGAAAGAATAGGGAATGCTGACGCTCAACAACATCGAGGTCATCTACAGCAATGTGATTCTGGTCCTTAAGGGGGTCTCGCTGACGGTCGACCCGGGTGCTGTGGTGGCCCTTTTGGGGGCCAACGGCGCCGGGAAGACCACGGCCCTCAAGGCCATGTCCGGACTCCTGAGGACGGAACTGGGCGAGGTCACGGACGGGTCCATTGAATTTGAAGGAACCCGGATCGATCACAAAGACCCCGAAGAGATCGTCCGGATGGGGATGGTGCAGGTCATGGAAGGCCGGCCCCTCTTTGAGCAACTGAGCGTTGAAGAGAATATCCGTGTCGGGGCCTACTCCCGAAACGACACGGCCGCCATTCGGTCGGATATGGAAGAAGTGTATCATTATTTTCCCACGCTGGCCCGGATGAAACATCGGGTCAGCGGCTATCTCTCCGGCGGCGAGCGGCAGATGCTGGTTATGGGAAGAGGGCTCATGGCGAGGCCCAAGCTGATGCTCCTGGATGAGCCCTCTTTGGGATTGAGTCCGGCCCTGGTCAAGGAGATCTTCAAAATCATTCAAAGGATCAATGAGGAGCAGCATACGTCCATACTGGTGGTGGAGCAAAACGCGTTTATCGCCCTTTCCATATCCGACCACGCATATGTCATGGAGAATGGGAGGATTGTCCTGGACGGCCCGTCCGCCAAACTCAAGGAGAACGAGGACATCAAGGAATTCTATCTGGGACTGAGCCAGGTGGGAAAACGGAAGAGCTACAAGGAGGTCAAGCATTACAGGCGACGGAAGCGGTGGCTGTCCTAAAAAGAAGTGCCTAAAGTGTCTAAAGTGAGCTAAAGTGCCTAAAATTGAGGGCTTCGCGTTATGTTGACATGCCAATTTCAGGCGTCAGGCTTTTCTGACGCCTTGGCACAGGCACCCTATTAATATCTGATGATCACGGGGGAGGCCTTTCAGGGCCTTTTGCGTATGCGTGCATGAGCATTGTAGCTTTCTTTTATGGGTTGGAGACAGAGGAATGGATATCAAAAATTCTGTTGCGGTGGTAACCGGAGGCGCTTCGGGTCTGGGAGAGGCCTGTGTGAGGAATTTCATGGCATGGGGAGGCAAGGTGTCCATCCTCGATTTTGCAGAGGAACGGGGGCGACGGATTGCCTCTGAACTGGGGGAAGGCGCCCTCTTCTGCCTGACGGACATCACAAAGGAGGCGGATGTTCAGGCCGCAATCCACAAGACTGCTGAGACATTCGGCGCCATCCATATCGCGGTTAATTGCGCAGGCGTCGGGACCCCGGCCAAGGTCCTGGGCAGGGACGGCCCGATGGACATGGGACATTTCAACAAGGTTATTCAGATCAACCTGGTGGGGACCATGAATGTTGTCCGATTGGCGGCGGAACAGATGGTGAAGAACCAGGGGAACGAGGATGGTGAAAAGGGGGTCATGATCAACACGGCCTCGGTAGCCGCCTTTGACGGGCAGATCGGTCAGGCCGCCTACAGCGCGTCCAAGGCCGGGATCGTCGGCATGACCCTCCCCATCGCCCGTGAGTTCGCCGAGTACGGGATACGGCTTATGACCATTGCGCCCGGGATCTTCGGCACTCCCATGCTGAGGGGACTTCCGGAAAATGTGCAGGAGGCCCTCGGGAATATGGTGCCGTTCCCCAAACGACTGGGAGAACCCTTAGAATTTGCAGCACTGGTTCAGCATATCGTTGAAAACCCCATGCTCAACGGCGAGGTCATCCGCCTTGACGGCGCACTGCGCATGGCAGCGAAGTAGATGCTGGAGGCTGGATACTTGATGCTGGATACTTGATGCTGGATACTGGATGAATGGATGTGCGGATGAATAGGATGATTGGGGTGCTGGAATGCTCCGAGCTTTTTGCCCGTTGGTGACTCCACGTTCCGACTTCCGAGTTCCGCGTTTGCTTGGCGCTATTTGATGCAGGGCAGGTCCCGCGTCTAACGCCTTGCGCCTGGTACCACAATCTTCATTTTTCGTTATTCGCTTGCCAATATTCGTTTCACGGAGGTTATCATGAGACCAGTCGCCATTCTGGGTGCGGCCATGACCAAATTCGGCGTATCGGAGAAAACCAACCTGGAGATGTTTGCCGAGGCAGGACTGGAGGCCATCGCCCGGTCCCGCCTGGAACCCAGGGACATGGAGGCCTTGTTTTTCGGAAACTGTCTGGGGGACTTTGAAGAGGGGCAGCTGCATATGGCCCCGTTTGCCCATGCTGAGTTGGGGCTCCCCGTGTCCGCGCCTGCCACCCGCTTCGAATCCGCGTGCGCCACTGCGACCGTGGCCACCCGCCATGCAGCACTCCTGGTGGGGGCCGGGGTTTACGACGTGGTGATCGCAGGCGGCACGGAAAGGGCCACCAAGATGGGGACCTCCCTCGCCACCCGGACCTTTGCCATGGCCTCCCAGGCCCAGCATGAGTCGGCCGCCGGCATTACCTTTCCCGGCGTCTTTGCCATGGCGACCCACCTTTATGCCCATAAATACAACATCCCTCTCAAAGACCTGAAGCGGCACATGGCCGGCGTGGCGGTCAAGAATCATTCCCACGGATCCATGAACCCCAAGGCCCACTTCCAGAAAAAGATCGACATCGACACGGTCCTGGGCGGGATGATGGTGGCCGACCCCCTCCAGCTTTTTGACTGCTGTCCCTTCTCCGACGGCGCTGCTGCGGTAATCGTGGCCGATGCCGCCAAAGCCAAAGACCTGATCAAGGATCCGGTCTATATCGCGGGCATGGGGCAGGCATCCTGCGGCCCCCTCTATGTCCAAAAGGATCTCACCCGGGTTCTGGCGCGGGAGGCCTCCATTGCCCAGGCCTACAAAGAGGCAGGCATCGGGCCAGACGATCTGGATGTCATTGAACTGCACGACTGCTTTACCATTGCCGAGATCCTGGCCCTGGAGAGCTTCGGGGTCTATGGGTTCGGAAAGGCCTATGACGCGGCCACCAAAGGGGAAACCACCCTGAACGGCTCCAGGGTCGTGGTAAATCCTTCGGGAGGGCTCAAGGCAAAAGGTCATCCCATCGGCGCCACCGGCGCGGCACAGCTCACCGAGATCGTGGAGCAACTGCGCGGAGAAAGCGGCCCCAGACAGGTGGAAGGCGCCCGCATCGGCCTGGTGGATACCCTGGGCGGCGATCTCGGCACCGTATGCAACATCATCCTCACAAATGGTGTGAATTAGGGCTTGCGGTTTTGGGAAAAACAGACGCATTTTTCAATATCATCTCCGTGTCTCTGTGTCTCCGTGTGATGCCTACTTTGGTTCCGGTTTATCCGGGTTAGGAGTCAATGAATGGAATATAAACTTACGTTTAATCACTATCAGCAGGGTCTGGAACAAGGGAAGTTTTTGGGCCTCAAATGCAATGCCTGTGATTCCGTCATATTCCCGCCCGCCGCGGTCTGCAGGGAATGCGGCAGTACCGATCTGACCCCCACTGAGTTGAGCGGCAAAGGCGCTATTCGGACGTTCACCGTCATACGGGTCGCCCCGGAGGGGAGGAAACCGCCTTACATTGTGGCCATGGCCGAACTGGATGAAGGCCCCTGGGCCTTGGGAAATCTGGTGGATATGGCCCCCGAGCAGGCCGACATGGGCCTTTTGGGCAAACGGGTGACCCTCGGGAGCCACGTGGTCAAAGGGGACACCTACGCCACCGATGACACGCATGTCCTGACCTTCACATTAAAAGCGCCATAAGAAGCCGATTTCCCTTCATGCTCGAACACACATTCATACATATACCGGGTATCGGTCCCAGGACAGAACAGATGCTCTGGCAACGGGGGATTCTCACATGGCAGGGATTTCTCGACCATCAGGGCGCCATCATCTCCCCGAAGCGGGATGGATTTATCAGCAGGGAGCTGGAGGCATCTCTGGCACATAGCCAGGATATCGCATTTTTCAGCAAACGGCTTTGTGCGGGGGAAATGTGGCGGTTATTTCACACGTTCAAAGGGAGGGCGGTTTATCTGGACATTGAGACGAACGGCGGCTATCAGGATATGGATGAAATCACGGTCATCGGGATCTATGACGGCACCGACGTCCAGACCTTTGTCAGCGGAATCAATCTGGACGAGTTTGAAGTGGCCATCGCCGCCTATGATCTTGTCATCACCTTCAACGGCGCCTGCTTTGATCTCCCCATCATTCGCGCCCGGTTCCCCGGGATCACCCTTCCCGAGGGCCACATCGACCTCAGATTCCTTCTGAAAAAGCTGGGATATGCCGGCGGTCTCAAGAAGATCGAAAAAGACCTGGGCATAGCCAGGGAAGCCGGGATCGACGGCATGGACGGATTTGAGGCGGTGCGGCTCTGGCAGGCCTACCAGTGGGGGGATAATGCGGCCCTTGACACCCTGATCCGTTATAACCGCGCGGACATCGTCAACCTGAAGCCGCTTATGGAAATGGGATACCGGGGGATGAAGGCGCGATTGTTTCCACTCCTTGATGAAAGACCCCATGCCCGAGGGGAAATCCATTGTTTCTAACGGCGGTCAGAAACCCGGGCCCGGGGGGATCCGGGATCATGATGAAATAAAAAAAGCCCCTTCGGTTTCGAAGGGGCTTTTTTCTGCGCTTGAGAAATCTATTTCTTGACGATCTTTCCCTGCTTCTCTCCGATCCAATCCTTGAAGTTGCCCCAAAAAGACGGAGGTTCCAGGGTCCATTTGCATTCGGCCGTCTTGTCCGAATCCATGCTCACGGCCTTAACCGTATAAACGCCCGGGGCAATGGTCGGCTGGCTGATAATGATGGTGGTTTCCATCTTTTCATTGGAACCGAGTGCGGCCCGCAGCAACTCGGTTGCCTTGGCCAACATGCTCACGGGGGCGGCAAATTCGCCGTTGGGTCCCACCTCTGCGTCGGCAATCGGAACCTTGATATCCTTGCCGTCCTTTTTAACCCCTAACACTTCGATAAAGACCGAATCACCGGGCTGAAACCCCTTGCCCTTGAACATGATCGGCGTGCCTGTCACCGTGGATACGTTCAGACCCACGCTTGCAGGGTCTACGATCAGCTGGGGACCCTTCATGTTCGGGTCGAACGATGCGGGCGTGGTGGCACAGCCCGCCAACAGAAAGACCAGGAGGAGGCAAAGCAAGCCCCCCTTAAAATATCCGCTATTTGATAACCATCTTATCGTCCCATTCATCTTCCAACACCTCCCTATCCTTTCGTTAACCGTCTGTGACGAATCCTTCGTCGCCCCCGAGAATAAACGTGAGTGGGCGTCTCAACGCGTTATAAAAGGCTGACGCCTGAATTCCGAAGATCATGCCCTTATGGGCCCTACCTTTCGCGTTCCGCGCTCCGAATTCCGCGTTCTGAAACATATCGGGTTCTATTCACGGAGCCGAAGCGGCATTTCCATGGTAAAAGGTCAATCAATGAGCGCCATCAGCCATCCAACCGTTTATCTGCCCACTCGCTTCAACACCTTTTGAACGTCGATATCAGAGGTCATCCAATCGGATATCTTTTCAATCTTTCCCCCTTCGAGGCACTTGGCAAGAAACACAGACCGGCTTCCCTGCCTGTTTTCCGCGCTGAAACTGATCTTGGGGCCGATCCCCTTGAAGTCTTTGATGCTGTCCATGGCCTTTACAAATTTTTCCACGGTGAGGTCCCTGCCGGCCCTTTTCAACCCCTCCACCATCGGTTCCACAAAATAAAATCCCGCATAGAAAAAGATCCCCCATCGGTCATTGGGGGCGAACTTCTTCTGGGCCGCCTCGTATTTCAGCATCAGGGGGTTCTGGGAACCGGGGAGCTCGGCAAAGGTCACGAAGATGACATCCTTGAATAGGCCCTTGCTGATCTTATACATAATCGGAATATCGCTAAGGGTACTCGTGGTCATCCACTGCGGTTTGAAACCCAATTTTGCCGCCGTACCCAGTATGATGGCCCCATGCTTGGGGAGGAGCCAGTTGATAACCACATCCGGTTCCGCGGCCTTCAGCTTCATGCAATGGGAGCTGAGATCCGTATCCAGGGGCTCTACGGATACTGCCGCCACCAGTTTCATGCCGAACTTTTCCAGCTCTTCTTCAGCACCGGCCAGCCCCTCCTTGCCGTAGTCGTCATTCTGATAAAAAAAGGCAATCTTCTTTTTCCCCAGGGTCTCAACAGCGTATCTGACCAGGATGGCCGCTTCATCAAAATAGAGGGGATAATCGGCCCAGAGGTATTTGGTGGGCGGATACGCCCAGTGGCTGGAACCGGTGGCAGGTCCCACCCAGGGGACCTTTTTGTTTTCCAGGTATTTCTTGACGGCCATACCGGGCGCCGTGCCCACGCCGGAGGCCAGGCCGAAGATCTCTTTGTCTTCCACCAGCTCTTTTACAATGGCCTTTGTCTTCGGGGGCATATACCCATCGTCTCTCAGGAAATATTTGATTTTGCGCCCGTGGATCCCTCCCTCGGCATTGATCATGTCAAAAAAGCATCCAGTCCCTCGGGCCACAGCTCCCCAGAGCGCTGCCGGACCCGTCTGCGGGCCGTACTGACCGATGCGGATCTCCGTATCGGTCACGCCCCTTTCGGCCAACGCAGAGGGGACAATCATCAGGGACATGCACATTGCAACACCCAACACCATCAGCCAGTTCCATCGTCTCATGTTACGCCTCCCTTTTTAAGTTTGTGATCCGTTAATATTTATTCGACATTCTTCAATCTTTAGTATTGATGGTTTCGCAGCAAATTGAAACCTTCGGATTTCGGGCATTGCTTTCAATTCCAACCAGCCAAAACAATTCCTGAATTCCTCAATTCCCAATCCCTCAATTCATGCCTGCTTTCTCTTATACATTGCTTCGATCAGGTCGCCGAATGCCTCATTTACATATTTCCGTTTGACCTTCATGGTAGGCGTCACCTCGCCGTCCTCTTCATAAAGCTTCTTGGGGAGGATGGTGAATTTCTTGACCTGTTCCACCCTTGCCAGGGTTTCATTCACCTGATCCACCTCTTTTTGAATCAGCTTGATGATTTCCGGGCTCTGGGTCAGGTCTTTATAGGTGGAAAACTGGATTTTGTTATCCTGGGCATACTTGACCACATTATCCTCATCGATCATGATGAGGCTGCTCAGGAACTTCCTTCGATCGCCGATGACCACCGCATCATTGATATACGGGCTGAACTTCAACTTATTTTCAATATACTGCGGGGTGATGTTCTTGCCCCCCGCCGTCACGATGATGTCCTTCTTTCGATCCGTAATCTTGAGGTATCCGTCCTCGTCAAACTCTCCCACGTCTCCCGAGTAAAGCCACCCATCCTTCAGGGTCTCTGCCGTACTTTCCGGGTTTCTGTAATATCCTTTGAAAACGCTGGGAGATTTCACCAGGATCTCCCCGTCCTCGGCGATCTTCACCTCTGTACCGGTAATGGGGGGACCCACCGTTCCGAACTTGACCTTCCCCACCCTGGAAACGCACGTCACCCCCGTGCCTTCTGTCTGGCCATACCCCTCGATCAGGTTAACGCCGATGGACTGGAAAAAGTGGAGCACATCAGGCGAGATGGGCGCCGCCCCGGAGTAGGCGACCCTTAGCCGGTCGAACCCCAGTCTCTCTTTGAGTTTTCGAAAAACCGCGAGATGGGCGAGGTGGTAGAGCGCCTCCAAATAAGCAGGTACGGGCTTGAAGTTCATCTTGAGGGTGGCTCGGGTCTTTCCGATCTTGAGGGCCAGGCCGAAGACGACTTTCTTGAACCACGTGGCGTCGGACATCTTGATATAGACGGCGGAAAGATATTTTTCCCAGATACGCGGCACCGCATATCCGACGGTGGGCGATATCTCGGTCATGTTGTCTGTCACCGTGTCCAGACTCTCGATGAAATTGACCGTATACCCATGGGTAATCTGGGCAAAGACCGAAAAGAGCCGCTCGAAGATGTGACATAGGGGGAGAAAGGACATGACCTCATCGGTATCGTATACCGGGTTGTCTTTGGAGATGGTCTTTCCCATCCACATGACGTTTCGATGGGTCAGCATGGCCCCCTTGGGCGGGCCGGTGGTCCCGGAGGTATAGATGAGCACAGACAGATCCTCCGGCGTCACCTCGTCCATCCTTTTTTCGATCAGCTCCGGTTGTTTTTCCACCACCTGGCGACCCAGTTCCAGGATGTCCTCAAAGGTCATGACCATCGGATCTTCAAAATGTCTCAACCCTTCCAAATCCCACACAATGACCTTCTGAAGATTCGGTGCATTGTCCCTGAAGTTGAGCCACTTATCCAGCTGCTCTTCGTTTTCGACAAAGAAGAATTTCGATTCAGAGTCGGAGATGACATATTCCACCTGGGGCCATGCATTGGTGGAATAGACCCCTACGGCCACGCCGCCCGCGCACTGAACGCCGAGGTCGATGATGACCCACTCAGGGCAGTTGTCGCCGATGATGGAGACGCACTCCCCTTTCTTAAGTCCCATGGAGATAAGCGCCGCCCCCACGTACTTGGCCCGGTTGAAATATTCCGTCCAGGAGATATCCTGCCAGAGGCCATATTCCTTTTTCCGCATGGCCGTTCGGTCGCCATATTTCTCTGCGGTCTTTTTGAAGATGCTGGGTACTGTTTCAAGGGTCATTGATCAGCCCCTTTGTAAATTGAATAGTGAGAATTGATGAGTGGATATTGATGGTCTCGCAAAAAAACCGGGACATTCGGAGGGGCAAACACTGCTGCCAGGACTAACCAACGTCTCCGAATTCCTATAAGTTGATGTAATCATATATCTTTCGCCGGCAGTTGGCTGTGCTGTTGACCTGGAATGATGGAATCGTGGAATAATGGAATGATGGGCATGAGAAGCAGAAAATCATTTTTTCTAATTGTCTCCATTCCGCTAAACCCATAATTCTCACGCCTGGGCGTGATTCCATCATTCCAACATTCCAATTGGGGCGAAGCCACTGAGTTCCAATCCCTCAATTCCTGAATTCCCAAAAATTGAATATTTCCTATCTCCACCGTTTTTTACGCTTCCAACGCTGAAATCCCTTTGCCGATTCCTCTGACCGCATGCCCATGTAAAACTCCTGCACATCCTTGTCTTCCATGAGTTCCCTGGACTTGCCTTTCATGACAAACCGGCCGCTTTCCAGAATAAGACCCACATGGGAAATGGTCAGGGCCATTCGCGCATTCTGTTCCACCAGCAGGATGGACACCCCCTTCTGGTTGATGGTCCGGATGATCCTGAAGATCTCCTTGACCAGGAGAGGAGACAGACCTAAAGACGGCTCATCCAGAAAGAGGAGTTTCGGCCGGTTCATGAGGGCCCGGCCGATCGCCAGCATCTGCTGTTCGCCGCCAGACAGGGTTCCTGCCCACTGAGCCTCTCTTTCCCTGAGAACGGGGAAATAGCCGTATATCAGTTCAAAATCCTTCTTGATGCCTGTCCGGTCCCGCCGGATATAGGCCCCCATGAGGAGGTTTTCCCTCACGCTCAGTTCGTCAAAGACTTCCCTCCCTTCAGGGACGTACGACAACCCCGCGCGGACAATCACCTCCGGATCTTTGCCGTCGATCCGTTTCCCCATGAATTCGATGGTCCCTTTATCCGGCTGATCATCCAACAGCCCCATCACGGTCTTTAAAATGGTCGATTTTCCGGCCCCGTTATTCCCTAAGATGGCGGTAATGGTGCCTTCTTCCACCGAAAGGGAGACTCCCCTGAGTGCATAGATCAAGCGGTAAAACGTCTCAATATTTTTTATCTCAAGCAATGTGCTCAATAGCTTCATCCTCCCCCAGGTAGGCCTTTAGGACCTCGGGATGCTGCTGCACCTCTTCAGGGATCCCCTCGATAATCGGTTTGCCGAAGTTGATGGCCAGAATCCGGTCCGATATATCCATCACCATCTTCATGTCGTGCTCGATCAAGAGGATCGTGACGTCCAACTCATCCTGAATATCCTTGACCCAGAATATCAGGTCCTGCTTTTCTTCGGAATTCATGCCTGCCGAAGGCTCATCCAAGAGGAGGAGCTGGGGTTCCAGGGCCAGGGCCCTCCCCAGTTCAATCAGCTTCTGCGTGCCGTAAGGGAGGCCTCCCACAAACTGGTTTCTGGCGGACTGGAGGTCAAGAAGATCAATGATCTGCTCAACCCTTTCCCGGTGCGCGATTTCCTCCCGGGCGGCGCTGGAGCCCTTCCTGAAGAAGGTGGCACCGGTCCAGACATTGGTCTTCATATGGATATGCCGGCCCAGCATAAGGTTTTCCATGGTGGTCATTCGTGAAAACAGCTCGATATTCTGAAAGGTCCTGGCGATTCCCTTCCTGGCGATCTGGTGGGGTTTGAGGCCGGTGATGTCTTCCCCCTTGAAGGTAATACTCCCGGAATCCGGTTTATAAAGGCCGCTGATGCAGTTGAAAATCGTGGTCTTGCCCGCCCCGTTGGGGCCGATAATGGAGAAGATAGTGCCCTTCGCCACCCCGAAATTGACCTGGTCTACCGCCCTGAGTCCGCCAAAGCTGATATTGAGACTTTCCACTGAAAAGAAGTTGTGATCCGTCATATTGTCACCGGTCATTGGTCAATTGCCATCGGTCTTCGGGATCTTCTCGCCCTGAATGGCGTTCCTGGATTCATTTTTTTCCGGGCCCCTTGGTCTTGGCTGATCTTCCCCGCCCATTTCTCATCCTTAATTCTTCTTTACACCTTTCTCACATAGTGCCTGGCAAAGAGTCCGCTGGGCTTGAAGCAGAGCACCAGCACAATAACCAGAAAGGCAACCACGGACTTGAATTCCAGAGAGACATATCCGCCGAAGAGGTTTTCGAGAACCCCGAGGATGTATCCTCCCAGGGCGGCCCCGACCAGCGTGGTCATTCCGCCCAACACAGCGGCGGCAAAACCTTTCAAAAGCGGTTCAAGCATTAGATTGGGATCCAGGGTCGCAATAGGCGCCAGCATCATGCCGGCCACGGCCCCGATCATGGAACTCAAGGCCCAGGTCAGGGCCAGGATGCGATTGGTCCTTATGCCGTTAATCCGCGCGGCCATGGCATTCTGCTGGGTGGCCTTCATGGCAATGCCGACCTTGGTATATTTAAAAAAGAGAAAGAGGATAAACATCAGAAACAGGGTGATCAAAAGGGTCGCGATATTGAGATAACTGACCACTGCGGGGCCTATATTGACGATGTCGAAATCCGAGACCGGAAATGGAAAATTCATCTGTTCCGCACCCCATTTCCAGCTTGCCAGGCCATACAACACCATTTCGAACCCCAACGTGATCAGAATCAGGCTGAGGATATTGGGATCTTTGGCCCGTCGCAGAAAAACAAACTCCAGAAACATCCCCAGGGCCGCAGCAAAAGCAAGGGCGCCCGCAAAAGAAACGACAAAGGAATACCCATGGGTAACAAGCAGGGTATGGGCCACAAAGGTCGAAATCATGGCCATTTCACCCTGACCGAAATTGGGCACTTCCGAGGTCTTGTAGATAATCACCATGGCGAGGGCGATCAGGGCGTACAGACTCCCAAAAGCAAGACCGCTGATGATGAGTTGTAAAAACATGATGACAACCCCTGAGACGGAAAAAAGTGAGCAACATGCCTAAAGCGGATACCCGAAACCAATCCCACCCATGCGGGACTCACACAAAGCCACCAAGACACAGAGATTTTTTTGTCTAAAGGCGATGATCGAATAACGATCTACCACCCGGCAGGGCTTGGTCTGTTCTGATCCTGAATCTTTCTTCCAGGATCAGAAAAGACCCATCAAGCCTTCTTCGCGTCCTTCGCGCCTTGGCGGTTCAACAAAACTTCTCCGCAAATTGTCCCGCAGGGCGGGATTGCAAACAAGATTCTAAAACGGCCAGGTCTTCCAGTAGATCTTGGTCCGTATCCAGAAGCCATACAGCCCCAGCGGTTCAAAAACCACCAGCAGAATAATAATGAGACCGAAAATAATGCTGGCGATATTGGGAAGCCCGGAAAGGTTCATCCATCGCTCTGAAAAAGATATCAGGGCCGTTCCTAAGTACGGAAGTTCCTGGACCTTGTCCAGGACCAGGAGGAGCCAGGTCATGACCACCCCTCCCATGATAGAGCCGAAAATAGACCCGAGTCCCCCGACAATGACAAACGCCAGAAAATAGATGGAGAGAATGAAGTTAAAGGAGTTGGGGCTGATAAATCCGAGGAGGAATGCCATGAGCCCCCCGGCAACGCCGGTGTAAAATGCACTCACCGCAAAGGCCAGCGTTTTATAAAGGGTCAGGTTGACTCCCATGGTTTCCGCCGCGATGTCGCTGTCCCGAATAGCGATAAACGCCCGCCCGACCCTTGTTTTCATCAGGTTCCGGGCCGCCAGGATCAGTAAAAAAGCGACGGAGACGATCACGAAATAGAGTTGTCTGTCGGTCCCCATCACATAAGGCCCGAATGAGAGTTTGGGGGCCTCGAGCCCCATACGTCCGCCAAACACCTGCCACCGCCCGATCACCTGGGTAATGGCCATCCCAAAGCCCAGGGTGGCAATGGCCAGATATGGCCCTTCCAGTCGCAGGGCCGGCAATCCCAGAATAAAGCCGAAGAATGCCGCAATAAGGCCGCTCGAGATCAGGGCCAGCAGGAAAGGGAAATGGAGGTTCGTCATCAAGAGGACCGTACCATAGGCCCCTATGGCAAAGAATCCGGCATGGCCGAGGGATATCTGACCCGTATATCCCACAAGGATGTTCAATCCTACGGTGACAATGACGTTGATGGCCATATAGTTGGCCATGTAGATATGATAGTTTCGGGCCACAAAGGGAAAGGTAATAAGGGAAGCAATCAGCATGAGGAACCAGAACCAAAGGACCCTGCTGTCCAGAAGCTGAATATCCTCGTAGTAATCCCTTTTCATATCCATAGGCTGGTTCTCCCCGCACTCAGAGAGCAGTTAAGATCATTTCCCTGCAAACTTGTCAAGCACCTTTTTGTAATAGATCTCCGTCTCCTCCAGAAGGGGGGATCGATTTCTCATCACATTAAGCTGCATGATCTTGTAGTTGATTTTCTTGATCTGGCGGTATTTTTCCTTCTCATCCGGGATGCCCTCCAGTATATCCTCCATCTGCCTGATCTCTTTTTGGAGCTGAAGTTCCGGAGGGATGCAGTCCGCATTTTTCAGGATCTTATACACCAGGCGGAGGTCTTCGGGAATATGGCTGTCATCTTCCAGGTGAATGGGCTGGCCATGGCCGGGGAGGTTATCAAAGTCCCCCCTCTCCTGAGCCTCCTTGATCCGCCTTTCCACGATGTTTTGTAAGGCAAGCATCATAATATTTTAAAAATCCTTCATTTCTTAACCGGTTCATGAAACTATAAAAACCGGGGGTCCGATACATTGACTACAACTTTCATACATGACAAACAAGATCATTTCAAGCGAAATGATATGGCAAACTCGAAATATCGCGCTTGACAAGCCAGGCCCTATTCGATATCTCCACAAATACGTGAGACGCAAGGGGGCCATAGGCATCGGGCGCAAGGCGCAAGGAGGGGAGTGTGCGTTTTAAACCCGAAACTCCAAATTTGGGAATACCGGCATCCAGCAACAAGTAACCCGCATCATGATAGATCAAACAGATAAAAAGATCATCAGCGTCATTCAGGGCGATCTCCCCCTGCATGCCAAACCCTTTGCCGTATTGGCGGAAAAGATCGGGATGACGGAAAAGGCCTTTTTGAAAAGAATAAGGGACCTCAAAAAGGAGGGCATTATCCGGCGATTCGGGGCGACCCTCCGTCATCAGGAAGCGGGCTTCAACTCCAATGCCATGATCGCCTGGTTGGCGCCTGATGAAAGGATAGACGAAATAGGAACCCTTTTTTCCCGGTCCCGAGAGGTATCCCATTGTTATCACAGGGCGCCTCAAAAAGATTGGCCTTACACTCTCTATACCATGGTTCACGGCAGGAACCGGGAAGCATGCCGCCGGATTGCGGAAAGGCTGTCGCAGTCTGCGGGAATGAGCGACTATCTCCTCCTTTTCAGTGAAAAGGAGTTCAAGAAAACCAGTATGGCGTATTTTTCGGAGAAAAGTCATGACCAATGAATCTGAAGCCCTCTTTGAAAGGGCCCGGAAAACCATTCCCGGAGGGGTCAACAGCCCGGTGAGGGCCGGTAAATCAGTGGACATGGATCCCCTCTTTATTGCCGAGGCCAAAGGGGCGATCATCCGGGATGTGGACGGAAATGAGTATATCGACTATGTCGGATCATGGGGGCCCATGATCCTGGGACATGCCCATCCCGAGGTGGTGGCTGCCATTCAGGAAAGACTCGGCCTGGGGACCAGCTATGGTGCGCCCACGGAGTTGGAGGTGATCATGGCGGAGGCCATTGTCCAGATGGTCCCCTCCATCGAGATGGTCCGGATGGTCAATTCCGGAACCGAGGCCGCCATGAGCGCCATTCGTCTTGCCAGGGGGGTCACGGGGAAAAAGATGATCGTCAAATTCGACGGCTGTTATCACGGACACGCAGACAGTCTCCTGGTATCCGCAGGGTCGGGCGTGGCTACCCTCGGGATTCCCGGCAGCCCGGGCGTCCCGGAAGACCTGGTCAGGCATACCCTCTCCCTCCCCTTTAATGACATTCAGGCCCTCAACATGGCTTTTGACCGGTACGGTTCCGACATCGCCTGCATCATTGCCGAGCCTGTCCCCGGCAACATGGGCGTGGTCATCCCGGATAAGGCCTTTCTGCAGAGGCTCAGGGACATCACAGAGGGCTCCGGCGCCCTTCTCATATTTGACGAGGTCATCAGCGGCTTCAGGGTCGCCCCGGGAGGCGCGCAGGAACTGTATGGCGTACTCCCCGATCTCACCTGCCTGGGCAAGATCATCGGGGGCGGCCTCCCTGTGGGGGCATACGGGGGCAAACAGGAGATTATGCTCAATATGGCCCCTGAGGGGGATATCTATCAGGCCGGCACCCTGTCAGGAAACCCGTTGGCCATGGCCGCGGGAATTGCCGCGCTCACCCTTCTCAGGCAGGAGGGTCTCTATCAACGGCTTGAAAAAATGGGGAATGCCCTGTTCTCAGGGCTTGAAACCCTGGCGGTGAATGAAGGGGTCCCGGTGACGGTCAATCGGATCGGCTCGATGGGCTCCCTCTTTTTTACAGATACACCGGTTTCGGATTTCAGGACGGCGAGCGCGAGCGATGCAGGACGGTTTAAACGATATTACAGGGCCATGCGCGAGCAGGGCATCTACCTGGCGCCGTCACCCTTTGAAGCCTGCTTTGTATCCGCGGCCCACACTGAAGAGATGATAGACAAGACACTGAATGCCGCCGAAAACGCCTTCAGGCAAATCTTGCGCTGAGCCGACAAAAACCTGTTGACTTTGCCGGAAAACCTGTGATACGAACGGCTCGTATCTGGTTCGCCGTGCTCACGGTCCCTGGAGGTGACCCGAATGGATAAAGACTTGAAAAAAACCTTCAAGGACCTGGGGTATATCAGCACGGTCGGCATGACCATGGCCTTTTCCATCGCCTTGGGGGCGTTGTTCGGCTATTATTTGGATAAGTGGCTGGGGACAAAGCCGTGGTTATTTTTCCTTTTTTTAGGATTCGGCATCGCCGCGGCGTTCAGGAACCTTTATATCCTGTACAAAAAGGCAAAGGACCTATGAGGGACAGAGAACCGCTGATTAAGCACATCCGAACCAACAACTGGATCATCCTCTTGATCGTAGGATCGCTGAGTTCTGTCTTTATGAGCGCCTCATTTACCCTGGGGGTGATCATAGGGGGTCTTATGGTCATTGCCAACTTCAGCGTGCTGCAGCATACCATTCGCTATGCCTTCTCCGATCTGGGGGCATTCCAGGGAAGAAAGCTGGGTCTCATTGCAAAGTCATATTTAAGGCTTGCCTTTATGGGCCTTATTATTTATATGGTGATCACCAAAGGGTGGGTACATCCTCTAGGTTTGACCATCGGGCTGTCGGTCGTCATATTCAGCATCGTTGGATTTGGAATCCGTTCGGTCTGGAAAACATCATCGCGGGAGGCAATATAGGACTATGGATCATCCAATTTTCTTCATTGATGCCATCTTATCGGCCATGGGAGTTGCGCATGCTGCTGCGTATACACATGTCACCTATACATGGTTGGTGATGCTCATTCTGATCGTGAGTGCCCTTTTCCTTGCGAAAAAAATCAAGCTCGTCCCTGAAGGCAGACAGAATTTTTTTGAGGTTGTAATTGACGGTCTTGAAAAGTTCATGGTGGATATCACCGGGCCTGAAGGGAGATTCTTTTTCCCCTTTGTCGCCACCCTCTTTCTCTTTATTTTCGTCTCAAATCTCATCGGCCTCGTGCCAGGCTGCTTTTCACCCACAGCCAATCTGAATACCACGCTGGCCATGGCGCTTTGCACTTTCGTGCTCACCCATATCATCGGGATCAAGTTCCACGGTGCCAAATATATCAAGCACTTTTTGGGCCCTGTATGGTGGTTGGCCCCTTTGATGTTCCCCATTGAATTAATAGGTCATTTTGCCAGGATCATGTCCCTGAGCGTTCGACTCTTCGGGAACATCTTCGGCAAAGAGATGGTGCTTGCAATCCTGTTCGGGCTGGCAGGTCTCTATCTTGCGCCCCTGCCGATCCTTTTCCTCGGGATATTGGTGTGCTTTATCCAGGCGCTTGTCTTTATGCTTCTGTCCATCATGTATTTTGTCGGCGCAATGGAGCATGCACATTAGGCGAATTCAGGGATTCAGGAATTAAGGAATTGGGTAATTGGGTAATTGGAAATCAAGGAATTCCGTCCAATTCGTAATCCCCAAATTTCGTTTCGTTTTTTAATCTTCGGAAGAAGGCCACAAACATAATTTTTGGGAAAGGAGGTCCACATGTCTAAGAGAACTTTAGTTGGCGTTTTGACACCGGTGTTTCTCCTCGGGATAGCCTCATTGGCCTTTGGCCAGGAAGACGCTGCAGCCAAGGCCGCAGGGTTATGGGTATATTTCGGAATCGCCATTGCCTGCGGAATCGGCATCGGAATGGCTTCTCTGGGTACCGGTCTCGGCATGGGCAATGCCATTAACGCCGCCCTGCAGGGAACAGCCAGGAATCCGGAAGCAGGAGGAAAGATCATGACGACCATGATTATCGGTCTGGCACTGATCGAGTCCCTCTGTATTTATGCCCTGGTTATCTGTTTTATTCTTGTATTCAAGATCCCGGACCTGGGTGGCATGCACGAACTCATCGTAAAATCCTTCGGCGCTTAACAAACCTTCAAACCAAAAAAGAGGGCCTCATGGAGGTCCTCTTTTTAACGCAACTCATGTGCATTATTTCACAAAAGAGGCGCTTCGCAATAATGTCCTTGTCCATATCGAATTATCCCAGCCATACAGACGGGATTCATATTCAAAGCCTTCATCTATACTCAGTTTAAGGGCGTTGTCTTAGATAAACCGATGACAAAGGAATCCAAAATACCCAATCCCACGATTGAGAGACTCGCCCTTTATTCAAGACCTCTCGAGGCCTTTGTGAAGGGCGATATGTTGATCGTTTCATCAGATAAGCTCGCCGAGCTGTGCGGGGTCAATCCTGCCCAAGTCAGAAAGGACCTGGCCTACTTCGGTGAATTCGGCGTCCGCGGAGTGGGTTATGAAGCCCATGACCTGTTGAGGGAAATCAAACGGATATTGGGAACAGACAGAAAATGGTCCCTTTGTATCGTTGGCATGGGGAACCTAGGGATAAGCCTGGTTGAAGACGACAACTTCAGGAAAAGAGGCTACCGGTTTGCCGCGGCCTTTGATCTAGACCCCAGAAAAGCAGGCAAAAGTCTCCCCTGTGGCCTGACTATCCAGCCGGCGGGCAACATACCGGAACAGGTCCGGGCACTGGGTATTGACTTAGGCATCATTACCACCCCCGCCCGTGAGGCGCAACGGGCAGCGGAACTTCTCCTTAAAGCGGATATTAAAGGGATTCTTAATTTTTCCGCCATCCAGGTGAGAACGCCCGAGTGCTGCATCGTTGAAAATGTCGACCTCTCCGTCAAGCTCGAGAATCTTGTTTACCATCTGGAAACGCTCTTTAAGAAAAAAGTGGGGTAAGGTTTCATCAACACCGGGCACATTCCCGTGGCCTTTTGTGAGACAGCTGCTTTCGCCTATTCGGCTCCAGCTTATTTTTTGAGGATATCTTTCAAGAACTGTCCGGTATAGGACCCCTTGATCATCGCCACCTCCTCCGGGGATCCCGCCCCTACAATGGTGCCCCCTTTTTCACCCCCCTCCGGGCCGAGATCAATGATATGATCGGCCGTTTTGATAACATCCAGGTTATGCTCGATCACCACAACCGTGTTTTTCATCTCCACCAGGTAATTGAGCACCTCCAGCAGCTTCTGAATATCGGCGAAATGGAGACCTGTTGTGGGTTCGTCAAGGAGATACAACGTCCTTCCGGTATTGCGCTTGCTCAACTCCTTTGAAAGCTTGATCCGCTGGGCCTCCCCTCCGGAGAGGGTCGTGGCCTGCTGCCCCAATCGAATATAGCCCAATCCCACTTCCACGAGGGTCTTGAGCTTGTTCCGTATGCTCGGAACATTCTCGAAAAAGGCAAAGGCCTGGTTGACCGTCATATCCAGGATCTTGGCGATATGATATCCCTTGTAGGCGATCTCCAGGGTATCCCGGTTATACCGAAGCCCCTTGCACGCCTCACAGGTGACATAGACATCCGGGAGAAAATGCATTTCGATCTTGATGATCCCATCGCCCCTGCACGCCTCACATCTCCCCCCCTTGACGTTAAAACTGAATCGACCGGGCTTGTACCCCCGGGCCTTCGATTCGGGGAGCATGGAAAAGAGTTCCCGAATATGGGTAAATGCCCCCGTATAGGTGGCAGGGTTTGAACGGGGGGTCCTCCCGATGGGACTCTGGTCGATATTGATGACCTTGTCGAGGTGTTCCATCCCCCTGATCGCCCTGACAGGCCCCACCCTTTCCTTTGAACGGTACAGCCGCTGACTGAGGGCCGGATAGAGGACCCCGTTGATAAGGCTGCTCTTCCCGGAACCCGATACCCCTGTGACACAGGTAAAGGTCCCCAGCGGGATGGCAGCAACCACATCTTTCAGGTTGTTCTCCCGTGCACCATCTATGACTATCGCATTTCCGTTGCCCCGCCGCCGCTTCGCGGGAATAGGGATGGATTGCCTGCCGGACAGATAGGCGCCGGTCAGAGATTCCTTGTGAGACATTAATGCACCAGGGGGACCGTCAAAGACCACCTCGCCCCCCTTCATTCCCGCGCCGGGACCCATGTCGATGACATGGTCCGCCGACAGAATCGTCTCTGCGTCATGTTCCACCACCAAGACCGTGTTCCCCAATTCCTGGAGACGTCTCAGGTTCTGCAAAAGTCTCAAGTTATCTCTCTGGTGAAGACCGATGCTCGGTTCGTCCAGCACATAGAGTACCCCGGCAAGCCTCGAACTGATCTGAGTGGCGAGCCTGATCCGTTGATCCTCCCCCCCTGACAGGGTGCCGGATGAACGATCGAGGGTGAGGTAATCGAGTCCCACGCTCAACAAAAAACCGATCCGGTCCCGAATCTCCTTGAGCACCCTGCGGGCGATCAGCTCCTCCTTGGGATTCAGCTTCAGGACCTCGAAAAACCCATATGCCCCTTCAATGGAAAGGCCGGTCACCTCGTGGATGCCCTTTCCTCCCACCCTGACCGCCAGGCTGACCGGCTGCAGTCTCGCCCCCTGACAGACAGGACAGGGTCGGATACTCATATAGTTCTCGATCTCGTACCTCACCGGGTACGAATCTGTCTCATGATACCGCCGGTCCAGATTGGGGATAATCCCCTCAAAAGGACGTTTATATGAATACCTCCGGTTTTCCCTTTCAAAATAGAACTGGATCTCCTCTGATCCGGATCCATGGAAAAAAACATTCTGAATCGCCTTGGGGAGGTCTCTGAAAGGGGTATGAATACGGATCCCATAATGCTGGCACAGGGAGTCGAGCATCTGCTGGAAATGCACCGAATGCCGGTTCGCCCATGGTGCAATAGCCCCCTCTCTCAGAGAAAGGTCGGGATTCGGGACGATGAGCTCCGGATCGAAATATCGCTTGGTCCCCAGGCCGCTACACGCCTCGCAGGCCCCCTGGGGATTGTTGAAGGAAAACATCTGGGGGGTCAGATCAGGAATGCTGAGACCGCATTTGGGACAGACGGCCCTCTGGTTGAAGAAAAGGATCCTGCCGCCGACAACGTCCACAGCAGCCTTTCCACCTGAAAGGGAGAGGGTAAGCTCCAGCGAGTCGGTCAGACGTCTCCGAATATCCGGTTTAATGACGAGCCTGTCCACCACCACCCGGATCTCATGCTTCTTGTTCTTTTCAAGGGTGATCTCCTCGTCTAACGGCCTGACATCTCCGTCTATCATGACCCGGGTGAACCCATCCTTCCGGAGTCCCTGGAAAAGCTTCTGATAGGCGCCCTTCCGTCCCTCGATCAGGGGCGCCAGGATCTGGACCCTGCTCCCCTCTTCCAGGGCCATGATCTGGTCGACGATCTCCTGGGTGGTCTGGGAGCGGATTTCCAGACCGCATTCGGGGCAGTATGGCTGCCCGACCCGTGCAAAAAGGATCCGAAGGTAGTCGTATATTTCAGTGACCGTCCCCACGGTGGAACGGGGATTTCGGCTGGCGCTCCGCTGGTCAATGGCAATGGCCGGGGACAGCCCTTCGATGGAGTCCACATCCGGTTTGTCCATCTGCTCCAGGAACTGTCTGGCATAGGCGGAGAGCGACTCCACATACCGCCGCTGGCCCTCTGCATAGATGGTGTCAAAGGCCAGAGAGGACTTGCCTGAACCGGACAAACCGGTAATCACCACAAACCGGTTCCTCGGGATATCGAGGGAGATATCCTTGAGGTTGTGCTGTCTGGCCCCTCTGATTTTAATGGTGTCGGTCATAGGGTATTGGTCATGAGTTATCCGTTATCGGTGATCGGTGATATGCAAGGTTTCAGGGGCATCGAATTTATTGGGACACCGGATTTCTGAGTTTATCGGGTTTATTAAGATCGCAGAGGTCATCGGGTGCGCGGTTGCGCTCCCGGTTTTCGGCCATCAGCACCGCCGTTCGGATGGCGGCCTTGAGGCTGGAAGGATCGGCCTTTCCGGTCCCGGCGATATCATAGGCCGTGCCGTGGTCCACCGATGTTCGGATGATGGGAAGACCCAGGGTCACATTCACCGCATCGGAGAAATGGAGGAGCTTGAGGGGGATGAGCCCCTGATCGTGGTACATGGCCACCACTGCGTCGTATGCGCCGGATACCGCCTTGTGAAACAGGGTATCGGCGGGAAATGGCCCTTCCACCTGAAGGCCCTCTTTTTGGGCCTCCTCTACAGCGGGAGCAATGATGGTGGTCTCCTCATCCCCGAACAGCCCGGCCTCGCCCCCGTGGGGATTGAGGGCAGCTACGGCCAGGCGGGGACTCCGCAGCCCGAAATCCCGTCTCAGGGCCCTTTCGGTAATTCGAATCGTCTTGAGGACCCCGTCCCGGGTCAGAAGCTGCGGCACGTCCCTGACGGCGCAGTGGATGGTCACAAGGGTTACCCGAAGCCGATCTCCGGCCAGCATCATGACAACATCGGATGTGTCCGTCAGGTGGGCGATCAGTTGGGTGTGCCCCTCAAAGGCATATCCGGCCTCCTGCATCAACGCCTTGCTGATGGGGCAGGTAACCATACCGGCGATATCACCCCGCAGGGCCATTTCCACCGCCCGGATGATGTAGGCCACCATGGCCCGGCCCCCGGCCGCCGACGGTCTGCCGGGCAGGAACGCCCCATCCTCCAATTGGGAAACGGCCATCAGATCCACCACCCCGGGCCTTCCCCCGGCCTGATCCGGTGTCGGGATCACGTTCACCGACAATCCTCGTACACCCCCGAGGGAACAGCGCGAAAGGGCGGACAGGAAGACCCCGGGATCCCCCAGGACCACGGGCCGACAGCATTCATAGATGGTCTTGTCCACCAGGGTCATGGCAATGATCTCCGGACCGATTCCTGCAGGATCGCCCGTGGTAATCCCTATCAGCGGTAACCTATTCAACCATTTCCCTCCATTGAAAACGCAGGTATGGCATTCGCGCGATTCATGTATGTTGAAGGCGTCTCGATTTTCACACACAACAAAGCCCGGCCAAAAAAAAAGACCGGGCCCGGATCGAGTTGGATCTTGGCCGTTGCCTTACATCATGCCAAGTTCTTCCGGGGAGACCTCCTTTAATATGGAAACCTCATGGCTTTCCACGGCCCCTGCCCACTCCTGCATCATCTGCATCATTTCCGGATCAGCGATCATCCTGTCCATCAATGTCTCCATGCGGGCAAGGCTGTCCCAGTCGCTTTCAAATGTGAGGGTCTGCACTGCATCCCCGCCGCTGATATACACATACATCTTGAATGGAGGGTAACCGTTCTTCTCTCCCACTTCCTTAAAGCGTTTCATCAGCGGGCCGGCCTCTTTCCACTTTCCAACGGCAAATTTTACCTTTTCAACGACCTTGACTTTCATCCGTGCCTCCTGTGAATTATAAGGTTGTCGGGTCTTGACATACCACGACCGACCCGATGGAGCCTGGATACCGTCCGATGCCAATCCCGTCATGTCGCCGTCGCCACATCTTGTATAGAAACTACCAGTTTTGAGATCCGGTCTCAAGGGAAAAATAAGGGCTCGCCCGGGGTCTTTCATTCGACAAGAATCTCATCCACCTTCTTCTTGATCCTGGCAAAATGAGTCCCTTGCCAGTAGATCCTGTCACACCCGCTGCAATATGAATAGTCCTCGTGACAGGCCCTGGCCTTTGGGGGGATCCTGTCACATACGCTCTCCTTGGTGACCCTGGCGAGGGGGCTGTTGCACCGAAGACACCTTGAAAAAGGTACAATCACCCCACGCAGCGACAGCAAATCCATGATCCTCCTGATCTGCTCGACAGGGGTTCCGGGTCGCAGGAATATCCCCCGGGTGACGTCTCTGAATTTGAGGAGCTTTCTGCTCTTGGTCAGGATCGTCCTATTCTCTTCTCTGGATATCCGGACGATATCGGCCGGGGACAACCTTGGATCACAATAGACGTCCAGCCCCAGGGCCCGCATATATTTCACGATATCGCCGATGTTGACATCTGCAATGAACCGGGTTTGCCTGAGGGGCAGATCCCTTAGACGGGTCGCGTCCCGGATATCAAGGGATTCAAACACCGGATATACACTGACCCGGTCCTTATCCTGCACCATATATCCGAAATCCACCGATATCCCGTTCACTAAAATAAGATCCACTTCCGTGTGCGGCACGCCGATGGCCTCAATCATGTCCTTTACAGATTGTCTCCCTTTGAACACCCCTTTAAACTCCCGCCTACGGCGTTCCGGCGGCAGAAAATCATTCAGCTCTTCATAAAAACGGAAAGTCGCGGCCGGCATCCTCTATCCCCTTCGCTTTAAGGCTTCATGGTCCCGTCTGATTCTGGTCCGAATCACACCCCATCATCTTGTATTCAGTATACACCCTTTTTCCTGCCACCCCCAAACAATGACCGGCATCAGGACAGTATGATCTGCCCACCCGGCTGTCCATCGGCTTTTTTCTTGACCGGATCAGGCGGTTTCTTATATATATATCCGGTAATTTCCGAATGGCCCGGAGACCTCAAACGGCAGTTAGGATCAGCGTTTGGTTTGTAATAGTGATTCTCCCATCACGGAAAAGGCCTCTTCATGAAACGCTCTGCCCTGGCAGCAAGCCTGATCGCCACTGCCCTTCTCACCACGCTGGCCTACCATCTATTGAAGCCCGATTGGGTCCTGTTTCGTAAGGCGGAGGTCTACTTTTCCAAAAAGGCCTATGCAGAGGCCATCCCCTGCTACACCCGACTGCTCAAAAACGGGTTTGAAACACCGAGGCTCCTGAACCACCTGGGGACCTCCTATGTCGCCACCGGTCAATTTGCAGAAGCCGCAACGATCTTCGAGAACATCCTCAATCAGACCCCGCATAAACTGCCGGTCTTGAAGGAACTGGCCAATATCTACGTGGCCTTCGGCCGATTTAAAAATGCCATCACCCTCTATCAGAAGTTCCTTCAAAAGGAACCCGAAGACAGATCCGTCCGTATCCTTTTAGCAAGGGTTTTGTCCTGGTCCGATCGTTTTGATGAGGCCATTGTTCAATACAGAAAAGCCCTGGGAGAAGAAAAATGAAAAGCTCAAAAGTCCGATGTCTTCTGTTTGCATGCGTATTGCTGTCATGGCTCTGTCTGTTGGGGACACCCCCTGCCTTTTCAGAGGAAGCTACGCCAAAATTCCCCATTCCACTCATCACTCAAGGCACTTCACCCCCCGAATCACAGGGGGCCAATCCGGAGCAGGTGAAACCCGGAGAGGATATCCCGGACTGGGTCGCCCGTTGGGAGCTGGCCCGGGTCCTCAGTTATGTGAAGCGATACGATGAGTCAATTGCCGAATACGAAAAGGTCCTGAAAGAAAAGCCCGGGCTTACGGAAGCAAGGGTCGAGATGGCCAAGGTCCTTTTCTGGAAGGGCGATCAAAAGGCGGCAGCCCATATCCTGGAGCAGGTCCCGCCAAAAGACATCACCGGAGACACAAAGGTCCTGATGGCCGATCTTTTTGTGGCGCAAAAAGATTATGCAAAGGCAGAACCCCTGTACAGGGCCTACCTGGAGAGCCACTCCGAGGACCAGGCCGTGAGGCTCAAGCTGGCGGAAATGCTGAGCTGGCAGAGGAAATACGATGCATCCCTGGCTGAATTCCGAAAGATCCTGGAGGCACGGCCCGACGATATACAGGTGAGAAGGCGGTATGCCTTTGTGCTCATCTGGGCCGGTAAACATGCCGAAGCCGCTGCGGAACTGAAGAAAACCCTGGATTGAGTCGGTGCTGCCAGGGAGCTTTCAACAATGACGGTCTTGATAGGACAATCCTCATGGATCAGGCGGATGGATATATGGCATTGGTTCTCTTGACGACATTGCTGACGTGCCTCGGAAGGGCGACGTCTTTCCGCCTCCCAAAGGATCTGCCTCAGCGCACGCCAACATCAAGAATAGGACGGAGATACGGATACATCCTCTTCTTCACCATCCTGTGTACCTCCCTGATTGCTCCATACTCGGTATACGCGCTCCGGTCCCCCCGGTCGATGGTTGACTTGACCGGCCTGACATGGGAGAGAACCCCGCGGGGAATAGATGCCGTTATCTCTCTTTCCGGGCCGCTGAAATTCCAGGAAAACCGATTGCAGAACCCGGAGAGGGTTTTTCTTGACCTGAACCATGCAAAAATCCGGACCGGGGTCCAACGAAATTACGGCATCAACCATCCTCTTCTGAAGGCCATCAGGGTGGGTCAGTTCGACCGAGAGACGGTAAGGATCGTGTTTGATCTTGGTGCAGACCATAACAGGATCAATGCCGTTTTTCTCGAAGATCCATATCGAATTACGGTTCGCATCCACAACAAAATCGAAAAGGAGGAGACGGCGCATAAGCCGCCGGCGCACACCCCCGATGGGCTGATCCCCAAAGACCAGTGGATCACCGATACGGACGCCCGACTGGCCCTTGCCAGGATTCTCTCCTACGACGATGCCACCCTGGATGAATCGCTCAACGCATACAGGATCCTTCTCCGTCAGAAACCTGAAGACCCCCTCATCGTCCTGGAGATGGCGCGTGTCCTCATCCGGAAAGGGGATACCCGAGAGGCCGTTTCCCTTGCCGGGAGTATTCAACGAACGGCCCTGAATAACCCTGAAACCCTGGTTGCCCTGGCTGACCTGGAGGCAAGTCTCGGACACGCTGCGCGATGCCGCGACCTCTATCTGGAGGCCATTCGACGTAGCGATCGGCCCGAGACCATCCGGCTCGAACTGGCGGACCGGATGAATATGTGGGGGGATTTTTACGGGGCCGAAAGGATTTACCGCGAGCATCTTCATGCCCACCCTCAAGACAGGGAGGCAGCCCTCCGGTTGGCCGCCCTTCTGAGAAGTCAGGAGCGGTTTGCCGAATCAGAAGGGATCTACAAACAAATGCTTCCGAAATCCCCTGATTCAGGCGAAATCCTCATGGGGCTTGCCCAGTTAAAACGCCTGGAGAAAAATTTCCGTACATCCGAGAAATATGTTGACCGACTGCTTGAGCGTGACCCCGATAATCCCCAAGGTCTTCTCCTGAAGGCGGATATCCTGTTCCTCCAAAAGCGATATGAGGATGCACTGGCAATCTACTCGAGATTGTCAAAGATGCCGTGCTGCCGCGTCAAGGGCCTTATCGGCATGGGAAAGACCTATCTGGAACAGGGAAAAGACGACCTTGCCCGCCCCTGCTTTAAAAAAGCCCTCGGGGTTGATCCACAGGATATAGAAGCCCGATTTTATGCGGTGGGGTCA
This sequence comes from Deltaproteobacteria bacterium, assembly GCA_021737785.1. NCBI lineage: Bacteria > Pseudomonadati > Myxococcota > Myxococcia > Deltaproteobacteria bacterium. The sequence continues at coordinate 248,984 of JAIPDI010000001.1, forward strand.
AATACGGCCACATCCGAGGACTTTGTGAACGCCCTGTTGCGGGATAAGGACCTCTCGGCCATGACACTGGAAAGATGGGCGAGGCTGTATGCAATGCACGGGTTCAACGAAATTGCCATCCAGTGTTACAATGCCTCTATAGAGCGCGACCCAGACTATTTCCCATCACAGATCGGCCTGGCTGAAGTCCTCGCCATCGATCACCGGTACGATCCGGCTGGGGAACGGTTCGATGCCCTCTCACAGGTATTTCCCGGCAACCGGAAGATTCTCATGGGCTGGGCCAGGGCCCTGGGGTGGGGCCGACAGTACAATAAATCCATCGCGTTATATGACAACATCCATGATATGGCCCCCGCTGATCCGGTCCCTCAAATCGAAAAGGCCCGCACGGCCGTATGGGCCAAAAAGATGGATCAGGCCTTCGATGCCTACAAGGCGCTTGTGACGCCCCCTGTTGACGCACAACTGGCCCAATCTCTGAGGCCTGTTGCTGAGGTATCCGGCAATCCTGAATTGATTGCCGCTGTAAATCGCCTGGCTGAGAATGCGGCGCAGGGATCGGTCTTTCAAGGGTTTGAGGCGTTCAATAATGAGCTGACAAATCTGAAGTCTTCCCTCTCCCCGGATACAAACAGCCAGATCGACGCCATACGGGCCCGGCTTTACCCCGCGTTCGCCATCCAAAAGGCGGCATACCTCGAAGAAGAGAGCAAACGTCTTACATGGAATCGACGGCCCACCCAGGCCATGGATGCCTATGAGGAATTACTCGCTTTTTCGCCGGGAAACCAGGAGGCGATCTTCGATTACGCCCAACTCCAGTGTGCCCTGGGCCTGTGCAATCGTGAAGAAACGACCTACCGGCGACTCCTGGATATGGACAAATTCCACAGCCTGGCAGGGAGGGCCATGAAACGCCTGGAGATCCGTCGCAGCCCCTCTCTCAAATTGGGACAGATCTACTGGTCCGAACGCGGGAGAGACGGGCTGACCGAGATCGACCGGTATCGCACCGACCTGGGGGTGGACGTGCCCATCGACTGCCGGTTTCATCTCAAACTCATCGGCCATCACTGGGTCGAGCACCCGAGCTATACCCATGACTCCTACAAGGCGAACGGCTTTACCCTCGGCGTCAGCGGCGTATTGAACCCCTATATCAAAGGAGAGGCAGGCTGGACCAAGAAGATCTATAGAGACGGCCGATTCGAGAACACCGATACGGGTTACGGCCGTATCTGGGTGAATCTGAAAGACTATGTCACGGTCGGTCTGGGGTATGACCGAACCGATGAACTCTACAACTATTTCGGAATCAGACAGGGGATACAGGCCGATGCCTGGTGGCTGACCCTCAATTCCCATATCACCCGGCGGCTGGAGCTTCTGGGACAGGCCAGATACCTGAGCTACAGCGATAACAATGACGGCCTGCACTACATGGCAGGCGCGGGGTATTCATTTACCGACCATCCCAGGATATTCAAGGTCGCCTTGACCGGAGAATATCGCAATACTCGAAAACAGGACGTGTACGACTATGAAAACGGCGTTCTTGTTGACATCACCCATCCCTATTGGACCCCGAAAGACTATTACGCGGGAGCCGTTACATTTGAATGGTATCATGACCTTTCGAAACTCCTGTTCTGCGGCAGCCAGCTCCATTTTTACGATCTGGCCGTGGCCGTGGGGACCGATACGGAGCATAATCCGTCCATTGAACTCCGGGGCGAATGGCACTATGAGTTCCTCGATCACTGGACATTCAGCATCAAGGGCCTGATCCACCGTTCCAAGCTGTGGGATGCGGAAGGCGTCTGGGCCGATATCAAGTATCAGTTTTGAAGCAGGGAGCGGGGAGCAGGGAGCAGGGAGCGACGAGGCGGAAGCTGAAAGCAACGAGCAAGCAGAGGCGCAAGGGGATTAATCCAGTAACCAGGATCCAGTATCCAGCATCGAACATCCAGTTTAACGCCATGACAAAAGAGTCGCCATACCGGCTGGGCCGTATAGGACTCCTTCTTCTTCCGATGGGGGTTATCCTCCTGGCCGTGGTGTATCTCCTGGTAAGGACCTTTCTCTTTCTGATCCTGGATTATCACTGGTATGAAAAGATTGCGGCACTTTTTCTCCTATTCGCCGAAACCTTTATTATCATTCATGGCATCGGCTATTTTCTCGAAATATTCCATATCGTCGTCCGTGGAAAAGGCCTGGTTCAGACTGATGAGGACCCGCCGCCGCTCGAAACCTATCCGCCCGTGGCCATCATTGTGTCTTCCTTTAATGAACCTCTCGAGGTCGTAGAGGATACCTTGATCACCTTTTACAATCTCGCCTACCCCAACAAACGTATCTACTTTCTGGACGACACGCGATATGATCTCCCCGACCGGGACCCTGAGGAGCGAAGCCGCTACCGGGAGGCGATCGACGAAATGTGTCGGCGCATCGGGGTGTGTCTTTTCCGGCGGCAATGGCGCGGCGCCAAGGCAGGCATGATCAATGATTTCCTCGACCATATCGAGGGAAATCCAAAGGAAGGGTTCGAATGTCACGATTATTCAGGCACGGAAAAACCCGAAAAGGAAAAATACATCGTGGTGTTCGACGCCGACCAGAACCCGTTGCCCGAATTTGTGGAGCCCCTGGTGGCCAGGATGGAGGCAACCCCCCGGCTGGCCTTTATTCAGACCCCTCAGTATTATACCAATTTTGAGTCCAACCGGATTGCGCGGGCCGCAGGTCTGCAGCAGGCGGTATTTTACGAATACATCTGCGAGGGGAAGAGCCTCACCGATGCCATGTTCTGCTGCGGCACCAATGTCATCTTCAGACGCGAGGCCCTGATGGATGTGGGGGGATTTGATGAGACATCGGTGACCGAAGACTTTGCAACCTCCTTGAAGTTCCACCTCAAGGGATGGAAGTCCGCCTATATCGGCAAGGTGCTGGCGTTCGGGATGGGTCCTGAGGATCTGGGCGGATACTTCAAGCAGCAGTTCCGATGGGCCCTCGGCACAATAGGCCTGCTCAGAGAGATCGTCCGGGTCTTCATGCACAACCCCAGACAGCTGGTCTTTGTAAAGTGGTGGGAATATTTCCTGTCAAGCACCCATTACTTCATCGGCCTGGTTTTTTTGATACTGGTCCTCTGTCCACTCCTGTACTTGTTTCTGGACGTGCCCAGCTATTTTGCAAGGCCGGAAATCTATGCGATTTTTTTTATTCCCTATTTTGTCCTCACCATTATGATTTTTTTCTGGACCCTGAGGCAACGCAGCTATCTTTTCAAAGATGTGATCCAGGGACAGCTTTTGATGGCCGTTACCTTTCCGGTTTATATCAAGGCGTCCATACTGGGACTCCTGGGGGTCAAAGGCACCTTCGGCATCACGCCCAAGAGCGGCGCCCTCCAATTGCCGCTCAAGGCCCTCTGGATTCAGCTCTCCATGGCCGTCCTGACTTTTTCGGCAGTCATCTGGGGCATCAACCGGATCATCTACGAACGGGAGCCCATAGCCGCCCTTATTGTCAATATGTTCTGGTGTTTTTATCATTTTCTGATATTGTCTTCGGTGCTCTACTTTAACACCCCTGAAGAGGACTGAATCCATGATATCCCGGAATTACCGGCTGTTGCCCTGGCTTTCCATCCTGCTCCTCTTTCCGCCGCTGCTTGGGGCCGAATCGCGCCCGCAGGATTCCCGCCCGTTCTTCTTCGGCGTGGCCCTGGATGGATATCCGATCACCAAAGAACGCTTAATAGAGACAGGGGAGGAGATCGCGGTAACGCCTCAGATGGTGGTTTTCTTTCTTCAGTGGCCCCCCATCGGAGACCAGACATCCAGCCGGTTTCCAAAGGGAAGCCTGGATGCCATCTGGCACTCCGGGGCCATTCCCTGCCTGACCTGGGAGCCCATGTATTTCAGCGAGGGTCGTGAGATCATGGTTCCCTGGAAAGCCATTGTCCACGGGGCATACGATGAATACCTGAAGGGATTTGCCCGGGAGGCGGCATCGTGGAACCGGCCGTTCATGATACGATTCGGCCACGAGATGAACATTGCGCGGTATCACTGGGGAACCGACCCTTCTGGATACGGTCCTGAAAGCCCCTCCACCTACAAACGGATGTTCAGATATGTCGTAACCCTGTTTCAAGAGGCCGGTGCGGACAATGCGGTATGGGTCTTCTGCCCCAATGCGGAATCGGTGCCCAATGTTTCCTATGATCCGACCGCCTCTTGGAATCGGGTGGAGGCATACTATCCCGGATCGGCATACGTTGATATCCTGGGGATGGATGGCTACAATTGGGGAACCACCCAGACAAAGGCGGCCAACGGATGGGACAGCCAGTGGAGAGAGTTCGATGACATATTCCGTCCCGCCTGGGAAAAGCTGCGTGGGTTAGCCCCGAACAAGCCTGTTTTCGTCTTTGAGACGGCCAGTGTCAATCAGGGGGGCGATAAGGGGTTGTGGATCAAGAATGCATTTGAGACGGCAAGGGGATGGGAACTCAACGGCCTTGTGTGGTTTCACGTCAATAAGGAAACCGACTGGCGCATCAACAGGGGGCAAGCGGCCTTATACGGGAATCTCCCGGGGCCGACCCGGTGTTCCCCCCATGGATGGATCAGGGGGTTTAGAAAATGACCAAGGAAGAATTAATCCGCCATATTCAAGAGGGCATTAAGACGGAGGAGAGCGCCATTACCATCTATGCCAGGCACCTTGCGGCGATTGTGGGTCGAAGCGGGCTTCCGGAATCCCGGCTCTCTCAGGTAAAAAAGACCCTCGATATTCTCATCGAGGCAAACAGGGAACACAAAAACCTGCTGGATACTCTTTTGAGGCGGATCCAGGGAGAATCCATCGATGTTTACTGAAGACGATCTCTTGAGTTATTTCGATCAAATCCAGAAGATCGAAACCAAGATGTACGAGACCTACCACTATCTCCACGATCAACTGAGCCATCCAGAGTACAAAAAAATATTCGGCCAGTTGGCCCGTGATGAAAAGGCCCACGATATGCTGATTCAGGATCTTAAGGATCTATTGGTCGGATAAGCCGGGCGTGCGCACCATGGTGATCGCCATAAGCACCGCATCCTTTGAAAGAATGTCCATTGGCGGTCATGGCTGAATCCGTCAGCCATGGCCGCCGTTTTTTATCCCGGGACAGGAACCTGGGGACCCGCTTACTTATATCCCGCTGAAACCACTGCCGTATCCAGGTTGCTCACGAATTGGAATGAATCATCGAGCAGGGCCGCATAAAAGGTATATTCCTTGAAGGGGATACTTGTGATCGGCACGGAAAGCACTTTTTCATAAAAGGTCTCCGATGGATTGGTGCGAAAGGGCGCAGGGGATGTGCTGAGACCGGGAAGATAGCGAAGGACGCCGTCATACAATACGGCGATGTAGAGGGATGCGCCCTGCGGGATGTCCCCCTTGATGAACAACATGAGATCCAGCGTAAAGCCCTCGCCCAGACCGGCTGAAATACTCACCGTGGCGGTCTGCTTTTCCGATCTTACGATCTGAACGGTTTTTTCACCGGCACGACCCGAACTCGTGCCGAATGCGCAGATAATAACCGTCCCCTCGCTGATCCCTTCAAGCTCTCCTGTGTCGCGGTTCAGCCTGGCGACCTCTGTGCTACTGGAACTGGAATAGATGATCACCCAGCTGTAGCTTTCACTTGCGACACCCCCCGTGGTTGCGGAAAAGACCACCTTGCTGCCGATGGCCACCTTGTCCGGCCCTGAAATGCCCACATCGCCGTTTTCATTGGCGACAACCTCCACATGGAGTTGGGCCTGACGCTCTGCCCCGGTGTTGTTGCCTGCGACCCGGATTCCTATAATTCCTGGGCTGACAGCGGTTAAAACGCCGTTTTCAATGGTCGCGCAATCATTTGTCCTGTACCCCCACCACCACTCATAACTGCTGTCGGTCCCCCCCACGGTCTCGACGGTATAGGTCACGGTGTCGCCGACGTGCACCACGTCAGGGCCTTCAAGCACCAGGTAAGGTTGTTCCGCAGCGTATGCCGCTGCCGCCAGTATCAGACTCATTCCAAAAAAAAGTGAGCCCATCTTCAGATAGAACTTTTTCATCTTCTATTTTTCCTTTCGTTGGCTTTAGTTGAATCGATATCCTATTTTTTGCGAAAAGGGACCATACCGGAGCCTGAATTGGATGTCAATGACTAAAATGACGGTCAATTATCCAGATGGGACTCAGGGGGCGGGACGAATGCGCTCACGAACTCTTTTTCGGGGAGGACGCGTAGAAGGTCTTGAGCGAATCATGTAATTTCTGTGGCAGGGGCGGTGCAACATAGGTGTCTGTCACTACCTCGATATATGCGCCGCTGCCGCAGCTCTCCGCTTTCCAAATGGCCGCATCGAGTTCACCACAGGTGGTGGCACGGGCAGTGAACCAGTTGTCGCAGCCCAGGGCTTCGGGCAAAAGATGGTAGCGCCACTCCGCCAGATCGTTGTAGTAGATGTCAGGGTCTTTGCAGAGGAGCCGTTCGATGAGATAGCCGTTGTTGTTGAGCACGAAGATAATCGGCTTCAGACCATAGCGGCAAAACATGCTGACCTCCTGGGCGGTGAGCTGATGGGCGCCTTCGCCGGTGACCAAGACGGTTCGCCGGCCTTCATCCGCCAGGGCCGCGCCAAAGGCTGCGGGCGTGGCCCAGCCGATGGCGCCCCACAGGGTCTGATTTTGAAACGTCGATCCCTCCGGCATGTCGGCGAAGCCGAGACCCATGGAAGCGGTTCCTGTCTCCGCAATGAGGACATCTCCCGGCCTTAAAAATTGCTGCCATCTCGGGTAGAGATACTCAGCGGTGATCCTGTCATCCGGATTCCCTTTTGGCGCTCCAAGCCCATGGGCCAGGGGACCTTTTACATCCGTTCTCCTCGGAATCCTTTTTGCCAACGCCTCCAGCACATCCCGCATTTCCACATTGGAATATCCGGCATGACCCACCCGCACATGGTGATGCATGATGTTGATGCTCCTGGCGCGGTCGATTCTCGCTGTGAATGCACCCGAGTTCAGGTCCGTCATGAGAGCGCCGATTTGGATGACGCAGTCGCATCCTTCCACAAACTCGCGGACCTCCTCGTTCATGAGCCGTCCATCATACATGCCGACATAATTCGGGTGGGTCTCGTCCAGCACGCATTTATCCATGAACATGGTGGCGAAGGGGAGTCCTGAAGCAGTCACCACATCTGCTGCGTGCTTCCCGAGCCCGCAGCGGGAAAGGATGACCCCTGGAAGGACGCAGGCGGATTTGGCACGGGTCACGCTGTCAATAATGGCGTCCACGGCTGTTTCGAGGACCGGTGGATCGCTCTCGCAAGTGCCGATCGCCGGTGCCGTGCCGTTCACCGGCATATCCGCATAATCCGCGGGAAAGGCCATGTAGACCGGCCGGCGGTGATAAAGCGCCGCTGCGATCAATCGTTCCGTCTCGCAGAGGCAGTTATCCGGGGTCAAGATGGCGCGCCCGCAGACCACGGGCTCGGTCATATGGTAAAACAGATCGAATTGGCCGTTGCCGAGGGTATGATGGACCAGCTTACGGGATTTCTGGGTCCCGCTTGCAGGCATCCCTACCAGGTGAAAGACCGGAAGGTGTTCGGCGTAGGAACCGGCAATTCCATTGATGGCGCTGAGTTCCCCCACGCCGTAGGTGGTGCATAGCGCTGCGACGCCCCGAATGCGGGCATATCCGTCGGCTGCATAGGCGGCATTCAGTTCATTGCAGTCACCGATCCAGCGGAAATCACCGTCCTGGCAGATGGCGTCATTGACCGGGAAGGAAAAATCTCCCGGTACCCCAAAGATATCGGTCACGCCAAGGGCGAAAAGACGGGAAAGCACATATTGTATCACTGTCTGACGCATATTGTATTCCCACATTTGCCCCTGACATGCAAGCCGACTTTCTCCCTGCGCATCGCTCAAAAAAAACACCTTCTCAACGGCTCGATCTCTTTAAAGGGCAGAAATAAATCTTTCACGAGCCGGAGAAGATTGCCTTTGTATCCCATTTCGTAAAAACAGCAATTCCGTTGAGGACGTCTCCTTAAGAACTCAACGGAATTGCTGCAGGAAAAGCTAAAAGTGACGTTATCCCACAATTTTCTCGTTCGTATCGGTAACGGTGGGGAGGAGCGGGCCTTCCCCGATTCTCTGCATTCCATCCATGAACCAGATCCGGTTTTCGCCCGTAGAACTGTTTCTCCAGAGAATGTCGGGTTTGATATCGGCATTAAAGTCATCAACACCCACAATCTGCCAATTCTGATCGGGTTCGGGAATCGTTAGGGCATACGTCAGGTAGGTCATCCCATTCATATACCAGACCCCGATGGATCCCGTTTGGGTGTTTCTCCACAGGATGTCGGGCCGGCCATCGCCGCTGAAGTCGCCCGTACCCATAATTTGCCAGCTCTGATCGAGAAGGACTGAAGTAAATCCATTCCCCAGGTAGTCCACCCCATTCATATACCAGGCACCTACGGATCCCGTTAAGGTGTTTCGCCAGAGAATGTCAACGCGACCATCACTGTTGAAATCCCCCGTGCCCACAATTTGCCAGTTCTGATTGGGAACGGTGGGGAGGATGGGCGCCTCTCCAATCTTTATATTTCTATCCATGTACCATACCCTGTTCTGGCCGTTTGACGTGTTTCTCCATAGGATGTCGGCGTTGCTGTCACTGTTCCAGTCGCCTCTGCCCACAACCTTCCAATTCAGATCGGGTTCGGTTTCTGATGCCAGGCTTTCAGCGACACTCACAACCCCCTGCTCGGAATAATCGAGGAACCAGAAAGCGGTTGCCCCACTCAACGCGTTTCTCCAGAGAATATCAACCTTGGCGTTGGGATTCAGGACAATGGGACGCATCATATCATGTTCTTCATGGCTCAGAATATGGCAGTGCCACACATACTCATGGCCGAAGTTGTGCATCACATTTTCCACGGGCGGAACCACGGGTTGCGCCGTCACCGGATCCAGCTGGCTGAAACCGACTTGTGACCCCATGGGTTCGGCCGGGTTCAACGGGCGAATGCTTTCCGGAACCGTAAAGGGATAATACATTCGCGCCGGCCTGAGGGCCACAATCGTGTCTTCCAGGGGGTGTATCCTGACCGTGTCTTTCCAGCCGATTTCGTTTGGATCGGGCAGATAGATGAACCCATCCCACCCTACCCGGTTGAGCACCTGCACCTCAAAGAAATGAAAGTGAACCGGGTGGGTATCCACCCCATTGTGGGTGATCTTCCAGATCTGTACCTGATCCTGCGCCACGATTTCCGTGGGCGGGTCCACAAAGTTCTGCAGCACAAAGGTCTGGATCCCCGCAGTGGTGGAGGCCAGTTCCAGGCCCAGATTGGCGCTCATGCGTCCAAACTCATCAAAGGTCTCCCCCATCTCATCCTGAATGGCCTTGGGCTTCATCGGGTAGTCGGTCACGATGGACCCATCCGGCCGCATGAAATTGAGGGAGGTGGACCAGATATACGATAGCCCCCAGTTGGGAGCAGTGGCGGGAAAAGTCATGCCATACGCGTCATTATAGGCGCTTTGCCCAACAATGATCGGCTCCTGCCCCCGTTCAAAAACCCCCGGTGATCCGGGTGTCGATGTGAACGCGGCCTCCAGAGCGGTCAGAGCAGCGGAATCATAGGCATCTGGAGTCGCGGTGCCAGGGCCTCCCGCACTTACCACAATCTGCATGATCGTCCGGGTGTTGGGGCCAAGGCCGGGTTGCGTCGTATCGGCGCCGCCCATTTCTCTGTTATCCGGCGCGCCCGTGTAGTAGTCATAATGGGGATCGAGCGCCGGCCATGGCGCCGGTGCGTCATTATAGAGGATCAATGTCTTTCCGCCAAACTCGCTGAAGTCGATGATGACATCCGCTCGTTCCGCCGGACCCAGCATCAAGGTTCCGCCGCCCTCATTCTGCTGAAGCACCAGGCCGGCGGTAAAGGTTGTGGGATCCGTGTTCCAGTTGATGGGCTGGTTGGGCAGTAGAACCGGACCCGGCAGGAATCCGCCTTCAGACCCGATCTGAATCATGGCCGGGCCTCTGGTGGCGGGAGCCGGCACGCCGCCTTCCCGGTCATCCTGCGGCCAGTTCTCAGGAAATCCCACGGTCGTTACCGCAGGAACCATCGCAACTTCCGTCAGATCAGTCGTGGGGCCGGTAAAGACCGGCGCGCCGGCTCCCGGAAGGGTGGGGTTGTTTTTATTGGCCGCCCGATACAACTGCAGATTAAAAAAACGGTCATGGGCCGCATTCAATATGCGGAAACGGTACTTCTTGGGCTGCACGGTAAGCGTGGGATAAGCGGCGCCATTGATCACCGGTGTATCCATGAACGCCTCTGCTCCCCAGGAAGGATTGGGCGTCCCCGGCCTCAGCGGTGGCTGGCAGAAAAAATTGTTTGCGGCTTCCGGCACACAGTCCGGATCATAATATTCATTGGCCACCGGCGGATAGGGAACATCGGTGGGCGGCCAGAACCAGGGGCCATAGTGCCACCGGCCATACGCTGCGACGCCGCTCAGATCCGGATTGAATGGATTCTGAGCAGGCATGTACACGTGGGGCCACCAGAGATCGCCGGTTACGGGAACCGCACTTGTGGAATCCCAGGGCAGAACCGTACCCGGCTGGCTTCCCCATATCCAGGTGGGGTCCGTGTCGAGGATGGTGCTGGCGTCTACGTATGTCTTGTCCATGAGGACCAGCGGAATCTCCTCCCCGGCCACACTGCCCGGAATCAGCCCGGCTGTGATCAGCTCGTTTTCAGTATCATCCCTGATCAGGTAACCCGCAGCCCCCCCCACATAGACGCCCGTACGCGTGATTCCCCAGGCGTGTTCGTGGTAAAACATCAGCCTTGAGCTCTGTTCGTTGGTCCAGTAGTAGGTCTGGGACCCGTATCCGGGATTGTTGGTGGCGCCAGCCACGTCACAGGTGGACTGTCCCGCGCAGGAGGCGATGGTGTTTCCCGCGGCGTCAAACCACATATCGGGCACATAGTCCACGCTGACCCCTTTTGGGTAAACCGTATTTTCATTCTTCGGGGCAATCCACTGGTGGGGCGTTCCGTCACTGATCCACGGCGTTCGACCCCCATGAAGATGGAGGACCGCCCGGTTCTGCGTGAACACCCCGCGGGTCACCGGAATCGGCAGTTTGGTCTCCGGATCGTAATCGATCTCGAATTCCCCGGATCCCATGACGGTGGTATCCGTGGGAATAAACGCGTCGCCGGCCACGCCGACGGGAAGCGAATTGGTAAACTTGATGCGCACCGCTGTGTTCTTATCGGCAATGATCAACGGCCCCAGAAAATGAAACGGCTCTGCGAGACCGTTGGGTCCATTGGTCTGCCGGTATCCCCGCAGCAAGGTGCCCCCTGCCCCTCCGGCCACCGGCGGAAGGTCGCTGTGCATCTGCTCCCGGTACTGTCCCATCTCTATTTCATAATAATCGGATCCCGGATAGGTGGTTGTGTCGGGAACGGCCACGGGTATATACTGACCCAGGTTGTTCTGACCCGCAGGATTCAGCAGCGGCAACCCATCCACAAATTTCCGGAGCGGCGGCGAGTTGGCCCAGTTAAAGGTATTGAAGTAATCCGGTATACCGTATTGGCGGGGGCCGGTCGCAGGATCGAGGGTAGGTACTGCCCCTGCCGGATTGATGCCTGAAAATGAAACCGTCAATGCCATGAGCACAGTCATCGCAATCACTAATCGCCTTATTTTCATAATTTTTCCCCAACTAATAAGGTTAAGAGCGTTTTACAGCCACAATACAATTAAATATCCGTCGGTGATTTTACTTTCGTCGGCATCGGAGGTTTTTTCTGTCTTTCCTTTGCAGCCTCTCCCAACAGGAGATTTCTACTGGCTTGGCCCCGCTTCTTGATTTCGCGAAACATCATGACCCTGGATTTCCAGTCGATCCCCGCCTCGGGCGGTATAATCTGCTCTCCGTCTATGGATGTGTTCGGCTGAATTGCCTGGTCCTGAGTCGCCGCAGCATTGTCCTGATCGGCGCCGGCCATGGCAATCCACATAAAGCTAAGTAAAACAAAGACAACTGCACAAGGCATCTTTTTCATGGTTCCCCCCTCTTCCCTGGATTGATTCTCTCAATGACACCGCGATTCTTTACCCGGACATTCACTTGATGGCAAGGAGTTCCGTTTCAAAAATGATCGTGTCCCCCGGTTCGATGTGGTGGCCGGCTCCCCCCGCTCCATAGGCGAGTTCAGACGGAATAAAAATCTCCCATTTGGAACCGACCGGCATGAGCTTGAGCGCCTCCTTCCAGCCGGGAATGACGCTGTTGACCTTGAGGCTTACTGGACGCCCCCTGCGGTAGGAGCTGTCGAATTCCGTACCGTCGATAAGCATTCCCCGATAGTGGCACTCTATGGTATCGGTGTCGGTGGGCCTTTTTCCTTCACCCGACCTGATGATCCGGTATTGCAGGCCGCTTGGCAAGGCTATGACCCCTTCCTTTTTCATGTTTTCCGCCAGAAACGCCGCTCCCTTTTTCCTGTTCTCTTCCAGTGAAGCGGTTCGGATCCTTGCCTGCGACCGTCGCACTTCGTCCTGATAGGCCATTACGGCCCTTCGAATCTCGGCATCGGACATAAGAAGCCCCTTGCCTGAGTAGGCGTCCTGCATCCCCCTTATCACCATCTCCAGGTCAATATCGACTTCCTGCTTTTTGAAGTTGCCGATTAACTGGACGCCGATGGCGTAATTCACCTGATCCCTTTGTGTCTTGAGAAGAGATGGTTCGTCGGCCTTCTCCGGTGCGGTCTGCCCACCCTGTGCGGCCTGTGGGGCGATATCCGGCTGAGATTGGGCCCGGGCATCCCTATCCCTTGCCCAAGGCGCAAACACCATGGCAACAACCGCCAGGCATATTATGTAATACAATCTTCGATTTTTCAATTCAAGTTCCTCATGGGTCATCCATTTTCTCTTATGCGGGCGCAACCGGAATCATTCCAGTCCGCTTTCAGAACCCTACCTTTCCACCATTCGAGCCGAAGTCGACAGGGCCCTCAGTCCAATTGTACTCGAAAATCACTCGATCACCCGGATCTCAACCCAATCATAAAAAAGCGGTTCATCCACAATATCATCGGGATTCGTATCCACCCCGAAGTAAAAGATATAGGTCCCGGCCTGAAGAAGACCGGAATAGATCTGCACAGGGGATACCGTCACCAACGGAGATTGCATCACGGGACGGACTCCCGGTATCCATTCGGTGTAGGGATAGGAATAGAACTCTCCAAACGCGCTCGCGATAAGCCACCAATCCGCCTGTTTTCCATCCTCATCTCCCGGCGAAAGGCTAACCGTTATAATAACGGCGGTTCCGGCTGAAACCGTAAGAGGCCCGTCCTGTCCGTTGGCCTTTATGTCCGGCAGACACGGGGATGGAGGCGCCGTCATTCCCCCTCTCACCGCGCGCACAAGCCTGAGGCTCCCTTTGTTGGCGCTGTATCCGCCGCCGGTCAGGAAAAATATACCCCACGCATTGGCAGCATTGGACGCATAGGTCGTGGACGACCAGTAGAGCAAAGAGACCGCATTGGGGAAGAAGGTCGTATCCATCGATGGATTATAGCGCCCGTAATTTGCCAAAGACCGCAGTTCGTTGATGCTGGGTAAGCGCCAGTCCTCATGACCGCCAAGGGAGAGGCCTTCACAATAGGCCAACGCCTGTTCCCAGGTGAACGCCTCCTCCAGCGTATCCTGCTGCCATGTTAGCCCTGTTGAGGTGTCCGTCACCGTACCGTCACCATTATCGACATACGGTTCTGACACCGAGTCTGTTACGCCACGGACAGCACGTACAGAACCATAAACGTTCTTTCCTTTTGTGTCATCAAAGCCGTAATCGAAGCTCACCCCCCAGGCCCTGTAGATATTCTCGACGGGAGTATTCGACGACCAGTAAAACGATGAAATCGCATGGGGAAAATAGTTGACATCGATCGTCGGCCCGGGCTGAGACACACCGTTATCAACGAGATAGGTCAATTCTTGAACCGTCGGAAGCCGCCAATCTCCATATCCCCCAAAATTGGCATCATTCAACGCATTGATAAAATCTTCCGTATCCGTGCCATTGCCCGGAAAACCGGAATTTCCACCATTGGACATCGGGTTGTTGTCGTACCAGGTATAGGTGTTGTCTTTATCATGGATGGTCCCGTCATCGGTCTTGGTTTCCCAGATCAGGCCGGTGACATTGTCTTTGACCATGGCCCATGAAGCCGCGGAATCCGGCAGCGCATTTCCGCTGTGGTCCAATTTTGTATAGGAGGGTGGGTTCATGGAATAATTTGCATCCTGCCCGTAAAACAGCTGGCCCGGAGAGGGACAGGGGATCTCGCCGCTATCATCATAGCACTTGGTTTGGCCCGTATCCGGAATTGGGCCGGAAACCGCATGGCCTGCCAAAAGGAGCATCGCAAGGCATAGAAAAATCTTTGTAAGATCTTTTCTTTTCATAACGGTATCCATTTTCCAATCTAAACGACGATGAATCGAGGTTAATTCCCAACGGCATTGGGAACTTATTCCTGCGTTGGTTCCGACATTGGCCCTAAGGCGCTTAGTGAGTTATTTCCGGGTTTTCTGTCACAAAAAACAAGAAACGTTTTACCTCTTTGCGTCTTGGCGTCTTTGCGCGAGACATGTTTTGGCTGCGGTTATCCGCGTTAGACATATTACTGGTTCATGTTCACGATGGCCCCCGGGCTTATGTCTACGCCCGGTTTAATATTTATTCTGGGTGCCTTGAAGTTGATTTGGGCGCCGTTTTCGATGATGACATTGGGGCCCATGGTAATGGATGTTGTGGCTACGCATTCGCACTGGGTGCCCGTACGAAATCTTACGTTTGTGAGGACCACCGGGTCTCCGTCACACTCCGGGCAGGGAGGAAAGACAACCGCGCTGACTTTTGTAACAAAGGCATCGGAGTTACCGAGAAAGGGGTCGCCCGCGCCTCCGGCGAAGGTCGGCTGATACGCATTTGCCGTAGGAAAATTGTCCGAATAGGTATATCCCGTAACATAGGTGTTGTCTGAAGCGTCTACGGCGATTCCGTTTCCATAATCGCTACTGTTTCCCCCCAGGTAAGTGGAATAGTAAAACGCGTTTCCCGCTGAGGTGAGCTTGGTGACAAAGGCATCGGAGCTGCCGCCAAGTGCCGCCTGGATCGGTGCGAACGTGGGAAAATTGAGAGAAGCGGTATATCCCGTGACATAGGCGCGCCCTGAGGCGTCTACGGCGATTCCATTTCCGGACTCGGCACCGGCGCCTCCCAGATAAGTGGAGTAGGATAATGCGTTCCCTGTTGCGGAAAGCTTGGTTATAAAGGCGTCGGAACCGCCGCCGAGGGAGAGTTGCAGCGGGGTTACCGTGGGAAAATTGGTGGAGTAGGTCTCTCCCGCGACATAGACGTTGCCCGGAGCGTCCACGGCGATCCCATATCCCGAATCGGAACTGCTGCCCCCCAGGTAGGTGGCGTAGAAAAGGGCGCTTCCCGTATAGGAAAGTTTGGCGATAAAGGCATCAGCGCTGCCGCCCAGGGTCCCCTGAACCGGGGTTAACGTGGGGAAATCCATGGAGGCGGTATATCCCGTGACATAGGAGTTGCCCGTATTGTCTATGGCTATCGCATATGCGGCGTCGGAACTGCTGCCCCCCAGATAGGTGGAAAAAAACAGGGTGTTTCCGTCTGAGGACAGCCTGGCAATAAAGGCATCTCCGCTGCCGAAAAAGGGATCATCAGAGCTGCCGCCAAAGGTTGGCTGATACGCAGATGCCGTGGGAAAGTCAACGGAAGCGGTATCTCCCGTTACAAAGGCGCTTCCTAAGGCGGTCACGGCGACTCCATATCCGTAATCTTTGCCCCCCCCCCCCAGATAGGTGGCGTAGGAAAGGTTTCCCGACGGGGAAAGTTTGGCCACAAAGGCATCAAAGTCACCGCCGAGGGTTCCCTGGTACGGGTTTCTCGTGGGGAAATTGGTGGAAAGGGTGTATCCCGTGACATAGGCGTTGTTTGAGGCGTCTATGGCGATTCCGCATCCAACATCCCAACTGCTGCCCCCCAGATAGGTGGAATAGGAAAGGGCGCTTCCCGATGAGGAAAGCTTGGTGATGAAGGCGTCTGAGGTACCGGCGAAGGTCCCCTGATACGGGGTGCTCGTTGGAAAATTGCTGGAATAGGTATATCCTGCGACGTAGGCGTTGCCTGAGGCGTCTGCGGCGATTCCCATCCCGATATCATCGCCACTGCTTCCCCCCAGATAGGTGGAGTAGGAAAGAACGGGATCGATAATGAGGGGATAGGAGGGGTCATAGGCGGCGACCTGAAATCCGTACGAAAATTTTCCGGTTTGGGACTGACCGGCAGGGCTCAGGATTTCAAACCTTCCATCCACCGCCGTTTCGCCCTCTATCTCCTGATAGATATAGGGCTTCGTCTCTTTGAGTTGGCCGAATGCGGTCGCTATGAGAAGTTCTCCTTCCCCGTTTTTGGCGAGTCCTTCTATTCCATTGTAGGTTAATAAAATATCTTCGGGTTCCCCCCCCGGGTTTACAACAAATTCATACTCGATGTCCTTGCCGTTTCCAAATACCTTCAGGTCGATCCCCTTGTATACCCCTTTGTAGACCACTCCCCGATAGGTAGGAATGCCCGTCTTCCATTGACTCCTGTCATTGCCGGCCAAGAAATTGATGCCACCCTCTTGACGGTCCAAACCCTCCATCAAGACCCCTTCCCGGGCATTTTCAAACCCAAGGCTGAACACCAGCCGTTCTGGTTTTTCCTCCGAGGTGTATGGACCCTTTTTCGGCCCCCGTGTCCTCTTCCAGGCCGCCTTTTCCCAGCGAAGAAGGTCGAATACGATCCCTTCATCTGTAAAATACAGGGTCTGACCGGATGTCTTGACATAAAACCTGACTCTGGAATCAAGCTGCCCCTTGTTTTCAATAAAGTGTAGCGGCAGGTTTCCATAGGCCTCCAGGATACTCTCCCTGTCAGCCTTTCCAGACGCAGCAGCCCCTGAAAACCATAGGAATGAAACAGAGAAAAGAAACAAAACAATGGCCGGCAGGAGATTTAATCCAAGTTTTGTCTTCATGTTGTCTCCTTCTTGCAAAATAGGAATCGTCTATTTGTAACCAACCCGATCGCTCCCAAAAATATTAACGTCTTTCACCCAATCCTGATGGGCCAATAAAAAGTCCAAAACGCCACATTCGAACCGAGTGATTTTACCCTGTTGTCCTTACTGAAAAGGCTGGATTGCAAACCTTTACCAGACCATCAAGGATTAGAGATCTCAGGGAAATAAACAATCACCCCGGCTTTCGCTGGGGTAACGGACTCGGGGCCTTTTTATGGTAAAGGCGGATTTTGCCATAACCCGGAATGTGGAAACGCTATTGGCGGTAAGACGGCTCCAGAACCGCAATGGGTGCGCTCCATAGCCCGGCCCGAAATTTCCTTTTTTTGTTTTCTTGCTCTTTTTTGTGTGAAGTGTGAAGAAGGATTCACGATTTGACAGCATTTTAATTTCCGTAAAAAAAAACGGCAATGGGGTCTATCCCTTATTCTCAAAAATTTCTTAAAAAAATTTGTACTCCATATTACATGACCTTTCGCAACAAGATAACGTCCTGAAAAAATGTGAAAAAAGTGACGTTTAGGAAAAGGATGGCTGGAGAATACCCGTCTGAATACCCTCATTTTTGGAGAGGCCATGGCCCAAACAACCCGGTCTTCCATTTGACAAGCGGTCGATTAAAGTAGAATATTATGGCCGACTTGATCTGGAACGCCATGGAAGTCATCACAGATCATTGTAAACCAAAGAAACCGGCTGACCAGATCCAGGTCCAATACATTGGTGCCAGGGTGGGCCTGAAACCTTTTACGCACCAACATCTTCGGTGTCTTAACGGCCCCACAGGAGGTACTTTTCCCCAGGAGCGTCTCAAAAAAAACATAGGAGTTTGATACCTCGATTCAGGCGGAAAGCAGGCTGATTGATACTATGAAAAAATTCCTCTTTATGTTTCTGCTCCTCATTCTTCTCATCGCATCGTTTCGGGGAGGTACCTGGTACAGCCAACGCTGGACTGCCGAAACCGACGATCTTGGAGAAGAACGCCGGATCCTTCACTATGTGGACCCCATGAATCCGGCGAATGTGTCTGAAAAACCAGGACTTGCGCCGTGTGGTATGCCGATGGAGCCCGTTTACGACGATCGGGAATCGGGATCGTTCGCCCTGGACCCAAAGGGGGCAATGTCCCTCGGCACCGTGAAAATAACCCCTCAAAAACAACAGATCATCGGTGTGCAGATTGGCACAGCGGAGAGGACCTCGGAAACCCACCGGATCCGCACAT
This sequence comes from Deltaproteobacteria bacterium, assembly GCA_021737785.1. Classification (NCBI taxonomy): domain Bacteria; kingdom Pseudomonadati; phylum Myxococcota; class Myxococcia; species Deltaproteobacteria bacterium. Next base: position 267,512 of record JAIPDI010000001.1, read on the forward strand.
TAGGACGCATCGCAGCGGATGAAAACCGGGTATTCCCGCTCATTTCCGCGGTGGATGGGTGGATGTCCTACATCCCGGGGAGCACCACCGGCAGCCTGGTGGAAAAAGGCCAGCTCATGGCCCTCATCAAAATCTACGACTATGATTTCTTCTCATGGCAACAGCGATATCTGGCTGAGCTTTCCAACATAGGGCGAAGGTATCTCCCGGCAACCAATTTTACCGGAGCCCGTCAACCTCTCCCCTATCCACCCCGACCTTCCCGCAAGGTCGCACCGACACCCGGCGACATGTCCTCCATGGACATGCCTTCTGCAGCCATGCAGACAGGAAAAGAATCGCCAACAGCCCCGCCCCGACCCAAACCCAAATCAACTCTGGGAATGCCGTTTTCAGCCATGAAACCCAAATTTGCCCTGCAGGCGACTCCCCCAGGCGGCCTGCCCCAGTCCCAAATTCCCTTGCCCGGTAAAACTCCACCCGCCCATACACCGGCCTCCTCCATGCCGGGAATGGCGGATCACTCCATGCCCTTTGGCAATGAAAGACGGCAAGGCGATTTAGATCCAACCTATATGCGCGAAGACGACATCCTGTATGCCAACAAGGCCAAATTGGAGCTGCTGGATCTGGGGGTTGACGAAACCCAGCTCCTTGAGCTTGCACTGGAGGGAAAATATATCCCGAATATTCAGGTGAGGTCTCCGGTCACAGGGCTGGTGATCGACCGCGGTGTTTCACCCCTTGAAAAGGTGTTTCGCGGTACCGAGTGTTTTCGGGTGGCCGATCTCAGCAGGGTATGGATTCTGGCGGACGTCTTCAATACCGATGCCAAATATATTCAACCGGGTATGCGTGCCCGGGTATCTCTTCCCCGACAAAACAAGCCCGTTGACGCCGTCGTGAGCGACATCTTTCCTGAGTTCGACGCCACAACGCGCACGCTGAAGGTTCGTCTGGAGATGGATAATCCCCAAAATGCATTTCGTCCGGACATGTTTGTGAATGTGGACTTTCTCATCCCCCTTCCCGAGGCCATCACGGTTCCGGCGGATGCAGTACTCGATTCCGGGCGGAGAAAAATCGTCTTCATCGCCCTTGGAGAGGGGTATTTCGAGCCCCGGGAGGTGGTGACCGGCTGGCAGTTCGGCGATCGGGTTGAAATCGTCAAGGGAATTGCTCCGGGAGAACAGATTGTTGTTTCAGGCAATTTTCTCATTGATTCGGAAAGCCGGATGAAACTGGCCACCATCGGACTCATGGCAACACCGGAGACGGAAAAGGGATCTTCAGACAGGGAAAAATCAGGCATCCCCTCTGATGCGGAGCCGGGGAATGATTAACCGCATCATTGATTTTTCCGTTCAGAACCGGTTTATCGTCTTTACCCTCGTTGGCGTCGCGTGTATCGCTGGCTGGTGGTCCATGAACCATGTTGCACTGGACGCCATCCCGGATCTCAGCGACACCCAGGTGATTGTATATTCCCGATGGGACCAAAGTCCGGACATCATCGAAGACCAGGTGACCTATCCCATCGTGACCGCCATGCTGGGTGCCCCGCAGGTAAGAGCCGTTCGCGGCTTCTCCGATTTTGGGTATTCCTTCGTCTACGTAATTTTTGAAGATGGTACCGACATCTACTGGGCCCGCTCCAGGACCCTTGAATATCTTTCCGGGGTTCTGCCCCAGCTCCCTGAAGGGGTGAAAACAGAACTGGGCCCGGATGCCACGGGTCTGGGCTGGATCTTTCAGTACGCCCTGGTGGATGAGTCGGGACAGCACAGCCTGGCCGATCTTCGATCATATCAGGATTGGGTGTTGCGATACTATCTGAAATCGGTTCCCGGTGTTGCCGAGGTGGCGCCCATCGGGGGCTTCAGAAGGCAGTATCAGGTGAATGTGGATCCGAACCGGCTCCAGTTTTACAATCTTTCCATCCGTCAGGTGGTGGAAGCGGTTCGGGGGGGAAACAGCGAGGTGGGGGGGCGACTGATCGAGTTCGGCGGGACCGAGTACATGGTCCGGGGACGCGGTTATGCCAAATCCGTCGCCGATTTTGAAAATATTCTGTTAGCCGCCAGTGACGACGGCATCCCCATTCGCGTCAAGGATGTCGGACAGGTGGTTTCCGGACCGGATCTGCGCAGGGGCATCACCGATCTTGACGGCGACGGAGAGGTTGTCTCCGGGATCGTGGTCATGCGGCAGGGCCAAAACGCCCTTGACGTGATTGACCGCGTGAAGGCTAAAATCCGTGATATCGCGCCGGGACTCCCTTCCGGGGTCAAGATCGTTCCCATCTACGACCGATCGGAGTTGATTCACCGGGCCATCGACAACCTCAAGTCCACCCTGGTGGAAGTCATGGTAACCGTTTCCCTTGTGATTCTCCTCTTCCTCTGGCACATTCCCAGTTCCATCATTCCGATGATCACCATCCCCATCGCCGTCCTGCTGGCGTTTATTCCATTCCGCTTGATGGGGCTCACCGCCAATATCATGTCGTTAGGAGGCATTGCCATCGCCATCGGAACCATGGTGGATGCGGCCATTGTGGTGGTGGAGCAGACCCACAAGAAACTGGAGGAATGGGAGGAGAGCGGCCGGAAAAAAGAGTATCGGACGGTTATCATCGATGCCGTAAAGCAGGTTGCCGGCCCCAGTTTTTTTGCCATGCTGGTGATCGCCGTCTCTTTTCTCCCCATACTCACCCTCGAGGGCGAGGAAGGCCGTCTGTTCAAACCCCTTGCCTACACCAAGACCCTTTCCATGTTTGTTGCCGCGCTGTTGGCCATTACCCTGGATCCGGCGTTGCGGCTGTTTTTCACCAGGCTGCACCCCTATCGTTTTCGTCCCCGCTGGCTGTGCCGGGTGACGAATGCCGTGTTCGTCGGGACCATCCACTCCGAAGAGAAACACCCCATCAGCCGCGTCCTGATTCGACTCTATCAACCCATTGCCGAGTGGACCCTTCGATGGAAATGGATCGTGCTGACAGCGGCGTTGTTGCTGGTGATCGGCACGGTTCCCCTCTTTCTGCGACTGGGGTCTGAATTCATGCCCCCCCTTGACGAGGGCGCCATTCTCTACATGCCGTCCACCATGCCGGGCATCTCCATTGCCCAAGCACAGCAACTACTGCAGAATACGGACCGGATTCTCAAGCAGTTTCCGGAAGTGGATCGGGTATTGGGCAAGGCCGGCCGTGCCGAGACATCCACGGACCCGGCGCCGTTATCCATGATGGAAACCGTGATCATTCTCCATCCCAAAGAAAAATGGCGACCCGTGGATACCTGGTATTCGTCGTGGGCGCCGGAATGGGCCAAGGTCGTATTGCGCCGCTTCACCCCGGATCACATCTCCTCGGAAAAACTGATCAGCCTCATGAACGACGCGCTCCGGATTCCGGGGCTGGTCAATGGGTGGACCATGCCGATCAAGGGAAGGATCGATATGCTCACCACCGGCATACGAACGCCGGTAGGGCTTAAAATATCAGGCGCCGACCTTGCGGTGATCGAGGAGATCGGATCCAAGATCGAGGCCCTCCTGCCCGCTGTCGAAGGGACCCGCAGCGCATTTGCCGAACGCACGGGGAGCGGGTATTTTCTGGACTTTGAATGGGACCGAGAGCAACTGGCCTTTTTCGGCTTCAGCATGGACGACGCCCAGGCCGCAGTGTTGAACGCAATCGGCGGAAAGACCGTAACCACGACCGTGGAAGGGAGGGAACGCTATTCGGTCAATGTGCGCTACATGCGCGATTTCCGGACAGATCTGCAATCTCTTGAACGTGTTCTGGTGGCAGGCCCGAAGGGGGAGAGACAAATTCCCATTGGCCTCCTTGCCGATATCAAGGTGACCAGCGGACCCGCCATGATTCGCAATGAAGACGGCCTGTTGACCGGCTATGTTTACGTGGATCTGGCCGGCCGCGATACAAGCAGCTACATCCAGGAAGCCGGAAGCCTCATCAGGGAAAAGATAAAGCTCCCGGCAGGGTATGCGGTTATCTGGAGCGGCCAGTACATCGCCATGGAGCGGTTCAGGGAGCGACTTGGAATGATTCTCCCCCTGACCCTGTTTCTGATTTTTCTGCTCCTGTATCTGAACACCCGATCAGCGATCAAGACCTGCATTGTCTTGCTGGCGGTCCCGTTTTCGGCCGTCGGCGCGGTGTGGCTGCTGTATGGGTTGGGGTATAATATGAGCATCGGGGTATGGGTCGGGCTCATCGCCCTCCTTGGCGTGGATGCGGAAACCGGCGTTTTCATGCTTCTTTACCTGGACATCGCCTACGAAAAGGCCAAAAAGGAAGGCCGTCTTCGCAGCCTGAATGAACTGCGAAGCGCCATTCTCGATGGGGCTGTCCAACGTCTCAGACCGAAATTCATGACCACGGCCACCATGTTCCTTGGGCTGGTGCCGATCATGTGGTCCATGGGCACAGGGGCCGATGTGATGCGACGCATTGCAGCGCCCATGATCGGCGGGATCTTCACCTCATTTCTATTGGAACTTCTGGTGTATCCATCGATTTATGAGATCTGGAAATGGAACTCCGATGTCAAGAAAACCGTACAGGATCAAACGTGAATGGTTCACGACGAGGCGTCTTTTAATCAAACCTAAACCAAAAGGAGGCTACGATGAAAAAAGGAGTTCTGTTAGTGGTGTTGTGTTCATTCTTTTTGTCCACGACCGGAGTTGTTCTGGGTGCGAATGATGTTCAGGAAGATATTCAAAAGGAGCCCACCTGCAAGTACTGTGGCATGGACAGGGGCAAATTTGCGCACAGCAGGATGCTCGTGGTCTATGATGACGGATCGGTCCTGGGGACGTGCAGCATTCACTGCCTGGCGGTTGATCTCGCCCTGAATATCGATAAAACACCCAGTTCGGTGCAGGTGGGAGACTTCAACACCAAAAAGCTCATTGATGCGGAAACGGCCTTCTGGGTTATTGGCGGGAACAAGCCCGGCGTCATGACCAAACAGGCCAAATGGGCCTTCGGAACCAAAGAGGACGCGGAAAAATTTATCATGCTGAACGGTGGAACGCTGGCGACCTTTGATGAGGCCATGAAGGCGGCCTATGAAAGCATGTATGCCGACACAAAGATGATACGGGACAAGAGAAAGAAGATGAAAATGATGAAGATGAAAAAGTCAGGCCATCAATAGCAAGTTTGAAAAAAATATCCGGCACCCATTCGGTCAGACGGCTAAAGCAGGCGAACCGGTGTAACTCGGTGGTTCCGTACCCCGGGTCCCAGGAAGCGAAATCAACACCGTCTGGCTGAATGCGAGCCGGGATTGGATATTTCACGATTTGGTACCCGAACGGAAACCCGGAAAATCAAGAAACAGTGAAATATGAGAAGAGGTTCTGTTAATGTAAATTTTGTTCCATCAGTTTTCAATTTTCAATTCTCGAATATTCAATTGTGCCTGAACCGGGTTTTCGTTTAGGCACGATTTACTTCATTACAGGAGGCATCATGAAAATTATCAAAATCGCTCTTGTTGCCATGTGTCTGACATTCCTCTTGGCGCCGGCCGGGGAAGCAACGCCGGTTAAGGCCTTAAAAACGGATAAATGCCCGGTCTGCGGGATGTTCGTGGCGAAGTACCCCGATTTTCTGGCCCAGATCATCTTCAAGGACGGCGCCTATGCACTTTTTGACGGCGTCAAGGATCTGTTTAAATATTACTTTGACATCAAAAAATATGATGCGTCACGGGATCTGGCCGACATTGCCTTCATCTATGTCACGGATTATTATGAAATGGCCCCCATCGACGGTCGTAAGGCCTGGTATGTTCTTGGAAGCGATGTCTATGGACCTATGGGGAGGGAACTCATACCGTTTGAAAAGGAAGCGGACGCAAAGGAATTCATGAAGGATCACGCAGGAAAAACGCTGATTCGCTTCAATGACGTGACACCTGATTTGATCAAAGGTCTGGATTGATGTTCGAGAGAAAATCGGATGCTTTTTTCATCTGTCTCATTATGGGAGTGTCTCTGATTTGTCTGATATTCCTGGATGCGGCCGTCAGCCGGCGTCTTGACAGGGAAGCGGTTCAGGAGCGACGTGAGATGGTAAGGGTGCTGACGCTGACCGATTTGTGCCTGTTTACAGAGGCGCGCTACACCCGCCATCCGAGTATGACGGATCTGAATACGCCGTTTCAGGACCACCCCACGTCCCTCGAACACTTTCCAACGGGCGCCATCATGCCGGTGCCGCCTCACCTCAACACGCAGTCGCAGTGGTGATGATATGGGATACATCGATAAACAAAGGAATATACTTGATTTCACCCTCTCTTCCCTGGGGAGAAGAAAGGGCAAAAATCTTGCCCTGGTGACGGTGTATACGTTTGTGATCTTCCTGTTGGCCTCGGTCCTCTTTTTTACGCACTCCATAAAGAAAGAGGCGTCCCTGATCCTTCAGGGCGCGCCTGAAATGACGGTCCAAAGACTGGTGGCGGGGAGGCAGGATCTGATTCCCAATCACTATATCGACTCCATCCGCCGGATTCGGGGGGTTCAATCCGTTGCGCCGCGGTTATGGGGATATTACTACGACGCCCTGAGCGGCACGAACTTTACCCTGATGGCCAACCCGGATCTAAAAGATTGCGTGGGACAGATCATCATCGGCAGCGGCGTGTCATGGCGGAGCGGGACCGGAAAGGGGAAAAAGGCCATCCGGAAAAACGACATTATCCCTTTCAAGACCTATGACGGATCCGTTCTCACCCTGAAGGTGAAGGGGATCCTCTCTTTTTCATCCCAACTGGTTACCACTGATCTGATATTGGTATCGGAGACGGATTTCAGAAAAATTTTTGCCATTTCCCATGATCATGCCACGGATCTGGTGCTCAAGGTCAGAAACGCCAAAGAACTTGCCACCATTGCCGCCAAGATCACGCAACGCCATCCGGATACCCGTCCCATACTGCGGGAAGAGATCCTGCGAACCTATGACGCGGTTTTCGACTGGCGCGGCGGAATGATCATCTTGGTTCTGTCAGGCGCTATTTTTGCCTTCATCATCCTGGCGTGGGACAAGGCAACGGGATTGAGCGGGGAGGAAAAACGGGAGATCGGTATCCTCAAGGCGATCGGATGGGAAACCTCGGATATCCTCCTGATGAAATTCTGGGAAGGCGCTACACTGTCCCTTGCGGCGTTTTTCATGGGAACGTTTCTAGCCTACCTCCACATTTTTCTATCATCTGCCATACTGTTCGAGCCCGTATTAAAGGGGTGGTCGGTCATCTATCCCCATTTCAGGCTGACGCCGTATCTCAATGCCTATCAGATAGCGACCCTGTTTTTTTTAACCGTCATTCCCTATACCGTGGCAACCATCATCCCTTCCTGGCGGTCGGCAACGGTTGACCCGGATTCCGTCATGAGGATGTGAGATCATGATTCACCTTCAGGATATTCGAAAGGTTTTCAATGCGGGCAAACCCAATGAATTTGTGGCCATCGAAGGGGTGACGCTCACCATCGCCTCCCACGGGGCCACCGCACTGAAGGGACCGAGCGGGTCCGGAAAAACCACCCTGTTGAGCATGCTGGGATGTATGGCCAGACCGACATCGGGCAGAATCACACTGAACGAGCGGGAAATCACCAGCCTTCCCGAGCGGTTTCTTACGGAAATCAGACGGGAAACATTCGGCTTCATGTTTCAGCAGTTCAATCTCATCAAGGGCATTACCACCCTGGAAAATGTGATGATCCCAGCCTACCCGAAGGGCGAGAAGCATGCCGCTCTGAAGAAGCGGGCCATGGATCTGCTCGGTCTGTTGAACCTTGGGGACAAGGCCCTATCAAAGGTGGAGTGGCTTTCAGGCGGGGAGGCGCAAAGGGTCGCCATTGCCAGGGCCCTGATCAACGATCCCCCCATCATCATTGCAGATGAGCCGACCGCGCACCTGGACACCCGACTCTCCATGGAACTCATTGAGATCATGAGGCACTTTAAGAAAAACGGAAAAACCCTTCTCGTCGCCAGCCATGACCCTCTCGTGTATGAGTCCGATGTCATAGATCGAATCGTCGATATGAGAGACGGGAAGGTTGTGTCCTCAGGGGATGTTCCATGACCTTTCATCCCGGTATTCTGGCATTGCTTCTGGGTTCGGTCCTGACCACCGCCATGCTGTGCTATGCCTCATACGAAGGGGTGCGAATCATCCGGCATTGGGATATCAGCAGCGGCAGTGAGCGTCAACTGGCGCTTGAGCGAAGAACCTATCTGGTTTCAACGGTCATGAATTATGTCCTGGGATTTCAGCTCCTTTCCCTGTTTCTGTTCATCTATACGGCCGATACCATCAGCCCCCTCTTTATCGGCGCCATGTGTGCCGCCGGGAGCCTCAAGGTGAATGGATTCGGCTATCCGGCCCTCATTTTAAAGATCGTCAGCTTTCTTCTATCCGGTCTGTGGCTCATTCTCAACTTTACCGACAACAAGGCCCATGACTATCCATTGATCCGAACCAAGTATTGGTTCCTCCTTTTCATTGCCGCTTTTCTGATTGTCGAAACCATTGTTGAGGGGGGGTATCTTCTGGGCCTCAAGCCGAATATCATCACATCCTGCTGCGGAACCCTTTTTACCGCGGACGCCGAAACCGTCATATCCGACCTTCTTGCCCTTCCTCGTGAACTGTCGGAAGCAGTTTTTTTCATAAGCGCCCCGATCACAATGGCATTGGGGCTTTGTGTCTACCTGAAAAACAAAGGCGCCTATCCCTTTTCCATCGCATCATTGATTCATTTTCTCATATCTATTGTCGCACTCATTTCTTTTATCAGCATTTATGTCTATGAGCTGCCCACACACCACTGCCCGTTCTGCGTCATACAGCCGGAGTACGGATATGTGGGGTATGTCCTGTATTCAGCGCTTCTTTTGGGTGCTGTATCCGGAATGGGGGCCGGCATCATCATGCCGTTTCGAAACATCGAAAGCCTCCGAACCATTATCCCGCCCATTCAAAAAAGGCTCGCCCTGATATCGATCCTCTCGAACCTCCTTTTCCTGCTGGTCACAGGATACGCAATCCTCTTTTCAAACCTCAGTATGGCGGCATACTAGCGCTTCAGCCAATTTTTCACTTACGCCGGTCCATGACGTTCGAGACCTTGATTCTCTTCCTCTCCCTAATTCCACAACGGGATCCCGCGATGCCAAAATCCAAGCCTCCAGCCTCAATTTTAGGGCCATTGATCGCCTTTCAAAGGTATCCTTCATACCATCGCTCGATGTGGTCAGAAACCGTTTAGCTTCTGCAGGCTGCTTTCCACCCGCATGATTGCACCATAAGAAAAACCGATTGCTGACCCCAAAGATCATTCCGCTCTTGACAACTCCTCGCCGATGTGAGACGAAACCCAAAAACAAAAGACTCATGCTGACTGCAACCCCCCACGCGCGCTCTGAAAATTTCCGGGATTTGCACCCATACCTTTTTGCTTGCGGCCGTCAGACCGCCTTGGGGAAATGCTTCAAAGAAAAAGATTATGAAATATAAGGATATTTTTTGCACAGGGCATCCGCGATCCGGGACCCACTACATAACCGCCCTCATCAGCACGAATTTTTTGCATGATTCCGATTACCTGAAAATATATGGGAATCATCAATTGCCCCAAGTTGCAAATGATCCCCGTGTGGCATATGTTCATATATGGCGGGATTTCGAAGGGGTGGCCAAATCCATTTTCGTCCTGAGGGAGAGATTCGGTTTGAAGATCGAAAGTTACCAGGTCTTTCTTAAGACACCCTATAAGAATATGTGGGCGGAAAAAGAACCTGATAGCGTTGTCACAAATGTAAGGACTTTGACAGGCAGTGCAAAATTCCCTGGCGCCGTTGATTTTTTTAAAGGCATTGATATGACGCCTCGAGACTTCTGGGAGTATTATATCGGAGCATGGGGTACCGCCAGCGAGAAGACCCCCAATATCATTAACGTGAAGTATGACAGTATCTTAAAGGATTTTGACGGCACAATGGCCCATATCGGAAAGATGCTTCATTGTGATGTTGACCGGTTCCAGAACATAGACCGAAAAGTTGGCTGGTGGAAGTGAATCTGCTGGTGATTTCCTTGTCGTACCGCAAGCGCCCCAGCCGGTTGGCATTGTAGGCCGCATTCTCCTTCCTCTTCACGGTCTCCATCTCTCGCTTGTAGGTGGTGATCTCCACCAAGGCGTCTTCCACCTCTCTGAATGCCGTCAATACGATATTTTCGTAGAGGTGGAGTGCCTCTCCTGCCCGGGCTTCCTCGATCTCGACCCGCCGGACGTTCTTATAAAACTCAAATATCAGTCCGAACACGCCTCCGGCAATTGACCAGGCACCGCCCTCGGTTCCATGGCTTTACATAATTTGCTTGAAGCGTTATGATTCCCGAACCGGATAGCGTGACCCGAAATGCCTCACGCGGAATCTTATTTTTAAAGGGGTTACACAACTCAGGCACCAAATGGGTGAAAAATATTCGTTAAGTAATTGTATCCGGGACACGGACCGGATCGACATGGTCAAGGAGATATTTTCCACGATCACCGGGAAGTATGATTTCCTGAACCATTCTCTGAGCCTGAGACGGGATGTTTTCTGGCGCCGTTTTGCCATCAGACGGATAAGACTTTTTAAGACCCGCAGGTTTCTGGATGTGGCCACCGGCACCTGCGATCTGCTCATCGAGGCGGCCATCCACCGCCCTGAAATGCAAGGGACAGGGCTTGATTTTTCAGAGGCGATGCTGGATCAGGGGAGGAGAAAAGTCAAGCATCGGAGGCTTTCCCGAAATATTGATCTGATACAGGGGGATGCCCTCCACCTCCCGTTTCCCCAGGATACCTTTGATGCCGTTGGAATGGCATTCGGCATACGCAATATCCCTGACAAACTAAACGCGTTGAAGGAGTTGAGGCGGGTGGTCGTCCCGGGGGGAGAGATCCTGATCCTGGAACTGACGCTCCCTCACAGCGGGTATTTTCGCCGGGGTTATGATCTCTATTTGAAGAGGCTTCTGCCCCTAGTCGCCGGGGCCTTTTCTCCAAACCCCGAGGCATATCAGTACCTCGGCGATTCCATCATGAATTTTCCATTGGTCGCGGACTTTGCCGGAATCATGCAGGATGCCGGGTGGGTGGAGGTCCGGGCCTATGCCTTGACCCTGGGGATATGCCGTCTCTTTGTGGGCCGCAAACCTGAAAGGAGCCGCTGACAAGTTCCATGGATTATGAAACCATCGAATATGAGGTAGTGGAAGTGGGCATCGGCATATTGTCTCTGAACCGTCCCCGCAGGTATAACGCCGTCAACTCACAAATGGCGGAAGAACTGGCGGACTTCTGGCGCAACCGGCGGTATGACCTCGACACCCACGTTATTGTCTTGAGAGGGAATGGGACCAGGAATTTCTGCGCCGGGCTCGACATGAAGGCAGCCATGAAGACATTGCCTGATATGGATACGGATCAGTTCTACAGGTTTCAGGCGCGTCTGGCGCGGATCACCCTGGCCATGCGCCACGCTCCCCAACCTATTGTCTGTGCAATCCACGGCGCGGCCGTCGGCCTGGGCTTCAGTTTCGCCCTCGCATCGGATATACGGGTGATCAGCACGGACGCCCGGTTTTGCGCCGCCTTTATCAATATCGGGCTCGGCGGGGCTGATATGGCCTGCAGCTATTTCCTGCCGCGTCTCATCGGGGCCGGAAGGGCATATGAGTTCATGTTGACCGGTGAGTTCATGTCATCGGAGGAGGCGGTCTCTTTGGGTCTTGTGAGCCGGCTGGTGGCGCGCGACCGTCTCATGGATACGGCGCTCGATGTGGCCCGCACCCTGAACAGCAAAAATCCTATGGGTCTCCGGTTGACCAAGGAGGCGATCAATATGAATATGGATGCCAACGGCCTGGAACAGGCGCTCCATATGGAGGATCGGAATCAGACCCTCCTGGCCCTTCGGGCGAGACTCGGGAAAGGGGAAAAAACAAGCCGGTATTTTTGAAGCCGGGGTATCAGATCAACTTCCTTTATTCCAATCCTTCACTGTTCCAGTTGATTTTTGTCTGTGTTCTCCGTGTCTCTGTGTGAGATTCTTTGGGTCCCGGACAGGGCACGCAAGGCAACTTTCAATCCTCCCTCCTTAACCGGTAAAGGGCCGACAGGGCGTGGATCGCCTTTTCCGGAGAAGGGAAGATGACCACACGCTGATCTTCCAGCGACTGCAGGACCTCGTGCCTTCCGGGGTCCATGCCGGCAAGCCACAGGGCGATCGGTTTTTGCAGGGCCGCAGCGCTGCCGAACACCTCCAGGAGTTCATTGGGGAACAGAAATGCCATCGGGTGGAGCTGAATCGCCAGGGCATCCACATTGGGGTCGTTCATCATGGCCTCGACGATGATCCGGTAGACCCGATTCGGTTCGTGAAACTGTATGGTGAGGCCCAGGTCCCAGGGGTTGGCCGGGATATCCCAGGGGGGAAATACCTTGCGCAATTTTTCAATAGTTGCCTGCTCCGTCTCGGCCAGTCTGAGACCTTCCGACTCACACAGATCGGTGGTGATCACCCCTTCACCCCCCGGGAATGTGGCAAGGAATACGCGGTTTCCCTTCATGGACACAGGACCGAAACGTTCCAGGGCGCGGGACAGGTAGAAGAACTCCTCCAGGGTGCCGGCCCGCAAGGCCCCACACTGCTTCATGGCACTGTCAAACACCCGATCACTCCCCTGGACCATGGCCCCGGTATGGGACGCCGCGGCCTTTGCGCCGGCCCGGGTCCGGCCTGATTTGAGGACCACTATCCGTTTGTTATGGTGCCGCGCCTCCCGAATAAGCCGCAGGAACTCCCGCCCGTCGCCGGCGATGCCCTCAAGATGAATGCCGATCACATCGGTTCCCGGGTCATGGACCAGATAGCTCAGGGCATCCACCTCGTTGATGTCCATCTTATTGCCCAAGTCGATAAGCTTGTTGAGATGGAGGTTGAAATCCGTCAGTAGCCAGGTGAACCTGGGTTCATAGAGACCCGACTGAAAAATGAGAGAAAGCCCGCCCCTCTTCATGGCGCTTAACGGATGAAAGCTGATGCAGAAACTGGCCGGCACATTGATAGGGCCGAGGGCATTGGGGCCGATGACCCGGATGCCGTGATCCTTTACCATCTGCCGCATCTCTTCTTGCGCGGCTTTTCCCTGTTCCCCGGACTCAGAAAACCCGCCCGCAATGACAGTGACCCGCCGGATCCCCTTCAGGACGCAGTCTCTCAGTATTCCCGGTACCAGGGCATGGGACACCCCGATCACCGCCAGATCCACGGATTCATCGATCTCCGCCAGGCTCGGATAGGCCCGAAGGCCCATGATCTCCTTTTCCTTCGGGTTCACAGGAAAGATCTTACCCTTAAAGCCGAGGTGGACCAGATTGGCCACCAGGTAGTAGTTGATGCCTGCGGGATTATTGGATGCGCCTACCACGGCAACATTATCAGGTTGTAAGAATCCGGCAAGGATATGTTCGTTGTTGTTCTGCACGGCATTCACCCCATCTTATAAAAACCCGGTTGGCTTGGCTCACAATCGGAATGTTGGAAGCGTGAAATGGCGTAACCTTCTGCGAGTTACGGGTATTCTCTAAAGCGGATACCCGCAACCAATCCCGTCACCGCGGGACTCACACAGAGACAGAGCACACAAAGGTTTTTTTTGTAAAGAAACGGGAACATGCCCTTTTCTCTGTGTTCTTTGCCTGCCCCGCCTGCCCAGTTAAATCTTTTGTTTTCTTTATTTAACCGGGGTGAAACCTTTTTCTCTGTTGTTTCACTCGGGGTGGCTCCGTGTGAGTTTATAAAATAAGGCGTACTGAGATACAAACAGATTTTCTTGTTTTTTGTTACAGGGTTATTGGAAGGCAATAAGGGCCTAAAGTTGCCCCACGGAGAAGGCCAGGAGAAACTGCCCTCCGTAGTAGAGGGGAAGCCCGATAAATCGATTAAACGCCTCCTTTTTCACGAACCGGTCCCGTGCCACAAATATGTCCGATATATAGAAACAGCACGCCCCTGCAAAAATCATCATCCGGCCGTTCCAGGCAAGACGGGGGTCCCCCCACACGGACCAGGCGCCCGAAACCATGATGGTGATGATGACGATATAGGCCAGGACCGGTGCATTCATGCTTCCAAGAAAAGGCTTGAGCCGGAGGTATATCCATCCGCTGGCCATAAGCGTGACGAGGGTTCCCCACCAGGTCCAGACGTTTATATGGATTGTGGTGAAAAAGGCGAAAACATAAGCAATATGCCCGATGAGGAATGAAATTAATCCGAGACGGAACATTCCGTCCCGGGGCAGGGCGAGAAATACATCCCCGGCCAGGCAGAACAACAGGCCGATCAGGAGGAAATGGTAATAGGCAGGCATCGGATGGGCCTGGATCAGGGCGGTGATGACAAACAGGGCGGAAAGGGCGGTCTTCGCGGGGAGGAGGCCTCTATGGTTTTCTTTGTATTCATAATAGAGGAGAATGGGGAGGAGGATGGCGGCGGCAGCAATAATGATGATATCGGACGTCATTTCGGTTCTGTTACCCCCTGTTGAGGCGGCCCCTCACTAATTGTGGGATCGAGTGTTTGAAATTCATAATATAACGTGCTATATTCCTCTTGGACAATCGCGAACGGACTCGCCTGCGCACTCTTCGTTGTATGGTGGGCCTATGATACAGGGGATCCACCCAAGCCCCATGTGGCAAAATTTTCTTTTTTTACCTGTTGATCACGCCTGTTTGCAAGTATAATGTTCGGACCACGTCCAAAAGAAGTTGCTTTCAGAACATTTACGACATGTGCGCTTCCCCTGTAGCATAAATATTCAGAAGGTGACAGCTGACCCAACAGATCGAAATTCTGGAAAGGCAGTGGAATTCGCCGAATGTCACAGACCGTCCGGCGAATAACAGGCGAAGACATAAACACCAAGCAAGGAAATGAATATCATGACCCAGATGAAACAAGCAAGATCGGGCATTATCACGCAGGAGATGAAGATCGTCGCTGAAAAGGAGCAGGCGGACCCTGTCTGGCTCAGAGACCAGGTCGCCGGGGGGAGGGTGGTTATTCCTGCCAATAGAAGGCATTCTGGACTCGTCCCGTGCGGCATCGGTGAAGGGCTCTTTGTAAAGGTGAATGCCAATATCGGGACCTCTTCGGACAAATCTATCCTGGAAGAAGAGATGGCCAAGCTGAGGGTGTCCATGGAAGCAGGGGCCGACACGGTAATGGACCTGTCGACCGGCAGTCAGCTGAACGCGACGAGAAAAAAAATCTTAGCGGAGTCAACCCTTCCCATCGGAACCGTCCCCATTTATCAGGCTGTGGTTGAAACCGTAGAAGAGAGGGGTGGGCTGACCCATCTGACGGTTGACAAGCTGTTCGATGTTATTGAGCAACAGGCCCGGGAGGGCATTGATTTCATTACCGTGCACTGCGGGCTTACGAGAGCGGCATTGGAGATGCTGAAAAAACAGGGGAGAACCACGGATATTGTGAGCCGCGGCGGTTCATTCCTGACCACCTGGATGCTCCACCATGACAGGGAGAACCCGCTCTACGAGCACTATGACAGGCTCCTGGACATCGCCCTGAAATACGATGTGACATTGAGTCTGGGAGACGGATTGCGGCCCGGATGTCTGGCCGATGCAACCGACCGGGCCCAGATTCACGAGTTGATGACCCTTGGCCACCTCACCCAATTGGCCTGGGAACGGGACGTCCAGGTAATGATTGAAGGCCCGGGCCATGTTCCCCTGGATCAAATCGAACTCAACATAAAACTTCAGAAAAGCCTGTGCCACCACGCCCCTTTTTACGTTTTAGGCCCCCTGGTGACGGATATCGCTGCGGGATACGATCATGTGGCCTGCGCCATTGGGGGGGCCCTCGCCGGCATGGCGGGTGCGGATTTCCTCTGCTATGTCACCCCTGCAGAGCATCTTTGTCTCCCGAACGTGGAGGATGTCAGGGAGGGGGTCGTCGTCACCAAGATCGCAGCCCATGCCGCGGATATTGCAAAAGGGAACCGGATCGCCATCGAGCGGGACAGAAGCATGGCCGTTGCCAGAAAGAACCTCGACTGGAAGACCCAGATGGAGCTGGCCATCGACCCCGTAAAGGCGCGGCGATACCGGGAGCAGAATCCTCCCTCAGAAGACGATGTCTGCACCATGTGCGGAAAATACTGCGCCATCAAACAGGTCAAGGAGTACTTTGGGAATTGATGATTGTCGATTGGTGATTGTCGATTGAGTAAAACAGTGACTGGATATTTCTCTATTATACACAATCACAGGGTGTCAACACCTTGATCAGATGAGAGACAATCTCCCTGCTTTGCCGATCGCCGATTAGCCCTTAGGGCCTCTCAACTGACAACATGTTGTAAGTTGCCAGGTTTCAGTGTTCAATTGTCAGCAAAGGAGAAAACGAAACGCGTTATCCCGAGACCTGAAACCTGACCAATCGTTGAGTTGCGGGCGTAGCCCGCGTCAGGGGTATACACTCAACAATCGACAATCATCCATCCCAATCACTTTCCCAGGCAAAATTGGCTGAATATACTGTCCAGGACCTCCTCTGTGGTGGTCTCTCCGGTAATCTCTCCCAGGGCGTCCAGACCGCTCTTGAGTTCCAGCGCCACAATTTCCATCGGGACATCCTCCCTTATCCTGAGGGCGGCCGCCTTGAAATACCCGAGGGCCTGGGCAAGGGCATGGCGGTGCCTCGCGTTGGGCCCGGCGTGGGAAGATATGGCATCCGTTCCGCTCCCAAGAATGGCGCCCTTTATCGAAGTTCTGAGGTGATCAAGCCCCTCTCCGGTCAGGGCGGAAACCCTGACAGAGGGGAAAAGGGAGAGTGCCTCGGCATCCGTCCCCCCATGGAGTCTTACGGGCAGGTCGATCTTGTTGATCACGATCAGGGCCTGTTTCCCCCGCGCCTCGTGAATAATATTCAGATCGTCCTGCCCCAGGGGACGGCTCTGATCTATGACAATCAGCACAAGATCGGCTTCCTTCAATTTGCGTCGGGTCAGGGTGATGCCGAGCCGCTCCACCTCATCGCCCACGCTCCGGAACCCGGCCGTATCCATCAGAAGGAGCGGGATCCCTTCGATGTTCAGGGAACCTTCAATAACATCCCGGGTTGTGCCCGGGATAGGGGTCACGATGGCCCGCTGTTCGTTCAGAAGACGGTTCAGAAGGCTTGACTTGCCGGCATTGACCCTTCCCGCAATGACCGTGCGGACACCTTCCACCCAGATTCTCCCTTCAGAAGCGCTGATCAACGACTCGATAGGGGCCATGAGACCGGTCTCTATCTCTTCCGGGCCCTCTTCCCTCAATACCGCATCGGCCTCCGCCTCAGGGAAATCGATGGCCGCCTCTGCCCGTGCGAGGATATGGACGGCCTTCTGTCTCAATGCCTCGATTTCCTCTCCCAGGGCGCCCCGAATCTGTTGCGAGGCCAGGAAAAGACCTCTTTCCGATCTGGATTGGATCAGATCGACGACCGCCTCTGCCTGGGTCAGATCGATCCTCCCGTTCAGAAATGCCCTCAGCGTAAATTCCCCGGGCCCGGCCAATCTCGCCCCTTCCGCCAGGAGGGTATCGAGGATCTTGGAAAGGAGTATGTAGCCGCTGTGGGAATTGATTTCAACAACATCTTCCCGGGTGTAGGTGCGAGGGGCCTTCATATAGGTCAGAAGGACCTCATCGATAGGGTCTCCAGAGGAGGGGTCGCAAAAATGTCCTAAATAGAGCCGATGACTCTTGAAATCAGGCACCGCGTTTCTGGGCCTGAAGATCTTCCGGACGATGGGGAGGCAACCGGGGCCGCTGATGCGGATGATGCCGATCCCTGCTTGCCCCATCGGGGTAGCGATGGCGGCGATGGTATCCTGATCAGAAGGCATGTCGAGAGGCATCTCAAATGAGGCATCCCGACGCCCATGCAGCCGGGAGAGACGGTTTTACACGGGCGCCGGTACAAAAAGATATCTAACCGTCCTCTTTGGCCGATTTTGACGTGCTGTATTTTTTAGGGATAATGACCACCTTTTTCAGGATACCCTCTCCTCTCCCCTTGGTGCTCAGTTCTTCTTCGTCTCTGAGGGCAAGATGCACAATCCTGCGGTCGTGGGGATTGAGAAGATTGGTGGCCACCGGTTTACGGATCCTTTTGGCCTTGTCTCCCATCTTCAGGGCCATTTGAACCAGAAAATCCTTCCGCCTTTCACGATAATTCTCTGAATCGACAACGACACGGGCCCTCTTTTCCAGCGACTTATTGACAATCTTATTCACAATAAACTGAAGGGCGTCCAGGGTCCTCCCTTTTCTCCCTATCAAGAGTCCTGATTTATCCCCCTCAATATTGAGATTGATGGTGCCGTCCCGCTGTACGGCGGTAACCACGGTTTCTTCCATCGGAATCAGGGCCAGGATGTTTTCCAGAGCCTCCCTGGCAACCGCTATTGCCTTTTCTCCCACCACCGCAAAATCTTCTTCCATGCCCTTGGGTTTGATCTTCACCGGGGCAGCCGACACATCCTCCGCTACCGGGTGATCGGTGTCTTCAACAGTTGGTGCGGGTGTCTCCCGGATGACCACGACCCTGATCTTGGCCTTTCTCCCGCCGACGAGCCCGAAAATCCCCGCAGAGCCCGGTTCAATGACTTCGATGTCCAGTTCCTCTCTTGTCAGGTTGAGTTGCGAGCACGCTGTCAATATGGCGTCCTCATCTGTTTTTCCTTCAAATTCAAAAGATTCCATGCTTTTCCTCCAAATATTAACCCGGTTTTTTGTGAATGCGGTATTGCTGGCCGATGGAAAGGACATTATTGACAAGCCAGTAAAGTACAAGACCGGAAGGAAAGTTGATAAACATAAAGGTGAAAATAATCGGCAAAAACATCATGATCTTGGCCTGAGCAGGATCGCCCGGCGTCGGCGTCATCTTCTGCTGGATGAACATGGAGGCGCCCATAAGGAGCGTCAACACGGGAATCCCATAGGGCGGCGTCATAAATGGGATCTGAAAGGGGAAATGGAACAGCCGGTCAGGGGCCGAAAGGTCGTTTATCCACAATGCAAATGGGGCATGTCTCAGTTCAATACATCCGCCCAGCACCCTGAAGAGCGCAAAAAACACCGGTATCTGGATAATCATCGGGAGGCACCCGCCCATCGGGTTGACCTTATAGGTCTTGTACAGGGCCATCATCTCCTGATTTAATTTCTGCTTGTCGCCCTTATACTTCTCCCTGAGCTTGGCCATTCGAGGCTGGAGCTTCTGCATCTCTTTCATCGACTTATAGCTCTTGTGGGTCAGGGGCCAGAACAGAATCTTAACCAGGACCGTCAGCAAAATGATCGAGAGGCCGTAATTATGGATATAGGTGTTGAAGAAGCGCAGGATATAGAGAAGGGGTTTTGCAATGATGTCGGTCCACCCGAAATTAATGGCGCGATCCAGGTTTTTTCCGAAATCCTTCAGTATCCCCAGGTCGCGGGGGCCCAGGTAGAGTGCATACTGGGAAGACTTTACCTCAGACGGGGGGATGGAAATCTGAGGCTGGACATAAGTCCCCTCCTGAATCCCTGATGACAAATGGCGGCCGGTAAACATGCCTTCGGAAGGGACATCCGGGACAATGGCCGTCATAAAGTACGTATCCTCATAGGCAACCCATCCGAGTGTCCCCCTCAAGGTTTCTTCATCCGACGGGTCCTCCACCTCCACCTCTTCCAGCTTGGTGTTGAGGAGTGCGGCAAAGCCCACATAGGCGTAATATCCCCCCTTGTCATCCGGAGGCAGTGCCTTCAGGCTTCCCCGGAAGACACCCTCTACCGGAGATCCCGACCTGTTCGTCACCTCCACATTCAGGTCGATCCGGTACTGGTCCGGATAAAAACGGAATGTTTGAACAATGGAAAGGTCGTTCCGGGTCCTGCCTTTGAACACGATGTCCTGAGGGGAAGCGCCAGGGCCCAGAAGAACCGTATCCTGATCGACCTGAAATATCGTGGCCCCGTTTTCAGGCGCTGAATGATTGTCAAAGGCGATGCGCAAGGCATCGCCCATATCCTTTTTCAAGGACACCAGGTCGATCAATGGAGAAGAGGGATCCGTGGTGAGTCGGTATTGCTTGAGTTTAAAACTCCTGAGGGCGGGCCCGGCATTGCTGAACACTGCTGTGTAGAGCGGCGTATCGATTTTGATTTCTTTTTCGTCTTCAGCGTGTATGGCATGGCCCGGTGTTTCTTCCTGTCCGGAGTCCGTCGCCGGGAGAGGCGGCGGAACCGTTTTTCGGGATTCCGGGACCTGTTCTCCCAATTGGTCGGCAGGGACCTCTTTTTGCACCGGGGCCTGCTCCTGTTTCGGCCCGAAGAAAAGAGACCATCCCACGAGGATAACAAATGATAATATGAACGCCAATATGGTTCGCTTGTCCATTATATGTGCCTGGCCTTGGTTAATGGGGTTTAAAATACGGAATCATCCATCTCACCCGGGACATCCCGGGGCCGGCGGATAACC
Organism: Deltaproteobacteria bacterium; assembly: GCA_021737785.1. Taxonomy (NCBI): domain Bacteria; kingdom Pseudomonadati; phylum Myxococcota; class Myxococcia; species Deltaproteobacteria bacterium. Next base: position 288,171 of record JAIPDI010000001.1, read on the forward strand.
CGGCTTATTGAAGCGGGTCATATCCACCAGGATGAAAAGGATGGCATTTTGAGATCCTGATAAGGGTCAACCCGCCCCCTTTCAAGATCCCGTACCTGCTGAAAGCATGGCGGGCATATGTCGAGCATGTGGGGTAAAACCGACAGGAAGGAGCCGAAAAAGGCGAAATGAAACGCTGATATATAGATATCAATAAGATAGGTATATATCGGAGACTATACACTAAGCTCTTTTTTGAAAAAGACCTCTTCAAGTTCTTCTTTTGCTTTCCAGAGATCCAGGTAGCTGGCATCCTTCTTCGCTGCGACGACGATATCGTATCCTTGGGGGATTCTTGAGTGGTTGAGCCTGAAAATTTCCCGGATCAGCCGTTTGATTCGATTTCTTTTGACTGCGTTGCCCGCCTTCTTGCTGACAGTGACCCCCAACCTCGTTATGCTCAGCCCGTTCTGTTTGATAATGACGACAAAATGCCTTGTGTGACAGCGTTTTCCCGACCGATTTAGATTGACAAAATCCGCGCGATCCAATATTCTTTTTTTTTTGGAAATGAAAAAGGTGTCATAAAACCAGGGGAAAATGGACAAGGCTGGGGCGTCCTACACGGCGATACGCTTCCGCCCCTTGGCCCTCCTGCTCTTTAGAACGTTTATTCCGGATTTTGTACGAATCCTTGTTCTGAAACCATGGGTCCTGGCCCTTTTGATGTTGCTGGGTTGATACGTCCTCTTCATGATGCAATTCCTTTAAGTGAATTTAATAAAAAGATTAATATAATTAACGGATGGGGATCTTGTCAAGTTAAATTGTCTGCCGCACGATCTTCCCGGCATTTCCGGACGTTATGAAAGAAAATGGTGCGGGCATCTATTTTCTTTCTTTTTGTAATTGCTAATTTGGGGCGGTTCGGTTATCTATTTAAAAATTTGTATATTCAGGTCCATGTGAAAGGAGAAGGTAATGCTTCTTGATCCTATTTTGGGGTTGTTCTCTAATGATTTGGCGATAGATCTCGGCACGGCCAACACCCTCGTATACATGAAAGGAAAAGGAATTGTCCTGAGCGAGCCGTCAGTAGTGGCAGTCCGGAAGAACGGACGTAGCGGCAACAAGGTGTTGGCAGTGGGGAGAGATGCCAAGATGATGCTGGGGAGGACCCCGGGCAATATCGTGGCCATCCGGCCGATGAAGGATGGCGTGATTGCAGATTTCGAGATCACGGAAGCGATGCTTCGTCACTTCATACGAAAGGCACACAACCGAAGAAGTTTTGTAAGACCCCGGATTATCATCTGTGTACCGAGCGGCATTACGCAGGTTGAAAAACGGGCGGTCCGGGAGTCTGCGGAATCTGCCGGAGCCAGAGAGGTTTTCCTGATCGAAGAACCGATGGCTGCGGCCATCGGAGCGGGACTGCCCATTACCGAGCCCAAGAGCAATATGGTTGTCGATATCGGAGGGGGTACGACCGAGGTCGCGGTCATATCTCTTGCCGGCATTGTCTACAGCAAATCGGTCAGGGTGGGCGGCGACAAGATGGATGAGGCAATACTCCAGTATATCAAACGAAAATACAATCTGTTGATCGGAATCACCACTGCAGAACTTATAAAAACCACTATCGGCAGCGCCTATCCGGACGAACAGGCTGAAACCATCGATGTCAAGGGAAGAGATCTGGTAACCGGAATCCCCAAAATCCTGACAATAGATTCAGACGAAGTAAGGCAAGCCATCTCAGAGCAGATCGAAACCATTGTGGAAACCGTCCGAATCGCACTGGAGCAGACACCTCCTGAATTGGCGGCCGATATCGTAGATACCGGGATCATACTGGCCGGGGGCGGCGCACTGTTGAAGAACCTGGATGTTTTGCTGAGAGAAGAGACGAAAGTGCCTATTACCCTGGCCGAAGATCCTCTGACCGCCATTGTCATAGGCTCCGGAATGGCGCTGGACAACCTTGCGGTGCTCAAAGATGTTATTATCAAATAGGCAACGTGGGGGACTGATCTTTTTTTATGAACGTCGTTAGACAAAACGGGACAAGGTTTTATCATTGCAAGGTGACAAACGCTTTCGCAACCTGTGGGTATCGATTTTTTTCGTATGTTTTGTACTGTTTTTGCTCTCTTCGAGTTCCGGTCTGAAACAACCCTGGAATCCTGTAGAACAACTCATTATAGAAATTACCGCTCCCTTCCAAAAACTCATCCGACAGACGATTAACGCCACAAGGGATTTCTGGACGAATTATTTCTATCTCGTTGATGTTCGCAGAGAAAACAGGCGACTGAAACAAGAGATGGCATCCTTCAGGAGAGAACAGGGCCAATACAAGGAATTGCTGACCGCCCATGAGAGGCTCCGCAGCCTCCTTCAGTTCAAGGAGGCGATTCAGAGACCGGTGGTTGCGGCCCAGGTGATCGGCCTGGACCCCACCGGATGGTTCAAATCCGTAATTATCGACAAGGGGAAGAATGCCGGGCTGAAGTGGGACATGCCGGTCGTCAATGCGTCCGGAGTGGTGGGGAGGATTGTTTCCGTGTCCAATAACTATGCCAAAGTTCTCCTTATTATCGATCAGAACAGCGCGGTTGACTGCCTGACGCAACGGTCCCGGGACAGGGGAATGGTAAAAGGGACTTCAGGCCAGGTCTGTAAAATGGACTACATGGCCAAATCCAGCGATGCGGTCGTGGGAGACCTGATTATTACATCCGGTCTGGGAGGAGTTTTCCCCAAAGGTCTCCCGGTGGGAGAAATCTCGGCGGTGAAGGAGGGAGAAGGAAAGCTTTTCAAGGATATTGATGTAATGCCTTCCGTCGATTTTTCCAAGTTGGAGGAGGTCCTTATCATCCTGACCGTTTATCCGAGGGAAATCGTGGAATGACGGAAGGATATCCGTCGGACACCGGGCATTGGGGGTGGTGCTGCCGAATACATACCGCACCCTTAGCGGGAATGGATGCTGGCTGGCGGGATGAGGGGGATAATAGGGATGTGTGCTTCGCCACCCTGATCTCCCACCTCCGACCGCCGGCCCTTGATGCTTTATATGGTTTACTGTAGACTCCTTACCGGAATTTGAATAGGAAAAGACAATCTTCGCATCACACGAACACGAAAAGGCACGATCACATTTCTATCTCGCCGCCTGGCTGGTGGGGGCGGCATTTACCCTTTTAAAGGGAATCGACAGGAATCCCTGGGGCATGGGGATTTTCGACTTTGACCTTCTCACCCTGTTGACGGGGTATCTCTTCCTGTCTTTTGGCCGCACCCAAGCGGGGGTCTTTGCCCTGAGTCAGGGCCTGCTGATCGACATCTTTTCCAGCGGCCCGGACGGCCTTTCCGTCTTCATTTATGTGAGCGTTTTCCTGGGGATATACCTGGGGTCGCTTTTTTTTAATTTTCAGACAGTCAAGGGGCAAATCATCATTGTCTCGCTGGCCGTTTTTCTTAAACATGCGACGCTGCAGGCGGCATCCGTGCTCTTTTTTGGCAGCATGGTTTTATCAACACCGCTTTTTTTCGCGGCAGCGGTTTCAATCATCGGCACCGGCCTCCTTACCCCGCTTTTGTATGGCTTCTTCGACCGGTTGAGGGGTATCCCCGCAGGGAAAGAAGATGCCCCGGCCCTGGAGGATCTGAAGGATCCCACGTGGGAGAACGACCGCTACTGATTGTCAACCGTCGCCTTTGTCTTCTGACCGTCTTAGACAGACCGGCCCGACTCGATTGTCCGGACGCGGTTCTCTCATGACGGGCAGGCACTAACCCCTTTAATGGAATGCGCACCAAGTGTTGAAACCATCCCATTTTGATCCTGTTTCTTCAGAGATCTTCAGCAAACAGCTGAAGATTGCCATGCTGGTGGTGCTGATGGCATTCGGCATCTTGATCTTGAGGCTGTGGACCTTGCAGATTGTCAACGGACCCGCCTACCGCGCCAAGTCCGAGCATAATCGAATCCGGCTCCATGACATTCCGCCTTTCAGGGGGATGATCATGGACAGAAACTCCGAGGTACTCGTCGATAACCGTCCCTCCTACGACCTCTATGTCATTCCGGAGGAGGTCCAGAACCGGTCTGAACTGCTGGACAGGCTGAGCAGGCTCGGAGACCTCGACCGGGAAGCGGCAGAGCGGATATTGGACAAGGCCGGCAGCGGCTATCCTTTCAAGCCGGTATGCCTCAAAACCGACATGTCCCGCGACGAACTCGCCAGCATTGAGAGCCATCGATTTGACCTGCCGGGCCTGATGATCCGTGTCAGACCCCAGCGGCACTATTTTTATGAAGGCCTGGCATCCCATGTTCTCGGGTATGTGGGCGAAATCAGTGAAGCGCAGTTGATGAGCGGTCAGTTTCCGAAAAACCGGGCCGGGGATCTCATCGGAAAAAGGGGGGTTGAGTGGAAGTGGCAGGCCCAATTGAATGGCATTCGGGGGGGTGAACAGGTGGAGGTGGATGCTGCCGGCAGAAAAATTGCGATGGTGTCTCGAAAAGATCCGATATCGGGCGCCAACATATGCCTCACCATTGACAAACGCCTGCAGGAACTTGCCGAAAAATCCCTACAGGGAAAGCATGGCGCGGTCGTGGCCATAAACCCCCTCAATGGCGAGGTGCTTGCATTGGCAAGCAGCCCTTCTTTCAACCCCAATGTGTTTATCAGGGGGCTGGACAAAAAGACATGGCAGGATATGGTGTTGTCAAAGGAGTTTCCCCTGCAGAACAGGGCAATCAGCGGTCAATATCCCCCCGGATCGGTTTTTAAAATTGTCATGGCCCTGGCAGCTCTCGAAGAGGGCGTCATTTCGCCGGAAGAAGAGATATTCTGTAACGGCACCTACTCGTTGGGAAAAGGGACATATCGCTGTTGGAAAAAATGGGGCCATGGAAAGGTAAATCTTCACAGGGCCCTGGTCGAATCATGCGATGTCTATTTCTATGTGGTGGGGAAACGCCTGGGCGTTGACAGGATTGCGCAATACGCAAAACGCCTGGGTCTGGGAAAGGAAACAGGCCTTGATCTGGGTGAAGAGAGCAGTGGTCTGGTTCCCACCACCGAATGGAAGTTGAAAAAATGGGGGGTTCCCTGGCAGCCCGGCGAGACCATTTCCACCTCCATCGGCCAGAGTTTTGTACTGACAACTCCCTTGCAGATGGCCAACCTGATTTCCTCGGTTTTTAACGGCGGCCATATATACAGGCCCCAGACAACGAAGTGGGTCAAGAAATCCGATGGGGAGACACTCTTCGAATTTGAGGCAATCTCCGCGGGAGAGGCCGGGATCAAGCCGGAGCATCTCGAGCTGGTCAAAAAGGCCCTGGTGGGAGTGGTGAATCAGCCTCATGGCACGGGGTCCAAGGCCAGGCTCAAAGATATCATTGTTGCCGGCAAGACCGGCACTGCACAGGTCATCGCCCTCAAGAAGGAGGGCGGATCAAAACGAGAGGAAGCCGTCCCTTTTAAATTCAGGGACCACGCCTGGTTTGTTGCTATCGCCCCTGCCTCCAACCCGGAGATCGCAGTGGCAGTGCTCGTTGAACATGGGGGACACGGAGGGAGCGCGGCAGCCCCGATCGCCAAGGAAATCATACAGGCATATCTTCAGGTCCCATCATGACCGTTTCATTTTGGAGATTCTGGATTTTTCAATAGTCAATTCAATGAAGAGAACCCATGCTGGATCGACGGCTTATTCAAAATTTTGACTGGGTCCTGCTGTTGCTTCTATTACTGGAAGCAGGCATCAGCATCCTCAATCTCTACAGCGCCACCTACCCGATTCGGGACATGGGGGGAGCGGAGATTTTTCTGAAACAGATATACTGGTTTCTGATCGGATTTGCGGTCTTCCTTCTGGCGACGACCTTCAACTACTACGTCTTAGAACGCCTGGCCTATCCAGCCTATTTCTTCACCGTCGGTCTTCTTATCCTGGTCCTCTTTGCGGGGAGGGTGATGTCCGGGTCCCAGCGATGGCTCAGCCTGGGACCGATCTCATTTCAGCCCTCTGAACTGGCCAAAATCGCCGTCGTCCTGGTTCTGGCCAAGTTTTTCAGTGAGAGGGGGGAATTCAAGGAATACCGCTTAAGGGACCTCTGGCAGCCGTTCATCCTCACGGCAATACCCTGTTTTCTGATCCTGAAGGAACCCGATCTCGGCACCTCCCTCTTCCTGGCCCTGATCTCCTTTTCCATGATCCTCATTGCCAAGGTAAACTGGAAATCGCTGGTGATTCTGGCCGGGGCATCCGGTCTCGCCGCCCCGTTGATCTGGTTTGGACTCAAGGAATATCAGCAGAAGCGGGTTCTTTCATTTCTGAGGCCCGACATGGACCCCCTGGGCGCCGGATATCACATCAATCAGTCCAAAATCGCCATCGGCTCGGGGCAGATCTGGGGAAAGGGGTATTTACAGGGCACGCAGACGCGGCTTCACTTTCTGCCGGAACAACATACCGATTTTGCCTTTTCAGTGCTGGCTGAGGAGTGGGGCCTGATAGGATCGGCGGTGCTTCTCATGATCTATCTCTTCATGATTTTGTGGGGTCTCAATATCGCGAAAAATTCAAAGGACCGGTTCGGCTCCATGATCGCTGTCGGTATTGTTTCCATCGTTTTCTGGCAGGTCGCCATCAATGTGGGGATGGTTACAGGGCTCCTCCCGGTGGTGGGCATTCCCCTCCTCCTCTTCAGCTATGGCGGCTCATCCCTCATTACCACCATGGCGGCCATGGGAATACTGATGAATATCAGCATGCGGCGGTTCATGTTTCAGTAACTCCCCACCGGCGCAGCCTGCCTATGGGATCGCTTTTTGTTGCACAAAAACAAGAGGCTATGGTATATGACGCTATGCTGGAACTTTACCAATACTCCGGAAAGTCACTGAGTTGCCGGTCCAGACCCGACGGTCAATAACGAAGGGGCCTTTTTTTCCCTCCCGAACGGACATCACATGCGGTCCTGATGTCCGCCGGCAATCCCTGGACGTTCCATAACTAATTGGAAAGACCGCAAGAATAAACATTGTTTGGGGTAAATATATGCCTGTTCAAAACCGCCTGATTTTGATACAAACAACAGCGGATACGGATGCCATCGATGTCACGGGAGAAGTCGCCCGTGAAGTGGGAGCATCGAATATCCGGAACGGGGCCGTCACCCTCTTTATTCCAGGATCAACCGCCGCCCTTACGACCATCGAGTTTGAAACCGGCGTCATTGACGACTTGAAAAAGGCGATCCAAAGAATGGCGCCGGAGGATATCTATTATGAGCATAATGAACGGTGGGGAGACGGAAACGGATACTCCCACGTACGCGCGGCGATCTTCGGTCCGTCCCTCCATATTCCGATTGTCGATGGAAAGATGACCCTGGGCACATGGCAGCAGGTCGTGCTCCTCGATTTTGACAACAGACCCCGAAGGAGACGTATGGTAGTTCAGATATCGGGAGATAGAGGGGCTTAATGCTTTTTCAGCGGATACTATATTTAGCAGTGCCTGAACGAAAATCACGCCTTGGCGTGATTCAGGCACAATTGCGAATTGAGGAATTGCGAATTCCGAATTGATGGAATAGAGTTGAAATTAATAAAACCAAGTTTTCGATTCCACCCTTTTTGGATTTCCGGGTTTTCGTTCAGACACTATTTATTAGAATCTTTTGTTGTAATCCCGCCTTGCGGGACACCATGCGGAAAAGTTGATGCCATATCGGCGAGCGCGCTGAAAATTTCCGGGATTTGCACCAATATCTTTTGGGTTGCGGCGGTTAAGCCGCCTTAGGGGTAAGAAGCTGAGGGATTCGGTTCCCGTCTCCGGCCCCCGGAAGGTCTGGGCGCTGCAGACCTCTCGAAACTTGCACTCTGAATCTTTTACATTATATTTGAGGAGTTCCCAAGAGGCGGAAAAATCCGCGTCGTTGAGCGCCATCCTTATCCCTAACCGGTATATCTATTGGAATTCTCAACTTTCTGAATTCTCGAATCCACGGAAAAGAGACTTTTTTATGATCATCATATTTGACGGTCTCGTAAAAAGTCAGAACTCAATCAAGCCGCCATTATGAGCATATGCTCATAATGGCGAACGGATAAAGTGTAAGTTTTTTCCTTTCGGTTCCAAGCATCTAAAAAATGCTCTTTGACAACATAAATAA